>JAUWBN010000006.1 GCA_030601675.1 Hadesarchaea archaeon | reverse complement strand
CGGATCCGACTGCGAGATCGCGGTGACGGTCATACTGTCCTCCATGCCCGACAGCGCGTCGCTTGGTATGATGACGCTCAACGTAGCCACCCTGTCCTCGCCAGGCGCCACGTTTTCAAATCGATTTTCAGAGAGCGATGGGCCCCAGCCGACACTATCCGTAACAATTAAATCATAATTGTCCTCGACGATCCCCGTGTTCTTCACTGTGACGGCGTAGCTTAGCGTCGCCCCGGGCTCCCCGCCCTGGTAACCAGGCGAGATCGATACGGCTATGCCCCGGCCGAGCACCCGCACGGTGACTAACGGGACTGCGGTGCTTGGCGGGACGGATTCGAGGCTTTGTACAATAGCGTAATAGATCGGATGATTATCCGTGGCTGCGTGGGGAGTGCCATCGGGCCCGCTCGCGCGTAGCGTTATGTCGACATTGAATTCCCCATCCCTCCAATCTCCGGCCGTGTTTGACATGCCGATTACGTACATGGTCCCGTTGTCTCTTGTTTGCACTGTGTTATCGATCATGGCAACGCCTGGGTCAGGCAAGTTGTCGCCATCATCATCGAAGTACGCGACCGCACCCTCGAGGGTGAAGTGATACGCATTGCCGCCAAAGTAGTCCCAGTAGATTACGACCATACAGTATCCGGACTCACTTGGCTCGTCCCACGCCAGCCTATGTCTGAGGGTGAAGGTATGACCTTGGGGGACATCGAAGATGTTCTGCGGCTGCAGCTGGTGTCCCGGGTAGGAGATGACCGCGTCTGCGAGAACTGGTGGAGCTACACATGTCATCGAGAGAGTCATCGAAAACACTATCACAGAAACTAGCAAGATAGAACCCAGCCCACGCCTAAAACTCTCGGTCCTCACTTATTGCCTCCTTAGAAATTCGGCGGTTCACATTTAAACCATTTGTGGCTCACGGGAGTGGTGATCTTTAATTTTTCAGTGCGTGTTGATAACTGTTTACCGCCAAAAAGAAAAGAAATAAGTGGTATTGCCTATTCCTAACCAATGGTGAGCTAGTTGTTCGGTCGCGAGGAAGCGCTTCGCACTCTGCACGAGGTTGGTTGTTCGAGAGAAGTTATTCAGCACTCGCTTGCCGTTGAGCGGATTTCTCTAAGGCTCGCCCGGCGAATTCGTGCGAATGGTCACAAGCTCGACCTGCGCCTCGTGAGTCTGGGTGCATTGCTGCACGACATCGGGCGGGCTCGGACGCACGGCATCAGGCATGGGGTCGAAGGGGCCAAGATCCTGCGGGGCCTTAAGTTAAACAAATTTGCGCGGTTCGCCGAGTGTCATTTGGGTGCCGGAATTCCAGCCGAGGAGGCGAGGGAGCTCGGACTCCCAGCGCGGGATTTCATGCCCCGCACGCTCGAGGAGAAAGTCGTCACCTATGCCGACAAGCTCGCGATGGGGCACCGCACGACTTCTTACGAGGGTGCTTTGGAGTGGTTTAAATCGGACCTGGGAGCAACGCATCCGGCACTCGAGCGCTTTAAGATACTTCACGCTGAAATCCGGAAGCTTTTGGAAAGAAGTTAGTGGTGGGCCCGCCGAGACTCGAACTCGGGATCTCCACCTTTCCCATCGAGATTGTAAGGGTGGCGTCTTAACCACTAGACCACGGGCCCAGTTGATTTTTTGTTCCCACAGATAAAAGCGTACTCGCCTAGAGCCCCTGGGCGATCATAATTACCTCGAGCACGACTATGGCCACGATTAGCAGCATCATCAGGAACTCAAGGGTGGTCGCGCGGTGCACGTCGATGCGCTCCATCGCCATGGCGTAGAGCTCCTGCAACTGATTGAGCTTCTTGTCGACTAACGCCAGCCAGTCGGCGATGCGGAAGCGCTCGCTCGCGACGCGGTAGAGCTTCCCCAAGTACCACTCTCCCGTGAACTTCAGGATGTTGCGGAGGTCCCCCACGTAGTCCATGACCTCGATGCGCAGTTCCGCCAGCTCACTCGCGGTTCGAGCAAGCTCCCCATAGGGGCGGCTTCGCCAAGTTATGCCCATGCGGGGGCCAGCGAGGGCGGTGCGAAGGGAACTGTAGGCCCGTTCCACGCGGCGGTCGAGCAAGCGGTCGTAGGTCTTGAGCTCGAGCAGTTGGATCCGCGCGAACTCGATCATTCGCACGAGCTCGTCGGTGTACTCGGCCGCGCCGCTGATGAGCGCCGCGTACCAGTCGACGATTACGATGTCCTCGTCGGAATAACTCAGGTAAGGCTTCAGGGCATCTTCGACTTCCTTGTCGCTGAGCGAGCGCCAGTCTCGTTCCCCGCGCAGCAGCCCCGCCGTCTGCTTTCGAAACTTGGTCAAGAAATCTTCCGCTTCCAGCCTCGGTTCGGACCCGGCGATCAAGATGAGGGTGTAGATTTCCGGGAGCTCGAACGCGGGGTATGGATAAACTATCGCGGGTTTTATCGTTTTCATGAGGTCCTTGAAGAGCTCGAGTGGCAGCTCGTCGAAGTCGATTTCCTTTTCACCCACTTTCACCCGCCTTTCGTTCAGGGTGACGAGTTTTGTGATGCCCTCGAAGTTAGCCCTGCGGAATTCGATGTTTATGTTGATTCCTATGACGCCGATGGGGAAAATGTGCCCCTCGATGGTGGCCTTGTGCCGGTCGATTTTCCTTGCACCGAGGTCGACCTTGATCGGCCGGAAACCCACCTCCTCATATTTCGGTGCTAAAATTCTTGTTCCCCTTGGGACATGGCGTTCGACCACCGCGAGTTTTTGTTTGGGTACGCGCTCAAGCTCGATGTTACCCCCGACATCGTAGAAGTACTGGAAGACCACCCGCCCGGTCAAAGTCGGTGCTTCCGGCATCTGTCCACCGCTCACGTTTTGGCCCGAGAAAACTTAAGGGTGGCGCCGGGGCAGGGATTTGAACCCTGGAGGCCCAAAGGACCAACAGGTATTTGCGGGTTTTCACCCGTAGCAACCTGTCGCCATACCTGGCTAGGCTACCCCGGCGAAGGCGGCGAGCGCGCCCGAAGTTGATGCCTTCCCCACGCGACGATTGCTGGTCCCTAGCTCCATCCCGTGATCTGCCAGCACCAAACGTCCTGCCTACCGTTGCTACCTTCCGGTCCTCACGGGGTTCGGCAGGTGAGGGCAGTTCTCCCCGGCCTTACGACCGAGGCCCTGCCGCCGCCGACCCAGCAGGACGGGACTTCTTCGCCGGAAACCAGGTCGACGCACGGTTCCGACGCCGTCCCCGAGCTTTGATCCCACCATAAACCCCATTTGTGGTCACAGGCGAGGGGTAGCCGCCCGACCTAGCTCGCCGCCGTATTTAACTGGATTTTGGAGAAATAAGGGTTTTCCGCAACCGTCGCAATCCCAGTTCCTTTAGGAGTTCACAGCTCTTGCAAATGTTCGCTGAGGTCGGCTCGCCACAATTTTTACACCTTCGCATCTCAAACTCGGGCACGATTCGCGCGAGCTGGGGCTTTAGCCGGTCGAACATCCGCAGGATCATGAATTTCGAGTTCGGGTGGTTGGCCTCGATTCGGTTCAAAAAATCGCGAATCTCGGTGTGGATCCCCCCTGTGTAAGGGCAGACGGCGAGGTGCACCTCTAGTCCGCGGAGCAGGGCGTAGAGCGCTACCTCCTTCTCCGGGATCTCGCGCAGAGGCTTGATGCGAGGGACGAAGCCTTCACGCGGTGGATAGGATGGCCCGAGGCGGTGTAGCCTGGAGAAGTCGGCCCGCACGTAGTTCAGCATGATTGCTTGGACTTCGTCGTCGAGGTTGTGTGCGGTAGCGAGCTTGTCCGCCCCCAGTTCGCGGGCAGCTTGGTTGAGCAGCGAGCGGCGCATCACGCCACAATAGGTACAGGGATTCAGTTCAGTTTTCCTGGCATTCGCGCGCCTGACCATTTGATCGAGCGTCGCGCCGAAAGTTCGTTTGAAGCTCACCACGTAGTGCTCGATGCCCAGCGATTTTGCGTTTTCCCGGGCTATGGGTAGGCTTTGATCGCGGTACCCCTTTATCCCCTCATCGATCGTTATCGCCACAAGCTCGCAATTTTTACGCCCGCAATGCTCGACCAGTAAGTGCATTGCCGCGATGCTATCCTTGCCCCCGGATACCGCCACCGCGACCCGCTCACCGGGCGAGAGAAGCTTGTGTTCAGCGATCGCGCGCCGGAAGCGCTTTTCAACGCTTTTGATCAAGCAACGATCGCAGAGGAGCACGCCCGCATAGCGGCGGTTATAAGCCGCGCGCCGCCCACAAAAAGTACACTTGAGCACCTAACCACCTGTGACGATGGGCAAAATCTCGATGAGGTCACCATCTGAAAGCCGCTCCTCCTCTACCACTATCTTCCCGTTCCGCCTCACGACGATGGTCTCTCGGTTTTGGTCCAGTTTCCTGAGTAGGTCAGCAATGGTGGCGTGGGGGGCGAGTCGAAGTTCGCGTTTGTGTCTCTTCCCCACCTGCTTTACTACAATTTTGATGCAAGTCATTCCATCACGCCAGCATGGGCATGAAGCTCACGATGAGCAACGCTAGCACGATTATCGAGAGTGCATGGCTCACGCGCCTGGCCGTTCGTTTGGAGCTCGCTCGCTCGACCATGCCCTGAAAGATGTAACCTCCATCGAGCGGCACCATCGGTAGGAGGTTGAACAGCCCGATGCCGAGGTTTAGCACGAACATCCACTTTATCAGATCTATCAACCCCCACGGCACGCGTGCATCGTAGACGTAGGGGTGGAACTCAGGGCGCCCCGTTAGCACCAACATCATCACCCCCATGTCAAATAGGGGATTGGCGAACTCGGAGTGGGAACGTGCTGAGATCGTACTTACCCCAAGGTAACCCTTATTTTCATTCTCCGGACGTTTTGCCAGCTCGATTCGGAAATTCTCGCTGTCGGTTGAGATTTGGATATTATCCCCCGGTTGGGTGTTGTCCATGAAGCTGTAGAAATCCTCGTATGTGTTTATGGGCACGTTGTCGATTTCGAGGATGCGCATGCCTGGATCCAAGACATTTTCGGCGGGGTAGTTCTCGGCAAAGCCATACACATAAATGCCCGGTTTGGGGACCAAGAGGAGAAGGAGGATGCCTAAGCACAGGAAGGCAAACAAGATGTTCGCGAACGACCCAGCACCGAAGACACGTAGGCGTTTTAATATAGGCGCCTTCTTCAACTGTTTTTCATCTGGTTCGACAAACGCGCCGGGGATTACCACCAACAACATCCCGCCAACTGATTTCGTCTTAAGCCCCTGTGCACGCAGCACGAACCCGTGGGCGAACTCGTGAACAAAAAGCACGCTGGCTATACCCACCAACCACCCAAAGATAGTCAGGCCGGGGACGACACCGGGTAGCACGAAGCGCACACCCGGAAGTGCTTGGGTGGGTTGTGTGAGGGTGATCGCGGCGTTAAAAGCGACGTTGAATAAAATGAACGCCATCAGGAATATCCCGATCGCGGCGCCCACGGTCCCAAATGTGCGCCACCCTCGTTTTGAGGATTTTGCCACGCGGTCGATGAATCGTAACCCTCGCTTGGTGCGCCACATCAGCATGCCCGGGGTGATGGTGAAGCCGTGCTTCTCCAGACGATATCGGCGATTCACCAAGACCAAGGATGCCCAGAACAGGGCGAGCAGCGCAAGAGCGACGAGCACCCATTCAAGCATCTCGAGGCACCGTAGTCTATACCATCGGCAAAGTTTAAACCTCTGCGTTCGGGTTGTTGTCGTGGGAAGTGTATGTTCTCGCTGGTGTTGACGACGGTGAAAAATCGGGCGGAGGCGAAAAGGCTAAGTGAAAAATTGGTGTCGGAAAAGCTCGCGGCTTGCGTTAGTGTCCTGCCGAGCGCAAGTTCAACTTATAGGTGGCGCGGGAAACTTGAGCGGGCGAGGGAAAACCTGCTCCTGATAAAAACCTCTGACGAAAAACTCGATCGCTTAATCCCACGCATCAAAGAATTGCATAGCTATGAAGTGCCCGAGGTCTTGGTGGTCCCAATCGAGCGCGGGTTACCTGAATATTTAAAATGGCTCGAGGAAAGTTTGAGGTGATTGTATGCTGGTCGATTTGGAGGATGCTTATCGTTTGATTGCTCCACGGCCGATCGTTTTGATCACGACGGTCGACAAAGAAGGACGGATTAACGCTGCGCCGATGTCGTGGGTGACGCCGGTTGAATCAGAGCCACCGATCGTCATTTTCTCGACCAGCTACGACAGCGACACCTACCGCAACGTCAGCGAGACGGGGGAATTCGTCCTCAACCTCGTTCCGGAGCGAATCAAGAAGCAGATGTACACCTGCAGCAAGAGTTTTCCACGGGGGGTCAACGAGCTCGAGAAAGCCGGCCTGAACTGGGAACCTTCCGAGAAAGTGAAGCCACCGCGAATCGCCGAGTGTCCGGTTAATTTGGAGTGCAAACTCGATTGGATCCATCGGGGACCCGAATATGTTGTGGTGGCGGGAAGGGTCGTCGTGGCGCATGCGCAGAAGGGTGCGATGAAGGCGGGGAGGCTGAACGCCGAGCAAGTAAAACCCTTGCTCCACGTGTCTGGCAAGAACTTCGTCATCGGCGACCGTGAAACAGGGCTTTGATATGGTCAAGCCTGTTCGTGCCGCCGACATCGTCGAAATTGTATACGATGAAGAACGCTGGCGATTTTTTAAGGAGCTACGAACGCGTGCGCTGGAACTGATGGAGGTTATGGTAAAGCAAGGGTTCGATCCGATCGTGTACGGGAGCGTCGCCCGTGGGGACGTCGGTAAAGATAGTGATGTTGATGTGTTCGTCCCTCACGTCGTGCCATCCTACAAGATCGAGCTAGCCCTTCGAGAGGCCAAGCTCGAGCCAATGAACCGGGAAATAGTCGTGGCGACGCCTTGGCAGCTCCCGAAGGCACACATTTACATCGAAGAAGACCGTTTGGTTACTTTCCCGCTGGTGAAGCCGAAGCGGCTAGAGGTCGAGTTCTATTATTTCGGGGGCGCGGCAAGCTCCGAACAGGTCAAGCGAGCGGTTCGCGTGCCGGGTGTCGATAAGCGCCTGATGTTGATCGAGCCCACGCCGCGAGGGCATATTGAAAGTCCAGTTATGGGTAAGGAAGCTGAAGCGGCGAAGCGGGTCGGTGTTGGTCTGGATATAGTTCGGGAGCGCGTGCAGGTCCTAAC
Organism: Hadesarchaea archaeon; assembly: GCA_030601675.1. GTDB lineage: Archaea > Hadarchaeota > Hadarchaeia > Hadarchaeales > Hadarchaeaceae > DG-33. The sequence continues at coordinate 40,513 of JAUWBN010000006.1, read as the reverse complement.
CCGTAGGGGAGATGTGGGCCGCACTGGGATTTTCATCCAACGCGCACTCATGCCGAACGAAAGTTTCGAGGAAGTTTTCAAACGGCTGGTCCAGAGCCATCCGGAGATGAAAGTCCGACTCAAAGAGCAGCTTCCCTAAGACGCGAGATGACGAACTCCTTATCGAGAACCGAGATGAAGTTGCCCACGCGGGGGCCTGACCCTCGACCCAGCAGAGCGAGGTAGACCGTCTTGAATAACTCGGGCGCTTTCAGACCGACCCTCTGCGCGAGTTCGTAGATGTGGTTGTGAAGTTCGACCGGGGTGAAATCGCGCGAGGATAGATCAGCAGCCAGTTGCGTTAAACCCTGTTTTTGTTTTTTGGTAAGGCCCTCTACAGCTTCGGCGGGTAAGGTTTCGGCAACCTTGAATCGCAAACGCTCGGGTGCATGTTTGGACACCCAGTTCCGCGAGCAACTCAAGCGGCGGAAGGCTAGCTCGATATCGGATTCGCTTGGGTCGGTTAGCATCCCCCGGGAAGTTAGAACGTTGATCGCATGCTTTTCATCCCTCATTACTTGGGTCAGCACCGTGGCGAACCTGAACGGCACCCGCTGCACCAGCCGTCTTGGCGTTTCGCGGAGCTGGGAGAGCTGGTAGATGCGCTTGAACTGTTCGCTCCTACGATCACTCGCCTCCACCATGCCGAAGTGAACTTGCTCGACCAGGTCGTACTCATCGTAAAGGTCAAGCAGCGCTAGCCCGGGGTCGAACTCCTTGGCCTTCATGGGTTTGCTCCTGAAGATGAAGTAGCGCAGGAGCTCGGGCTCGGCTATCTCGAGCCACTGGGGGAGTGTGAACACGACTCCCTTCGAGGAGGACATTCGTTTACCTTTAAGGCTAACCCACTCGTAGGGCACGGGGTAGGGGGCCTCACATTTGAAAACCTGCTTTGCGATCAATTTGCCCGTATCGTAACTTCCGCCGACGACCGCATGATCTTTGCCGAAGGGTTCGCAGGCGACGTCGAGTAACTTCCAGCGCGCAGGCCACTCCACCCGCCAAGTCAGTTTACCTTGACCTTTGGTGAAATCGGCCTCGCCCTCGTGGCCGCAGCCGGCGACATAGTCGGAGCCCTCGCACCTGTAACTCACGTAGTTATCGTGCCAGCTGAGTGATCGGGTAGTTGCAAGCCTACCACATCGCTCGCACAATACATCATAAGGCAACCAGCCCTCAGGCAACGGTTTGGAGCGGTATCGGTTGAGGATCGCGCGGATTTTGTCGGCGTGTTCGAGTGCGGTTCGGGTTGGGTCCGCCATCTTCCCGCTTCGATAGATTTCCGCACCTGAGTAAATCTTCACATCAATCCCGAAATCGTCGAGTGATTCGATGAATGGGCGGGCGAAGTAATCGACGAAGTTTTTGTACTTCGGATCGGGCGAGGGGATGTTGATGTAAGGCATGCCCAAGTACTGTTTGTACCTTTCAGCCAACTCGCCCTCGTTCAACGGCCAGGGTATCCGGCGCATGGGGTCGAAGTCATCGGCGTACCAAAAAGCCTGCCCTTCGCCTCCAAACTCCTCGAGCGCCCTCCGAACCCCATCGGCTATGAAGATGTCGTTGCAATGGCCGATGTGGATGTGGCCGGAGACCGAGATGCCGCTTGCGATGATGTGTTTTTTGCCCCGCTTGAGCAGGGCTTTCGCAACGCGATCGATCCAGTGCATGGGAACCGAAGTAGGTTTATATTGAACACGTAAATTCTTAGCGGGTGTGAGGTTGAAGCCTGCCAAGCGCATGAAGGGGATTCCCCCCTCAAGCACGCTCAAGGTTCTCGGCCTAGCCAAAGAACTCGAGCGCCAGGGTAAGGACATCATCCACATGGAGGTAGGCGAACCGGATTTCGACACGCCGGCCCACATCAAGCGAGCCGCGGAGGAGGCCCTCGCACGCGGGATGACCAAATACACGCCGAGCGCCGGCCTGCCCGAGCTGCGCGAGGCGATCACGGAGCACCTCGTTACGAAGGGCATCACCACAACCACAAAAAACGTTATCGTCACCCCCGGGGCGAAGCACGCCATCTTCTGTGCGATGGTTGCAGCGCTCGATCCCGGCGATGAGGTGATCATCCCTAGCCCCTGCTGGACCTACGAGCCCATGGTGCTGGCGGTCGGTGCTAAACCGGTATTCGTCGAAGCCACACAGGCCGACGAGTTCAAGGTGGGGGCAGAGAAGATGCAGGAGGCGCTAACGAAAAAAACGAAGATGATATTGATCAATTATCCGAACAATCCAACCGGTGCGGTCATGCAGCGAGGGGACCTTCGATCCATAGTTGACCTTGCGATCGATCACGACCTTTGGGTCTTGTCCGATGAGATTTACGATTGCTTGGTGTACGAGGGAAAGCACGTGAGTGTGTTGTCGCTGCCAAACACGGCTGAGCGCACGATTTACGTCAACGGCTTCTCGAAAGCTTATGCGATGACCGGCTGGCGTCTGGGTTATGCTGTCGCGCCGGTCGAATTGATTGCGGGGATGAACAAGGTACAGCAGGCATCGACATCGTGCGTCGCGGGATTTGTGCAAGCCGCGGGCGTAGCGGCCCTCCGCGGCCCCCAGGATTGCGTCCGCGAGATGCGCGATGAATATCGAAAGCGTCGAGACGCGATCGTCAGGGGGCTGAATTCGATCGAGGGATTTGAATGCACAAAGCCTGCGGGCGCCTTCTACGCGTTCCCCAGCGTCAAAAAACTTGGCGTCTCATCCTTGAGCCTTTGTGAATTCCTGTTGCGCGAGGCGGGCGTTGCCGCTGTGCAGGGGAGTGGGTTTGGCCCGTACGGTGAGGGCCACGTGAGATTCAGTTACGCGACATCTATGGGGGACATTAAAAAAGCGATCGATCGGACAAAAGAATCGGTCAAGAAGCTTTAGCCTCATATTCTGCCCTCAAAACTCGCCTGATCTCCTTCGCTTTTTCAGGTCCGATGCCGTGCACCTGCTGCAGCTCGTCACCCGACGCACTCATCACCCGCTCGACCGTACTGAAACGTTCGAGCAACCGTTTTGTGAGCACGGCCGATACGCCGGGCAGCCCTTCGACCACAAACCGCTGTTGTTCGGGTAGGGTCAAACCCTTAGGTTCACCGCGTATCACGACTTCCCGAGCCTCCTTCACCTGTTCGCGCCTAGCGATGGCGACGAGGATTAACGCCGTTTCTTTTTCATCCCGAGTCGGCAATATCGGGATGTTGAGCTCTACAGCGAGCGCGGCGAGTGCACCGCGGATCGCATTCGGGTGAATTGCCCTCCGCGAGTACAAACTCTTGCCCTCCAAGATGAGCACCGGGCGCTCAAATGTCTCGCCCAATTGCTTGGCTTGGTTTAGGAGGCGTTTGTCGACGATCGACTGCAAAAAGTCGCCGACGGATTTTCGTTCGACCCCAACGCGGTCGCTGAGGATGAAATCGCCGACGCTAAGCTGGCGCGCTTCAACCTCGACGCCGAGCTGCGTGAGTTCGTGCACGACGCCGGATGGGACCTCGCGGTGGTCTGCTATGATTTTTATCCTTTTTTCAGCAGGCCCCTCGAGCGGTTTTTGCTCGGCCATCTCTCAGCCCCCTCACAAGGTATGTGACGAGGAGATAAAAACAGCAATTGGGGTGGGTAAAAGTCGGGACGGTTCCTCAGGAAACCAGTATGGTATGAGTCATTATCCACAGGACCAACCACATGATGAAAAACCCCGAAAATCCTCTCTTGAACGCGGTCCATCCCGTCCACCTTCCACCCGGGAACTCCTCGGGTGTGAACTTGAGCGCTATTGGTGCCAGTTTATACGCGACATAGAAAATGGTGAAAAAAATGATAATCCCAGCGAATGCTCCTGACAAGTCGCTTGGGATGGGAGCAACTTCGAATACACATCCAGCTATCGCCCCGAACGCGGCGAATAGGAGGGTAATTTTAGCCACGAGTTCCATATCACACACCAGATGATGGTATGAAGTTATTCATGTCTAGCTTGGACATTATGGTCTGCGCTCGGGAGCTTAAAAACGCTATTGGTGCTCGAGTCGATGATGTACAAGTTGGACAATGTTTTTCTCCTGCGGCTGCGCCCGCAAAAAGGGCGCCAAGATTTGCTCCTCGAGCCGGGCTGCAGGACAAGGGCAACATCGAGCGGGCGGCGAGCCGATGAACAAGCGAATTTTCGTGCTCGCGATTTTTCTGATAATTCTCGGCTGCCTAGCGACGACACACACTGGCGAGGCCCAGCAGGACTTCGTTTACTCGATAAAAGTGAAAGGGACGATAGACGCGGGCATCTCGAACTTCATCCAAAAATCGATCGATCGAGCCGAGCGAGACAACGTTTGGTTGATAATAAAGATCGACACCCCAGGCGGACTACTTTCTGCAACCAAAGAAATTGTTGATAAGATGATGGATGTCGAGGAGAATAGGATTGTAGTTTGGGTCACCCCGCAGGGGAGGTGGGCATATTCAGCAGGCACATACATCCTACTTGCGTCGCATGTTGCAGCCATGGATAGTGCAACAACGATAGGCGTAGCGCAGCCCAGGCCTGAGGATCCGAAGTTCACTGCGGCTATGGCTAAATGGATTGGGGAGGTGGCCGAAAATCGTGGCCGTCCAAAAGAAATAGCGGAACTATTTGTGACGCAAAATTTAGCAATGGGGTCCGAGGAGGCGCTCGACAATAAAATCATTGAACTGCGCGCGCACAGCGATGCTGAAATTTTAAGCTATATCGGTAGGCCCGGCGCCGAAATAAGGGAGATCGAGATGGGCGTCTTCGAAAAAGTGTTGAGGGTGCTCAGCGACCCAAACATAGTTGCCATCCTGTTTATCGCCGGGCTGCTCGGCATCTTGGCTGAAATAACCACCCCGGGTATAGGGGTTCCCGGCATAGCTGGCGTGATTTGTTTGCTGTTGGCCTTCTGGGGCTTGGGGGTGCTTAAGATAGACTACGTCGGGGTCGCGCTGATTTTGCTGGGGGTGGTGTTGATCGCAGCTGAGATCTTCACGCCTGGCTTCGGCGTCTTCGGAATTGGGGGAGGAGTTGCCCTCATCCTAGGGCTGATGATGATCAACAAGGAGCCGTGGGTTGAGGTCGCGGGCGACGTGGCGAAGGGGGTGGCGATAGGTCTGCTCGCCGTCTTCGCCGTCTTCATCGTGCTGGCGAGACGTGCTATGAAGAGACCCATAGCTGTGGGTAGGGAAGCCATGATAGGTCAAGTTGGTGTCGCCACCACCGACCTCGCCCCGGATGGGATGGTCAGGCTGAAGGGTGAACTCTGGCGTGCGACCTCCGAGAAACGAATTCGAGAGGGCGAGGAGGTCGTGGTCAAGGATGTGAAGGGCTTAGTGCTAATCGTCGAAAAACGTGGCAAGAAATGACTACTCTTTCCCCTTCCCTTTTTTCCGGAGTGCTGTAGTTACACCGAGCACTTCTCCAAGCCGGGTGCCAAGCTGGGTCGGGCTCACCACGATCATGTTCTTCTCGCGGGCAATCTCGGTCAGGGTTTGGAGCTCCCGAAGTCTTATCGCAGACGGGTTCTCTTGGTACTGCTTCGCGGCCTCGGCCATCTTCTTCGCCGCCTCGAACTCACCCTGGGCCATTATCACCCTCGATCTCCGCTCCCGCTCCGCTTCCGCCTGCTTCGCTATCGCGCGAAGCATCTCATCGGGCAGGCTCACGTCCCTCACCGTCACCGAACTCACCTTTATGCCCCAAGCGTCGGTCGCCTCATCGATGATCTTCTGGAGGCTCACATTCAGTTCATCACGTTTAGTCAGCAGTTCGTCCAAGTCCCTTTGCCCGAGCACATCCCGCAGCGTGGTCTGAGCGAGTAGGCTCGTGGCAATGATATAGTGCTCCACCTTCATGATGGCATCGCCCGGGTTTACCACCCGCATGTATACAACGGCATCGACGTTGACGCTTACGTTATCCTTGGTGATAATATTCTGTTTGGGCACGTCGAGCGTTATCGTGCGCAGGTCGACTTTCTTTATCCTGTCGAGTATCGGATTGATTAGGAAGATTCCAGGCCCCTTGATCCCTGCGAACCTGCCCAACCTAAATTTCACCGCCCGCTCGTACTCCCGCAGAATCCTTATCGCGGCCATCAGAAATATGGCGACGAGAAAAACTATGAAAACTAATAACCCTTCCAACCACATCACGGGCACGGATTCACCGAACTTCATTCTAGGTGCCAGTATTTAAAGCACGTTTGTTTCTTTTTACACAATTTGGAAAAAAAGCCGCCGGCGAGGATTGAACTCGCGACCTCCACCTTTTTGTACTCATACCAAGGTGGCGCTCTACCAACTGAGCTACGGCGGCCCGATTAAAACTGACACTTGAAATCTAAAAGACTTCCGAGGTTAGCACTTTAATATCTTTGAACGATATGGATGCGGGAGTGATATGAAGGTGGGTTTCATCGGGTGCGGCAATTTGGGGAGTTCCCTGATAAAGGGTATCCTAAACGCCGGCACGCTTCAGGCGGAGGGGATCGTAGCCAGCGACGTGAGCGATGAGAAACTCAAGGAGCTTGGGAAGTTCGGGATCGAGACGACAACCGACAACAAAAAGTTGGTGGAACATTGTGATGTCATCTTCATCGCCGTGAAGCCGGACATCGTTGAATCCGTGCTGGAAGAGACCAAGGAGTTCTCGGATGGCAAATTGTTCGTTTCGGTCGCGGCAGGGGTCTCGACAAAATTTATTGAAGCTAGGACGGGCGCGCGGGTGATAAGGGTAATGCCGAACATCTGTGGGCTCGTCGGGGGGATGGCATCATGCTTCTCGCTCGGCACCAGAGCTTTGAGAGAAGACGGGAAATTAGTTGAGAAGCTCCTAGCCGGTATGGGCACGACGTTCAAAGTGGATGAAAAGTTGATGGATGCAGTCACGGGACTGAGCGGGAGCGGCCCGGCATATTTTTACTTCATCGTACAAGCTCTGCAAGAAGCTGGGGTCGAGCTCGGCCTGTCAAGCGAGGTAGCGCTCAAGCTCGCCGCGCAAACCGCAAAGGGGGCGGGTGAAGTAATTTTGCGCGAGGGGAAGACGCTGGAGGAGTTAATAGAGATGGTGTGCACCCCAAAAGGGACGACGGTCGAGGGGCTCAAAGTGCTAGAAGAGCGAAAAGTAGCTGATGCGCTCAGAGATGCGGTGAAGGCTGCCGCGAGAAGAGCGAAGGAACTATCGAGGTAGCATCACCTTGCGGCTTGGGCCTCTTGGGCTTCCTTCAGACGTTTTTTTATCCGGGCTGGCAGCTCCTTTGTTTTTTCGTAAGCTGCGCGGAGCTCGGCGATGGCCTTCTCGGCCACGACTCGGGGGGGTACCGCTACCTTGCGCCTTCGCGTGCGATCCTTCTCGTAGATGATCTCCTCGAATCGGAGGGTGTGAAGATCCCAGAGGTAATCACCTATGAAGGCGACCGCGATGTAAATCCTCTTGCTTTCCGGGTCCTCGAAGTGCTTCTCGGCGAGCAACAGGGTGTAAGAAATAAACCAGTCAAATTCTTTTTCAAGCACCCCCAAGAATTTCGGCGCATTCAGGCTTTTTCCCAATAACTCGATTTCCATAATCGTCCCCTTGAACCTCGCCGCATCATAATTTAAAGACTACGCGACCTAAAATAAGCGAAGCGTGATTTCGTGGGGGCCAAAAGCCGAAAGGAGCTCATCACCGGCGTTGAAGGCGTGCTCAACGCGTTATTGGCCGGAAAACTCACCGTTGAGCAAGCCAAACGAAAGTTGGCAGCCTTTAACATAAAGCGGATCGGCGACCTAGCAAGGCTGGATATCGAGCGAGTTCATCGAATCGGGATCCCAGAAGTGGTGCTGGCCGAAGGAAAGAGCCCCGAGACAGTTGCCAAAACTGCGATTGCATTCGCGAGCACGAGCGGCTATGCTCTAGTAACCCGGGTGAGTGAAAAACACCTCAAATTGATCCAATCGAGGCTTCGGGGGGACTTCGAGGTTGAGTACAATTCCAAGGCTAGAACCATCGTCATCAAAAAGAAGGGCCATCTTTTCCCAAAGAGCGGGAAGATAGGAGTACTTGCGGCTGGTACAGCTGATGTGCCGGTCGCGGAGGAGGCGGTGGTCGCGGCCGAGGTGATGGGTTGTGAGGTGCTGAAAGCCTATGATGTTGGCGTTGCTGGGATCCATCGATTGTTCGAACCTCTTAAGCGCATGGTCGAGCAGGGGGTGACGGCTATCGTGGTCGTCGCGGGGATGGAGGGGACTTTACCTTCTCTCGTCTCGAGTTTAATTGACGTGCCCGTCGTCGGAGTGCCGACCTCGATCGGGTATGGGGTGGGGCTGAAGGGCGCGGGGGCTCTCATGACGATGCTCCAGACCTGCTCCCCCAAGATCGCGGTCGTCAATATAGACAACGGTTTTGGGGCAGGGATCTTCGCGGCTTCGATTGCGAGGCAGTCAAAACGAAGGTAACATCATTTGAGAATTCTTGAGAGTTCTTTTTCCGATATCGGGCCTTCCCGGAGGATTCGTAGGTCCCCAGAGCTGAGGTCCAAAACGGTCGATGGTGCACCTAGCTTACATTTGCCGGAGTCGAGCGCCACGTCGACGTGTTCGCCCAGCTGTTCGAGCGCCCCTCTTATCGCAATCGGCGCTGACTTTCCCGAAAGATTTGCCGAAGTTGCTGTGATCGGGCCGCCTACAAACTCGATGAGCTTGAGCACAACCGGATGGTCCGGCACCCTTATCCCTACATTTTCGGTGCCAGCGGTCACGAGTTTTGAAATTTTTCCCCGTTTGGATTTAACAACCAAAGTGAGCGGTCCGGGCAAAAATTTCTTGAAAGCGAGCGCGGCGATGGGTGATAACTCGGCGATCCGATGGGCTAGTTCAAATGAATTAACCGCAACAGGAATTGGTTCTTTCAACGGCCTTGCCTTTACAGCAAAAATTTTTGCCACAGCTTCGTCCGAGCAGGCGTCAGCCCCCAGGCCGTAAACAGTCTCGGTTGGGTACACCACTAGGCCGCCAGCCCTTATCGTGGCCGCAGCTTCAGCGATCGCGTCGATGCGAGGGGATCGGCTGTCGATTTCCAGGATTTTGACCATTGGTTCACCGACTGTGGTGCGGGGGGCAGGATTCGGACCTGCGAAGGCCCTACGGCCACAGGATCTTAAGTCCTGCCCCTTAGACCAGGCTCGGGCACCCCCGCAAGAAAAACTTCTTTGGACGAGGCAATAAAACTAGCGGCTTTTTTTGTGGGCCCTGCGATAGACCGCACGGTACTTCTTGCGCTTTTTTTGCAATTTTTTCTCCAACTCCTCTTCCACTTTCCACGACATGTGACCACATGGTGCCCCCGCCGGGATTTGAACCCGAGTCGCGAGCTCGAGAGGCTCGCATGATTGACCGGTCTACACCACAGGGGCACTATTTAATCGTGCTCGCGCGTTTGTAAAAAGTTTCTGGCGGGCCCGGCGGGATTTGAACCCGCGACCTACAGCTTAGGAGGCTGCCGCGCTATCCAACTGCGCCACGGGCCCATGTAGAGTTTTGTCGCCCGAACTTATGACGGTTGCTAATCTGAACTCAAACTCTCGTGCGGCGAAAGATATTTAAAAAGGGCTGTTCCATCAATTCTTAGCTTTAAAGGTGATATAATGGGGACTTCAAGGATGATCGGAGCGTTGCTCTGCGTAGTGTGTGTAGTGATAGCGGTTGCTCACATTTTCTTTGGCTATATACGGGGCACTTGGGGGCCGGGAACGCTAGCATTTGCGCTGCCTATTACTGCGGGGGTGCTCATCCTCGCTGGCTTGGGCTTCTGGCTGGGTTGGATCATGGCTAGCACCAAAGAAATCTCCCCGGTGCCTGCTCCAGCGCCGAGCGTGGTAGAGAGCAAACCCGAGACCGAGAAAGAAGAGTAACAACGCCAACGATGATTTTTAAAGTTGGCTGACCTCAGTTTAGTGGGTGCACGGTTGAATTACAGACGATGGCTGCTCGTCGGTTACCTGCTTGCCCTGATGGCTTTTACGACTTCAGTGCTTCTGATCCCGGGCGAAAAGTACGACACGCTGACTACCTCGGACAGCGGATGGTTCTACGACATCGCCGTGGATATAGATGAAACCCGCGGCATGGTAGAAAATAACCGTCTCTCTCGCGCCCCTTACGCAGCATCTGTTGGCCTTACGGAGCAAGCCCAACCGCTGATAACGGTAATGCTCTACGGGGGCGTCCACGCCATTAACCCAAGCGTAACTCTGATGGATGTGGTTCGCTATTGGGCTCCACTGCTTTTTGCCCTCTCGATCATCCCAATTTTCCTGACCGGCAGGGAACTTGGGGGAAACCTCGGTGGTTGTGCTGCAGCATTTTTCGCAGCTACCCTAACCTCGAGCATCTATTGGCACAAGGTCGGAGCATTCGACCGGGAGCCGATCCAGCTACTCTTGGGAATATGGACCATCTACTTCACAATAAAGCTGTTCAAGGCCCCACGGAGCGAGATGCCGAAGTTTGCGCTCTTAGCGGGGCTCGTATACGGGCTTTTCGGGTTGGCATGGTCCGGGGCTCTCTACATTGCCCCCATCGTGATTGGACTTCTACTCTTAGTCCTACTCAGCGAACGCCTAACTTGGTTACCTGTGATTCTAGCCGGTGTTTTCTTATTGTTTACAGGTTTCATAGGGGCTATCTTTAAAGGAGGGGGGACCCCCGGCAGCGTGATGAATTTAGTCTATATTTTAATAGGCGGGCTCATCCTTGCCGCCCTTATAGAGCTATTTTTACATCGTGCATCTATAAGCTCCCTCTTTATGCGGATTCTAACAGGCGTGCGTACAAATATCCCTTTAATAGTCAACGTGCTTGGCATGCTGGCAGTAATGACGCTTGCACTTTGCATACTGGGTGGACAAAGCCCCATGATGTGGGTCAGCTTCGGCCGATCTCTCTTGGGTGGTGTCGGGATTGGGGGCGTTGGCGAGGGGATTTCATTTGGGAGGGTCGCGGGGGAGGAAGCTGCGCCGAACTCGTGGGGGGATACAGTCTACCGGATGTATGGCGGAGATCCTAATACCAGCTTGTCTCAACAAGGCAATGCAGCTGTTTTAACTGTACTTGTTTTCCTCTTAGCAGTTTTAGCGTTGGTTATGCTTTGTTGGCGTAAAAAACGTTGGGGGTTACTGTCCCTCTCTTGGTTGATCGTCATCGCCGCGATGGTATGGCCTGGAGCAGGGCTGGCGCAGGTGCGATTCGAACGGATGTGGTGGCCCTTTGTGCCTGTCCTAGCTGGTGTGGGCGCGGCGGTGCTGGTCTCTCTCGTCTGGCGGTTATCGTTCGAACAGTTTGGAGAATGGCTAAAACACTTCCTCCACGACTCAGTTGTGATCGCATTTTGTGTCTGCATAGTCGCGACAACGTTTATCTTCAATGCGCGCGCCGTCGCTGGGCGCACCACCCCTCCGACCGAGTGGCATGGGTATGGGTTGGACGAAGGGTTCATGGACTCTTTCGCTTGGCTTCGCGAGAACACGCCCGAAAATTCAGTGGTCGCCATAGAGTGGTCCTTCGGACATTTGATGACAGGTGTTGCCAGGCGTGCATCTGTGGTGGACGGCTCAGGTGGTGATCGTGGGGAAATAGGGATTTGGGAGAATGAGGATAGGCCCTATTATCCACCCGACTACGTTTATTACGTAGAGGATTCAACAGGCATTTTCTTAAAATCCCACTGGACTATCAACGGTAGACGCACAGATGTTCAATACCTTCCAACCTTAACCGATGATAACGAACTCGCTTTTTATTTCAAAACTTACAGGGACAACTATAGAGTTCGAATCGACTACGTTATTTTCCACCGATACTTGTACAATACAGCAATTTGGGCTACTCGTCGTGGAGGGGTTCAAAATTCTACCACATCGGGGAGCATACAAGATGGAAAAATACTTTACACTTTCAGCGACGAAAACGTTTTTTTCGACCCTCAATCGTGGGAGGCATATGTAGCGAGGGATGACGAAACCCTTCACTTAGCTGGCTGGGTAAGGGCGTTTTTCAATCAAGGGGGTTACATAACGCGGATCCTTGACTACAGTTTAAGACCAGACCCGGCAATACCACAAGTCTTATGGATTCTCGTGCCGGATTGGGTGGAAGCACCGACATGGGATCAGACCCACGCACAGCTGACCGCCCCTACGGAACACGGGTTACCTATACTCATGCGCGTTTTCGAAGGGAGAGGAACTATCCCAGATTTCATTGGGGTGGCTTACACAAGCTCAAACGGCTTGGTCAAGGTGGTGAAGGTCTACCATGAGCCTTCGTTGACCTCACCCACGGATAACACAGCCACGAGCGACAACACTCCGACCTTTGTGTGGTCGGGTGCTGTTGATGCGGTGAAATACGAGCTATGGGTGGACAACGATGCAGACTTTACCTCACCCGAGATAAGAGAAAACATTTCTACTGTTACGCATACGATACCGGATGAGAACGCCTTGGTAGATGACACTTACTCATGGCGGGTTATGGCATTCAGAGCTGACAACACCGAGCTCGGGTGGTCTCCCACGTGGACCTTCGTCGTCGACACCCAGGTGCCAGGGAGTCCGCAGCTCCGCGAGCCAGAGAACAACTTTGAGCTCGACACTTTACAAACTACATTCGCATGGACGGAGCCTGAACCCAACGTGACCTATGGAACCCAAATCGACGATGAGGTGAGTTTCTCCCCACCTTACGTGCACGACAACTCCGACATCAAGGAAAACTCATACACGTATCTCTTCTCCCACAACGGCACCTATTACTGGCGCGTTCAAGCTTTCGATCGGACTGGTAACGCGAGCGGGTGGTCAGACAACTACAAGCTCATCATCAGGGCGCCGCCGAGAGCCCCAACGCCTAGCGCACCAGCTGATGGGACGATCACGAACGACAACACTCCAACTTTTGGGTGGGCTGAAGGTAATGCAGATAATTATCGCCTGCTTGTGGATAATGATGCTGACTTTTTATCGCCTGAAGAGAACGTCCGGCTCGGGATAATCGACAGCTACGTGGTGGCCGATGAGAATGCTTTACGCGATGACAACTACTCCTGGAAGGTAATCGCGATTGTCGGGGGAAGCCAAGACTCCTCGTCGGTATGGACGTTCGTCGTTGATACCACTCTACCCACAGCGGCAACGCTCCACGCACCAGAAAATGGGACGACAACGAGCAATAACACCCCAACGTTTGAGTGGACGGTTGGCGCCGGGGCAGCGGAGCATCGCCTGCTCGTCGACAACAGTTCGGACTTCTCATCGCCTGAGATCAATGTCACCCTTGCGGCACCCGAAAACACCTACACCCCGACCACAGGTCTGGCAGATGATAATTACTCCTGGAAGGTAATCGCGATCGATAAAGCAGGTAATGAGAACGAGTCTTCCGTTTGGACATTTACCGTGCAGACCTAGCCCCAGCTGTAGAGTTTATCCTCAATTTTCACCGATAACAGATGGACGTTTAAAGAAGCTTTAAGAAGTTTCAAAAAGTAACTGCGTCCGAGGCGGTGGGATGCAAAGGCCAAAGGGGACCAAAGACCGACTCGGAGAGGAGCTCGCCAGCATTCGCCACGTCGAGCGCGTGATGGGTGATGTTTTCAAGCGCTATGGTTATGAGGAGGTTGAGACACCCGCATTCGAGCCCCTCGATCTCTTCACCAAAAAAAGCGGCGAATCGGTGGTGATGCAGCTCTACGCGTTCAAGGATAAATCTGGTCGCGAGCTTGCCCTCCGCCCCGAGCTAACCGCCCCCGTCGTCCGCCTCTACATAAACCAGCTTCGATCCGCACCCAAGCCCGTGAAGCTCTGTTACTTCGGCAACTGTTTTCGCTACGAGGAGCCCCAGGCGCAGCGGTGGAGGCAGTTCTTGCAGTCTGGCACCGAAATCATAGGTTCCGCTCGAGCTGAGGCGGATGCAGAGGTGATCGCCCTCTCCGATGAAGTAATGGGGGAACTCGGTTTGTCGGACTACGAGCTCCGCATAGGCCATACCCGCCTGCTTCGAGAGGTGCTGACCCACGCGGGGGCGAAGGGAAGCGCCCAAGATCCGATCATGCGGGCGATTGACAGCCGTGAGGAAGCAAGGCTTCGAGCGGAGCTTGATCGCGCACAAGTCAGAGCCGGAGATGAAAAATTACTTCGCTCGCTAGTCGCGTTACGTGGGAGTGTGAAAGTGTTGAAGCAAGTGGAGAAACTTGTCGCTGGTCTGCCGAAGGCCAAAGCAGCGCTGAAGAACCTACATGAAATCCTCGAGCACGTTCGCTCGTTTGGGGTCGAGAAATTCACGATTGATTTCGGGATCGCCCGCGGGTTGGAGTATTACACAGACCTCGTTTTCGAACTCTACGTCGATGGGGTCCAAGTTGCAGGGGGTGGCCGTTACGACGAACTCATCGAGCTCTTGGGGGGCGACCCCAGTCCCGCCGTTGGTGTCGGGTTCGGCATCGACCGCATCGCCCGAGCCCTTTTGAAGCGGGGGATGATAGTCCCCCGCGAGCGCTTAGATTGTTTGGTCCTCCCCAGCAGTGAAGAAATGGTGAGCGAATGTTTGAAAATCGCTGGGGAGCTGCGCAGGGCCGGCCTGCTCGTCGACATCGATCTAATGGGGCGCAAGCTCGCTAAAGCAATCGCGTACGCAAATGCGAGGGGAACCAAAAACGTTGTCATCGTCGGCGCAAAGGACCTCGATAAGGGACAGGTGACGCTTCGCGACATGGATACAGGCTCTCAGGAGAGGATATCACGCAGGGACTTGTGCGAGAAATTACAGGCAGGGAAGGGGAGCTAAAAAACTGAGGTTAAAATAAAATGAGACTTAAACTCCGAACATTGAGCTGGAAAAAGGATGAAACGTTTGCACGGATCAATGAAGAACACTGGAGTAGCTGGATATCTGCGCGCTTAGGTTCCGAATGGAAAAACATGCTGGACTTGGGCAGCGGCCCGGGTAGCAGGACAGCTAAACTCGCAGATGAAAGGCGTTTCATCGTCTGCGTAGACACCTCAAAAGAACACATCGAACACGGCCATAAAATTTATAGAGAAATCCCAAATTTCCATCACGTGCTCGGAGACGCGTGTTCCCTCCCCTTTAAAGACAGCACGTTTGATATCGTTTATAGTTGGGCAGCTTTACACCATTTTCCCAATACGAGGAGGTCGCTGGTAGAAGTCTACAGGGTGCTCAAGCCAGGGGGAAAAATATTACTGGTGGAGCCAGGGCATCTGAACCCCTTCGCGACCCCAGCGCGCACATTTTTTCCATCCCCTTTCCACGAGCCAAGCGAGAAACCTTTTATACCATCAATGCTTGAGAAATCGATTTCTCAACACTTCGTCAATGTCGAGGTGAGACACTTCTCCATGATAACATATGTTTTACCTTTCTTGTTATCGCGGTTGGGTGTTATTTCGAATCTCGTGAGACTCATAGCAACTCATTTGGTTAAGCTGGATGATCGGCTTTCTAGCATTTTCAAAGAATTTGCGGGGGTCATCGCTGTCAAAGCTGAGAAACCCGCGTTTTAAGCATAGAAAAGAATCTCCATGTTGCAGAGGCACCTGAGTGAGCCTCTTGGCTAAAAGCGGTGCCCTAATCTCTCAAATATGCGCTTCATCTCGAGGGAGTCCTTTTCCAGAATTGGTGACTCGGAGATCAAAGTGATGTTAACCTTTCGCTTGAGCACCTCGTGCGCGAGCGGCTCGAAGGGTGGCTTGTTCACTTTGAGCTCGAGGTGGCGTCGTTCGTTCCCCTGCCACGGCGCTTTAGCGGGTGTCCACTCCATGCCGGTGAAGTGCGCGTGTAGGTGCTTCAGCTTCAGCGGCCTCAGCTTTTCGAATATCTCGGCGTAGTCTATCTTCCCCGCCCGTCTCGCGTAGATGTGGGCGAAGTCCACCACTGGTGCGCAACCCTTGAGTTTCTCGCAGAGCTCGATTGTTTCATCGAGTGTCCCGAATTGGCTGACTTTGCCGGTCGTCTCCAGCCCAAGCCTTACCCCTTTTATCCCGCTTGCACGCATCCGGTCGAGCATGTCCCGGCAGGCGCCTTCAACTGCGTTGAACGCGGCTTCAGGCGTTAGGTCCCCGTAAAAGCCGGGGTGGAAAACAGCGACATCTGCACCCATGTGAAAAGCCCGCCCGACTGAATCGAGGATGCGCTTTTTTGACGCCTCAAGCTTCTCAGGTTCCCGCGAGCACAGGTTGACGAAGTAGGGGCAATGGACTGATAAGAGAACGCCGAACTCCTTCGCAACTCCTCCAGCCTCCTTCGCCGTCTCGTTGCTCATCCCGACCCGGCGAACGAATTCGACCTCAAAAGCGTTGAGCTTGAGTTCGGCTGCACACCTGATGCCCCCGGTTGTCGTTCGTTCCTTGCTCACGGTAGGGATGCCCGCGGGACCAAGGTATATCATCATCTCACCCAAAACACTTATGATGGCGAACAAAAATCTCTTGCGCCGGGGGTGAAGCCATGCTGAGTAGGGTTCGGGAGCGAGTAGAGGAGCTGACGGAACCCTTGGCCAGAGCCTTCGCGCGGACCGGCCTTTCCCCGAATGTTTTTACTCTAATTGGGCTGGTCGTCGGTGTCATTGCGGCCATGCTGTTCGCGTACGGGATGCAACTTTGGGCTGGGTTTGTTCTCATCGTCTGTGGGTTTTTTGACATCATCGACGGCGCTGTTGCTAGGGTGATCGGCAGAGAGACAGCGTTCGGGGGAGTGCTCGACTCAGTCGTCGATCGGTATGTGGATTTCTTGATTTTTGCGGGCATCATCTACGCTTTCATCAACGGTGGGCTCGCTGAAGCGGGTCTTCTGCCTGGCTGGGCATGGGGGACTCTAGCCATCGCTGGAAGCTTAATGGTCAGCTACACCCGCGTCAGGGCAGAAGCAGCCGGCTCAGGCAAGCTCGATGTGGGAATAGCCGAGCGGGGTGAGCGGATCCTCATCCTAGCCATCGGGGCGTTGATTGGGTATACGCAATACGCAGTGGTTCTAATCGTAATTCTGACCCATCTCACCGTGGCTCAGAGGTTGTTCGTCGCGAAGCTCCGCCTGCCTTGACTACTTTCCAGAAAGTTTCGAGCTGAACTCCTTTAGGTATTTTATCCCTTCCTCCAGCAGTTCCTCGCCCTTCTTCGTTAACTTATAGTACTTGCGCGCGGGCTTGCCTCGCTGCTCTCGCCACGCTATCGTGACGTAGCCCCCGTGCTGGAGGCGGTAGAGCACAAGGTAGGAGGTAACGGTCGCGGGTTTCCACCCGAATTGCTTGATCACCTCTTGTCGTAGTTCATACCCGTACATCGGGCGCTTTTTCAGGAGCTTCAAAAAATAGGGCCATAACAGCTCCGCGGTCGTCTTTTTCTTCAACCTCCGAATCGCCAAAGGAAACCCAATTCACCTTTACCACAAGCCTTAAATAGTTTATTTCATGAGCTATCTCCAAAGTTGAAATATGGTTGTAACAAATATGCGTTGCGAAAATTGTGGATACGAGTGGCGCCCACGGGGGAAACCTAAAAGGTGTCCTTCATGTCAGGCTATGCTGGGTGAAACGAAGGCCCGCAAGTGGAAGCGCGCAGAGAGAAAATTGTCGGAGTTACTTGCTCTACACGGTTGGCGCTTGGAACCCATAGGTGGACAGAAAATAATCGATGTCCACGCCGAGCGGGCTGGGAGGAAACTGTTCATAGATGTTAAATCAGGTCATAGCTATCACATTAGACGTTCACAGCTAGAGGGCTTACTCAAATACCACGGCAAAACATCAGATGTGGGTTTCGCTTGTGAAATGGATGGAAAGTTTTATCTCTTCATGTTAGAAGATATCCTCTAATCTTAGATCAGATATGGTGATTCAATGGCTAAAATAAAAGTAGCGATAACGGGTGTGGGGAACTGCGCTTCCTCGCTCATTCAAGGCGTTGAGTACTATAAAAATGCACGCGAGGATCAGTTCGTGCCGGGCCTGATGCACGTGAACTTCGGCGGCTACCACATCCGGAGCATCGAGTTTGTCGCGGCATTCGATGTTGACGCGAACAAAGTTGGCAGGGATCTCGCGGAAGCCATATTCGCCCCCCCAAATTGCACGGTCAAATTTAGCGACGTTTCAAGGCTGGGTGTTGAGGTGATGAAGGCCCAAGCACTGGATGGCTTGGGCAGATACCTTAAACCAGTGATACCGGTCGACCCCACGCAGAAGCCAGTGAACGTCGCCCGAGCGCTCGAAGACAAGGGCGCGGATATCTTAATAAGCTACCTGCCAGTCGGGAGCTACGAGGCATCCCGCTACTACGCGCAGCAGGCAATCGAGGCGGGATGCGGATTTATCAACTGCATCCCAGAATTCATAGCTTCGGGTAAGGAGTGGGGGAAGCGCTTCGAGGATGCCAAGCTGCCCTGCGCGGGTGACGACATCAAATCTCAAGTCGGGGCGACGATCCTCCATCGCATGCTCGCAAAGCTATTCATCGACCGGGGAGTCAAGCTCGAGGAGAGTTACCAGCTGAACATAGGTGGGAACACAGATTTTCTGAACATGATCGAAGAGGAACGCCTGAGTTCGAAGCGCGTGAGCAAGACGGAAGCGGTTTCAAGCCAAGTGCCCTACGAGATCCCCCTTCGAATCGGCCCCAGCGACTACGTTTCCTTCCTGAAGGACAACAAGGTGTGCTACATCTACATGCGGGGCAGGAAATTCGGGGACGTGCCCCTTAGCATCGATGTGAAACTCTCGGTCGAGGATTCCCCGAACAGCGCGGGTGTTGTGATCGACGCCATAAGGGGCGTGAAACTCGCTCTAGATCGAGGCATCGCCGGACCGCTGATTGGTATCTCGGCCTATTTCTTCAAGCACCCACCCGTTCAGATGTCAGATACGGACGCGAAGCAGGCCGTTGAGGATTTTATAGCCGGCAGGAGGGAGCGATAGCATGCAGTTCGAAACCATCGTGATCGGGCATGTAGCGATCGATGTGAACGTGCTACCTTGGGGTGTCATCGAAAATGCCCTCGGCGGGGCGCCGACTTATGCGGGTCTCACGTTCGCGGCCCTGAGGAAAAACGTTGGCGTTGTCTCGAAAGTTGGCGCTGATTTCCTCGAGAAGTTTCCCCCGATTTACAGCAAGCTCGGCCTAGACACCGAGGGCATCATGGTGGCGGGTGAGTATACCACGACTTTTGAGAACACCTACGACGAGGCGGGCAATCGCAAGCAAGTTTGCAAACACGTGGCCCCGGGAATTTCACCCGACGATATCCCCGCCGCTTATAGTGACGCCCAAAGCTTCTACGTTTCTCCAATCGCCAACGAGATAACGCCTGATGTGCTCAAGGCGATCAAGCGTGAGTCGAACCTCGTCATGCTCGACCCCCAGGGGCTTCTGAGGGAGATAAGCAAGGAGGGAAAGGTCGAGATCAAATCCCGTGAGCTTGGCGGATTTCTGAAACATGTCGACATAGTAAAAATAGGGAAAGAGGAAGTGAGGGCGCTCAGGGGCGGTCCCAAGGAGGTCCTCGAGAGCCTTAGAGCGATGGGACCAAAAATTGCGATCTTGACCAGAGGGGAGGATGCTTCGATGGTGCTCAGCGACGAGGGGCTGGTCAAAATAGAGTCCCTGAAAGTCGATGCCAAGGATTTGACCGGCGCTGGCGATGTCTTCGGCGCTGCGTTCCTAGCCAGGCATATCGCCACGCGTGACGCGTTGGAGTCGGCAAAATTTGCAACCGCTGCAGCGGGGCTGAAGATAAAGTATAAGGGCCCCACCGGCTTCCCCTCCGAGAAAGAGATTCTAGGAGCCTTGACGAGCCTTTAATAGGTTCGAGCGATCAGCACACTAACTTTCGCCCGTTTGGAGCAAATTGGACAAGCACCAGACGGGGTCTTGCCGTCGAATTCCTCCCCAAGCAGGTCCCCGCCCGTTTGCTCCTCTAGCGCCTTCCCGCACGCTTTTCCTCCACACCAAGGCATACGGGCTATTCCCCCACGCTTCTCAATCACCCGCTTGATCGTCTCCGTGTCGGAGGCATCCTTTACGGACTCGTGGAAGGATTTCCATGCTCGTTTGCGTATGTCACCTGTGATTTCCTCGAGCAACTGCTTGACCTTGGTCTTGAGCGCCCCCTTGGCGATCGCTTGTTTTTCACCGGTGTCGCGCCTGACCACGGTCACCTGCTCCTTCTTCACGTCTTCGGGCCCCACCTCGAGCCTCAGCGGAACCCCCCGGCGTTCCCAGTAGTAGAACTTGTTGCCGGGGCGGAGGTCACGCTCGTCGAGATGGACCCTCAAGCCCGCCGCTGCGAGTTCGTTTTTGATCGCGGTTGCAATCTGCTCGACCGGAACTTCCCTGCCTTTGAATGGAATCGGCACGATCACGACCTGAATTGGCGCAACATTGGGTGGCAAGCAGAGACCAACATCGTCGCCGTGCGCCATCATCACCGCGGCTATCACCCGCTCGGAAACACCGTAGCAGGCCTGGTAGACGTAGTGATGCTTCCCGTTGGGGGCCTCGTACTTGAGCTCATATACCTTCGCGAAGTTCTGCCCGAGGTTGTGGGCCGTGCCTATTTGCAACGTCCGTCCATCGGGTGCCAGCGTGTCGAAGGCGAGCGAGTATTCGGCGCCAGCGAAGGTGTCCCACCGAGGGCGCTTGGTCACGACATAGGGCACCCCCAGCTCGTCGAAGAAACGCTTGTAAATGTGCACAGCCTCCCGCACCTGCGCCTCTGCCTCCTCGGGCTTGGCGTGGGCGGTGTGAGCTTCCTTGAATGTCGTCACTTCCCGCAGCCTGATCATTGGTTTGGTCATCTTAGTTTCGTAGCGGAAGATGTTGACGATCTGGTAGATCTTGATCGGGAGGTCGGCATGGGAGCGGATCCAGAGCGCGAACATGGGGTAAATGGAGGTTTCGCTTGTCGGGCGCAACGCGAGCTTGACATCGAGCTTGTCTTTCCCGCCGTGCGTCACCCAGTAGACCTGCTCCTCGAAGCCCCGGATGTGCTCAGCTTCCTTCTTGAAGATGTTTTCAGGGATGAGCTGGGGAAAGAGTACCTCTTGGTGCCCGCTCCGCTCGAGCAGCTCGCGCATGATCGCAAATACATGGTTGCGGAGCTTCAGCCCGT
Source organism: Hadesarchaea archaeon (assembly GCA_030601675.1). GTDB lineage: Archaea > Hadarchaeota > Hadarchaeia > Hadarchaeales > Hadarchaeaceae > DG-33. Next base: position 19,312 of record JAUWBN010000006.1, on the reverse strand, counting down.
AGGGGAGCCAGACGAAGAGCCCTTTGACCGGGTAGCGGGTCTCCATGATGTCGGCACTGCGCAGGATGCCGCTGAACCACTCGCTGAAGTTGCTCTTCCAACGCTCGCGCTTCACTCGCTCACCCGTATGAATCACTTCGGTACGGACTTAAGCGTTTACATAATTTTAAGCTAATAGGTATAGTCTCTGGGGTAATCGCGTGGTGAAACCTAGCATAGGTGCGCTCAAACGTTTGGTGACCGCGCCTCTCCGGATGAGCAGGAAGCAGGCGCTTATCTTGATTGTTTTGTTGGTGATATTCGCTGGCGCGCTCTACCTGCGGCTCTCGGTGACCCTCGGGCACGGGCTCCCCTTGGGCAGGGACGGGCCCTATCACCTCTTCCACGTGGGCTACCTGCTCGACCACTACCCCTCGAACCCATTTCTTTCATCCCCTCCAGTTTTCTTCCACTTCGCCGCCGGGGTCTGTACAATACTCTCAGCGTTCGGCGTCTCGCTGATGACATCTTTCAATATCGCCACCGCGCTAGCTTCGGGGCTAGTTGCCCTGACGACTTTTCTGATGGTAAGGAGGCTGACGAAGAACGACGCGACGGCCTTAGCGGCAGCTTTTCTCTCCGCTTTCGTCCCCGGCAGCTTCCGAATGATGGGCGAACTCCAAAAGAATGCGTTTGGCGTGGCCCTGGCCCCTCTGCCCGTGCTCTTCCTATGGCGTGGGCTGGAGAGTAAGAGGAAGCTAGATTTTGTCGTCGCCGGAATCGCGCTCGGTGTGGTCGGGCTAACACACGAATTGGCATTCGGCACCTTGGTCATTGCGTACATCTGTTACCTCGCGTTCTTGCTCGCCTACCGCAGGCGCATACCCTGGCGTGAGCTCAAAGCTGCAATTATCATCGCGATACCCGTCGCCCTCATCTGCGGGTACTTTTACATCGGGAAGCTGGGGACGATAGGAGGCATGGCGGGCGAGGGGCAGGCAGCAACCCTAGTGGCCCAGGGAGAGCTACAGCAGCCACCAGGAGGTCAGGGGCCGGAGGGGGTGCTACATGTGCTCTACAACGATTATATCGGGCAGTTATTGCTGGTACTCGCAGCCATCGGCGCGGGGATTGCAGCATATCGCAGAAAGCCGGCCGATTTCTTCCTGCTGGCGTGGGGTATGAGCGCCCTGATAATGGCACAGACTTGGGTCGCATACGATAATTGGAGGTTCGTCATAATGCTAGCTACACCAATGGTGCTGCTAGCGGCGGTCGGTCTCGTTGAGGGGGTTGGAGCGCTGCTTTGGAGGGCGGGGAAAAACCTCCAAGCGTTACTAGGCAAAGGCCGCTTGAGATCTCATAGGGTTGTCACGATGGCTGGGTGTGCCGTTTTCCTGTGCTTGCTCTTGTTCGTCGTGGTTCAGCAAGTACGCGCCTGCCACACTTTCGTTTGGGAAGAAGGTGAAATTCGTCAACTTCAACCGACGATAACAATGGAGGAATACAACGCCCTGCAGGAATTTCACCAACAGTTCGGCGATGTTTACGTTTTCGGAAGCGGTGAGCGATTTATTTACTGGCCGGATGCTGTCGGGCTGAAGGGGACCATTCAGGGAGGAGAGGTGATAACGCACCTTAGCATGTTAGGAGGGCCATCCGGGGGGCAAATTAACGCCTCAGAGCTAGCCGCCGAATGGTACATGGGGCAACAACAGGTGGGGGAGAATATTTACGCACTTGCAAGCACGGAGGAGCACGAGCGCACACAAATTTTGGAAAACGAGCAGCTGTTTAAGCTCATCTTCAGCCGTCCGAGCCTGCGAGCATATGCATTGAGCGAGAAGTTTAGCCTGCTTGGAAACCATCTTCCCTCCGGCCCCAAAGAAGGCGATTTCGCTTTAGCTGCAGAGCAGCCACTTCCTGGTAATCAGCAGCTTCCAGGGGGCCAACAGGGGGGCCAGCAACAAGCCCAAGAGGAGGAGCCGCTCACGCTCAAAATCTTGCTCGCGCCGGTGTACGTGATTCCGGGTGCCGCGAAGTTTATAGTTGGGATCCCCCTCACCGTCCTGCTGTGGGTGTTTCTGCCGTGCTTGGCGTGGGAAGCGATTCGAAGAATAACATCCGGCGAGAAGCTCGAGAAGCTGAGGAAGGGCATCATCGTTGGAGGGGTTGTTGTACTAGCGCTTGCCGTCGCATCGGTCGTTAAGGGGATTGAAATGCCGATGGGGCCGGGACTTGGTGGAGATTGGGTGAAAGAAAGCGGCGTAAGAGTGTCTAATGGAGTGCCTATGTGCACCATCGTGCTCCCAGATAACACTTACCGGATGTATTACAATTCGGGGCCCGACCCCGACCACCTGAGCATTTTTAGCGCCATTTCATCGGATGGATTGGCGTGGACGAAAGAGAGTGGGGTAATGATTGAAAATGGCTTCTGTCCAGCAATAATACAACTTGATAATGGCAGCTATAGGATGATTTACGATTTACAGGAAGGACAACCTCCTAACGCGCACTTATGGTTTGTCAGTGCGATTTCAACAGACGGACTCATATGGGAGAAGGAATCAGGCATAAGACTTGAAAGCGAAGGAGCGCCAGACTACGGGGCGATCTCCGTCCCAGAAATCATCGAGCTTCCAGATGGCAGATACAGAATGTACTACGTCGGGGACATGTTCAACAAGGGCCCTGAGGAGAACCAGAACACCGTTCGATGCGCAATTTCATCAGACAACGGGTGGACTTGGGAAAGAGAAACAATCAGCGGGATACCAGCGCAGCGCATGGACCCCGACGTGATTGTGCTCTCAGACGGGACCTATCGAATGTTTTATACTGTAGCTCCGCCCGGTCGAGAGGAGGAGGGAGGTATTTACAGCGCTATTTCGTCCGACGGTCTGACTTGGACGAAGGAGGAGGGAGCGAGGTTGGCAGGTGGAATTTACGATCCTGATGTGGTTGAACTCCCGGATGGTACCTACCGGATGTACTATTGCGAGCCCCCAAATATCCTCAGCGCCAAATCACCTGAACTTGGGCCTGGACCGGGACCAGGTGAAGCACCCCCCGGTTTTGAGTTCGTTGAGGGTGACAGCGAAAGTTGGATTCTGAAATCGGAGGAAACGGAAATAGGAGAGGGAGTGCTGAGCCCCTCTTGGTTTAGATTTGATTACCTGAGCGGGCCCCCATCGCTGCTAAGGTGTGGGCAGTTCGGGAGCTTGGTTGACGCTAGAAATGACAGCGGTCCATTAGACGAAAATGTTGTAAATTATGTGGATGGAGCACCGGGCGGTTATACGTTCGCCTTTGGTGAGGGCGCAGCTTCGGTTAGCATAAATCTCTCTCTTTCAAATTGCCCACCAACGGGTCACGTTATTTACAAATACGAGAAAATCCAAATTTGAAAGCAAGCATGGCATTTAAGTTCATGCCGTGAGCGACTTGCACCCCTTCTTTGTTACCAACACCATGTCTTCCCAGCGAGCACCTCCCACCCGTGGCACATATATGCCTGGCTCCACTGTGATGACCATCCTCTCGCGCAAGATGTCTTTCGAGTCTGGGGCAAGGCCCGGAGGCTCGTGGACCTCCATGCCGACGCCGTGCCCTGTGCCATGCGGGGAAAACTTGGCATAGCCGACACGTGAGATGATTATGCGGGCGGCTTTATCCACGTTACTCGCTTTAGCACCGTTGCGAACACGACCGATAGCCGCTTTTTGAGCGCGCTTAACCAACCCGATCAATGTGAGCTGTTTTTTCGTCGGCGAGAGTGCAAACGTTCGTGTCATATCCGAGGCGTAGCCCCCCCAAGTGGCGCCGAAATCGATGACAACGAGTTCTCCCCGTCGTAGATGTTTTCTCGTCGCGCTAGCATGGGGTAACCAAGAATTTCTGCCGGACGCGACAATCGTGGGGAATGGCGTGCCTTCGGAGCCAGCTATTCGCATCTCGCGCTCGGCTTCCGCGGCAACCTCCAGCTCGGTCCGACCGACCGTGACCGACTCCGCGGCGCAACGCATGCCATTCATAGCTATCTTTGCAGCCCTTTGCAACAAGGTCACTTCTTCCTTCGACTTTATCTTCCGGAGCTCGAGCATGAGTTCTGGTAGCTCGCGGTAGCTCGCCGCGTGGGCAGCCCGCAACTTCCGCACGAATTTCTTCCCTCCTCGATCGTAGCCAACGGCTCGGGTACCCAGCTCTCGTAGGCAATCGGCAATGAGTTGCAAGGGCTCGCAAAAGCTTACCCGCTCCCCGGGGCGCAGGGGAGCCCTCCACCTCGAAAAGGCCCGAACATCGCGAATCCAACCTTCCCTCTTGGCTTGGTCAAACTCGAGCCTGCTGCAGATGAGCACTGGGGGCCCATCGGTGGGGACGATCACCGCCTTTGCAGCCGTCGTGCCCGCCAAGTAGCGGGTGTTCTGAATGGCCAAAAATGCGTCCAACCCACGTTTAACGAGTTCATCCTTCAATTTCCTAACGTGCTTTCTCAAACACCAACCCGCTCAAGCTTTAGGGCGCTAGGTAAAAATGTTCTCCGATGGTCGCGAGAAAGCTCGAGCTTAAGCGGCGCTACAGCGAAACCGCGCCCGTGTATGAACGACGTTACGAGCAAATCCAGCGCGAGAAGTACGAGATCGTTACCGGAAATCTCCCCGGGGTTAGTAAAGTTCTTGACTTGGGCTGCGGCACGGGCATGCTCTTAAGCGAACTCACGCGGCGAAGCGAGTTCGTGGTCGGCATAGATACATCGCCGGAGATGTTGGAGCTAGCGATGGAACGGAGGGGTAGCGCGGCGCTCGTGCTCGCGGATGCCGATTACCTGCCATTCGCCGATCGCAGCTTTGATGCGGTAATCTCGGTAACCCTGCTTCAGAACATGCCGGATCCAGCGGCCACGGTGCGGGAGGTCGCACGGGTCGCAAAGCCCGAGGGGATCGTGATCATGATTACCCTCAAGCGCAAACACTCGCTGGGCGAGCTTGAGCGCTGGATTTGTGCAGCTGGTTTCAAGCCGCTCAGTTCAGGTGAGGTTGGCAGGGAAGACGTCTTCTGTATCGCGAGACGATAGCCGAAGTTTTTATGCTTTGACCTAAACTTTATTGAGGGATGGAATTGAAACTAGCCGTTGTTCATGCAACTCAAGAAATTGGAACCGCTTTAGGAGGTCGACGATGGTTGTAAAAGAAAGAAAAAGCCTCCCCAAGGCAAGGCGAATCGTGGTGAAAGTCGGCACGAGCAGCCTCACCGACAAACGCTCTAGGCTCGACCCGGCCAAGGTCGGGAAGCTGGTCGAGGAGATGATGAAACTGCGCGCTCGCGGGAAGGAAATCATCATCGTCTCGTCGGGCGCGATAGGGGCCGGCGTGGGGCGCCTTAACCTCAAACGTCGGCCGAAGGATATGCCCTCGCTGCAGGCGGCCGCGGCTGTCGGGCAGGGGATTCTGATGCAGGTCTACTCGAAGTGCTTTAGGGACTACGAGCAACACGTGGCACAGATGCTGCTGACGGGGGAGGACTTCACGGATCCCAGGCGGTATCGAAATTTCAAGAACGCCCTCGCGACCCTGCTCAGGTGGGGGGTGATCCCGATCGTGAACGAGAACGACAGCGTGGAGGTCGAGGAGATAAGACTCGGCGATAATGATACCCTCTCGGCACACGTGGCGATGGGATCCGGCGCCGACCTCCTCATAATTCTATCGGACGTGGAGGGGCTCTACGCGGGCAAGGGGGAGCGAAGGAATCTCATCCGAACCGTTGAGCGAGTGACGCGAGAGGTCGAACGGCTCGCCGGTAGGGCCTTTCGCGGCTTCGGCGGCATGCTCACCAAGGTCAGAGCTGCTAAGATGGCGGCGAAGGCCGGGATACCAGTGGTGATAGCCAACGGAGGGAAGAAGCGCGTGCTCGAACGCGTGACCGCTGGTGAGGGGATAGGGACAATTTTCCTCCCGGAGAGGGAAAAATGAGCGGGGTTGCCTCAAAAGCGATGGCCGCTCGCGGGGCATCGTTCAGGCTAGCTAACATCACAACCAAAGCAAAAAATGCAGCGCTCCTGAAAATCGCGTCGGCCATCTCGAAAAATAAGGGAGCATTACTGGAGGCAAACGCGAAGGACGTTCAAGCCGCCGAACGTCTTTTGAAGGCCAGGAAACTCTCCAAGGCGTTCGTTCAGAGGTTAAAGCTCAGCGATCACAAGCTGCGCAACGTGGTCGAGATGGTGAGAAGCGTCGCGAGGCTCGAGAACCCAGTCGGGAGGACGCTATACGCGACGGAGCTCGACCACGGCCTAGAGCTCTACAAGGTGTCGTGCCCGATTGGCGTGGTCGGAGCGATATTCGAGGCGAGGCCCGATGTGCTGCCCCAGATATCGGCACTCTGCCTCAAGTCTGGAAACGCCGTAGTTCTGAAAGGGGGAAGGGAGGCGAAGTATTCGAACGGGGCGTTCTTCAAGCTCGTCCGCGACGTCAGCGAGCGGGCAGGGGTCCCGCGCGGGTGGATTCAGCTCATCGAGGCGAGGCGGGAGGTGCGGGAGCTGCTCGGGCTGGACGAGTATCTTGACCTGCTGCTGCCCCGCGGGAGCAAACAATTCGTGAGGTACATCCAGGAAAACACGCGCATTCCCGTGCTCGGTCACGCCGAGGGGGTATGCCACGTTTACGTCGACGAGCACGCCGATCTCGAGCAAGCGCTGGAGGTGTGTTATGACGCAAAGGTTCAGTATCCCGCCGTCTGCAATGCGGTCGAGACCTTGCTCGTGCACCGCGCCATCGCGTCCCGCTTTTTGCCCGGGATTGCGGAGAGGTATCGTGAGGCCGGGGTTGAAATCCGTGGTTGTGAGCGAACGCGAAGGATCCTGCGGGGCATCAAGCGAGCGACGGAGCGGGACTGGCGGACGGAATATCTAGACCTGATAATCTCGATCAAAATTGTGGACGGCATCGAGGAGGCGATCGAGCACATCAACACTTACGGGTCGAAGCACACCGACGCGATAATCACCCGAGATGAAAAAGCTGCGCTCAGATTCCTGAGGGGGGTTGATTCCTCGAGTGTTATGCTCAATGCTTCGACGCGGTTCAGCGATGGCTACCGCTACGGCCTGGGGGCAGAGGTGGGGATAAGCACCGGCAAAGTTCACGCACGGGGACCAGTCGGGCTCGAGGGGCTGACGACCTCTAAGTTTTATCTCTTGGGCGGGGGGCACGTGGTCGCCACTTACTTGGGGCCTGGCGCGAGACCATTTACCCATCGACCACTTCCCAAGCGCTGGAGCGACATCGTGCGGGCCCTCGAGAAGGCGTGATTTTGGTGCTATGGTGAAGTTCAAGAAAGTCGTGGTCGGGGGGACATTCGATTACCTGCACGATGGGCACGCGGCGATCTTGGCCAAGGCGTTCGAGCTGGGGGAGCGCGTGCTCGTGGGCATCTGCTCGGACGAGATGCAGCTCCTGCTTCAGAAGGACTCGGCCGGCATCCAACTGCTCGAGTTTCGCATGCGTGCATTGAAAGAGCTACTCCGTGAAAAAGGTTGGCTTGCACGCGCTGAAATAATAAAGATATCTGATGCATTCGGGCCGTCGCTCGAAGACGCAGAGCTTGAGGCGATAGTCGCAAGCCCTGAAACTAAAGTGCGCGCCGAGGAGCTCAACAAGCTCAGGAGCTCAAGGGGGCTGAAGCCGCTCGAGATCGTCGAGATTCCCTTCGTGCTATCCGAGGACGGGAAGCCGATCTCGTCGATAAGGGTACGCTACGGCGAGATCGATGCACACGGAAAACTGCTAAAGCGACCTCGTTTTTGAGATCGTGCGTCAAGCAGAAACCTAACGCTCGGGCCGTCGTTGAAGGCAACTTTTAAAGTCAGATGAACGCTGTTTACTTTAAGGTGAACGAATGCACCCCTCCCATGATATCCACGGCACAAAGGGCACCGAGTTAGCCGAACGAAAAATCGTGCTGTGCATTACGGGAAGTGTTGCAGCGGTAAAGTGCCCCGAGCTGGCTCGAGAACTCATGCGCCGCGGGGCCGACGTGAGGGTTGTGATGACGCCTCGCGCAACCCAGTTGATAACGCCCCAGCTCATGCACTGGGCGACGGGCAATGAGGTCATCGCCGAGCTGACGGGTAAGCTGGAACACGTCGAACTCGCGCAGTGGACTGATTTGGTACTCACCGCACCAACTACCGCAAACACGTTGAGCAAGGTTGCATGCGCGATTGACGATACACCAGTTACCTCGGTCGTTTCAGTGGCGCTTGGTTTGGGTAAGCCGGTTGTCGTGGTACCGGCGATGCACGGGTCGATGTACCAGCACAAATTGCTTAAAGAGAACCTCGCACGTCTGCGATCGGCCGACGTTCATGTTTTGGAGCCCCGCCTCGAGGAGGGTAGGGCCAAGCTGCCGGAGGTTCAGGAGATCGTAAGTTTTGTCATCGGATTGCTAGGCCCTCGTGACATGCAGGGCATGCGCGCGCTTGTCACCGCTGGTCCAACGATCGAGCCCATCGACCCGATCAAGCTGATCACAAATCGAAGTTCGGGCAAGATGGGCATCGCTGTGGCCCGAGCCGCGGCCGCTCGCGGCGCCGAGGTCACGTTGATTTATGGACCTGGAAACGAGACCCCTCCAGCCAACATCAAACTCGTCCGAGTGCAAACAACGGCGGAGATGCATGACGCATTCAGGCGCGAGCTTGGGTCGCGACACGATATCATTGTTTCGACCGCGGCCGCACAGGATTTTGCGGTCGAGCGACCAGCGAAGCGGAAGCTTAAGCATTCCGAGCCGGTGACGCTCAAGCTGGTGTCAGCGCCCCGTGTGCTCGATGGGGTCCGAAAACTCGCGCCAGATGCTTTTGTGGTGGGGTTCAAGGCGGAGTACGACGTGAGCGATGAGGAGCTCCTAGAAGCGGCGAAAGACAAGCTGGCCGAGGGGCTCGATATGGTCGTGGCAAATGATGTAGCTAGATCGGGAGCTGGATTTGGCACCGACACCAACGAAGTCGTGATCGTGACACCCTCCGGCTCTAAACCGATGCGCGCGACGAAGGTTGAGATCGCGAGGGCAATTCTAGATGCTGTGATGGCGGGGCTTCGAGGGCGTCGCTAATGCGGAAGGCATCGGCTTTCGTCCCAGCCCACATCTCGGGTTTTTTTCAAGTGTTTGACGAGTTCCACGAATTCGAACGAAAGGGCTCGCGCAACTGCGGCCCCTGCATCGATGCCGGCGTGCTCACGAAAGTTAAAGTTGAGCCAGCCGCACGCACCAGCATAAGTGTTCACATAAATAACGAGCGAGCACCCGGGGCAAAGACAACTTTGACAGCCGTCGAGAATCTCTTGGGCCTAGTACATGAACCGCTTGAAGTCGTGGTAGCCCACTCCTGCAAGGTGCCGATAGGCGCTGGGTATGGGGCGAGCGGTGCGGGGGCATTCGGCGCCGCCTTAGCCCTCTCCCATGCTCTGGGTTTGCGCTTAGCGCGCGAAAGGATTGCGGCGATTGCGCACGTCGCTGAAGTGACCTGTCGCACGGGGCTCGGCGACGTGGGGGCGCAGGCGCTCGGCGGGCTGGTGATCGGGCTGGAGCCAGGTGCCCCCCCACACGGCAGGTGGGAGCAAATTCACCTCCCGAAAGGTGTAAAGGTGGTTTGCGGCACCTTCGCCGGGTTACCGACGGCGAAGCTTTTGCGCGAGGAGGGATTTCGCGAGCGTTCGAAGCGACTCGGTGGCTTGGCCCTGAAAAAATTGTTAGAAAAACCCACCCCTCGAAATTTTATGCAAGTATCGCGTGAATTTGCGGAGGGCCTCGGGCTTTTAGACGATGAGCTTCGTGCGTTGACCGAAGCTGTTTCGAAGGCGGGTGCAATTGGAGCAAGCCAGGTGATGCTGGGGAGAGCGACATTTGCGTTGGTGAGGGAAGGAAAGCTTGAACGAGTGAGGCGAGTATTTCTCGAGTTTCTTGAGCCCGGTGCTGTCATCGTCGCAAGCGTGGACCGAATAGGCGCTAGGTTGCTCGGTTAAAATTCATCCTCACGCACGATCTTGTTCAGCGGCATACGCTGCGGGGGACTTGGTTTCTCAGCTGGCCTGCCGAGCGGGACGATGGCGACGGGCCTCACACCCGCAGGAGCTTTGATCACCTCAGCGACAGCATCCTCATCGAATGCCCCCACCCAGCACGTCGCGTAGCCGAGTGCGCAAGCGGCTAGATGAATATTTTGTGTCGCGGCTGCAGTATCCTGGATGCAATAGAGCTCCTCGCCACGCCTGCCGTAGCGTCGGGAGGTACGGGCGACGTTTGTGCACACGACGATGGCTACCGGTGCCTCCGCGATGAATGTCTGCCCGAGCGCTGCACGCGCCAATCGCTCTTTTTGTGCTTGGTCTTTCACGACGACTAGTTCGAGAGGCTGGCAATGCCCGGCACTAGGGGCCCAGCGAGCGGCGTCAAGGATTTTTTCCAGATCCTTCTCCTTGACCGGCGTGGACTCAAATTCGCGCACGCTCCGCCTGCCCTTAATCGCTTCAAAAACGTCCATCCGAACCCTTAAGCATTTAAGCCTCCACTGAACTTAAAGAATTTGACGTGATAAAATGGTCGAACGATCGGAGCTCGACTGGATAGTTCAAAAGGCCACCGAGCTGCTCGCCGACAAGGTGAAGGATTCCCCGCTCACCGACCGCGACATCGAGCTGGCATTCGAGATGTTCGCGAAACCCAGGCTCGAGCGCCTCTCCGATGCCTTCAAAAGTGAGCTCGAACGAAGGCAGGCGAGGGATTTTATAATGATGAAGCTCCAAGAACGAACGAAACAGCTCAACGCGGAACAGTGGCAGAAGCCGGAGTAGGGGTTAAATGAAAGTTGCTATTTTAACGCTGGGATTCCACCCTCGTCCCGTCGAGCACATCATGCTCACCCAGAAGCCGAAGGCGTGTCACGTTGTAGCGTCGGAAGACGGCCTGAACTACATCGCGAGCGAGCACGGCTACACCAAGCCCAACTCCACGGTGTTGAAGGAGACCGCTCGCCGCGTACGATGCAAGCTGAGTCTATATCGGTGCGACCCCTTTGATCCCGAATCCATAGGCGATGCTCTGAGCAAGATCTTGGAAAAGATAAAGCCCGACGACGAGGTGACGATCAACTACAGCGGAGGGACACAGGCGATGAGCTTGGTGCTTGGGTCAGTGGCAATCGTGCTCACTCGGATAATGCCTGTGCGAGTGCTATACTCGACTCGTTCTCTGAGTGGCAGGGAAAAAATCTTCGACCACACCCAAGCGCTGAGGGATCTCCTCCGCAAGCTCTACGAGATCGTGCCGAGCGGCGGGGTCTAGAGAAGTGGCAGATGCCCGGCCCACACCCAGTAAATGACAACAATACATAACGCGGCGATTATGAAGAGGCCAGCTCCCCACTTCTTGGCCTGAGCCCTGAGACAAATGTAGCCGAAAAGGCCACTGCCGATTAAGGCCACGATGAGCAAGATGCTGAGCACGATCTGCCCTACCAACCGCACCCAGCCGCTGTACGTGAGGGCGATGATCGGCAACACGATGATGAGGAGGACCGCCCCCGTTAGAATCAACCACCCGCGCAAACATTCACCTATTTTGCTTACACGAGGAGCTTTTAAAGCTTAACCCAGAGAAACTCTAAGAACAGGTGAAAAAATGCCGAGGATCGCCGTTCTTGATCGGGACTCCTGCCAGCCGAATCGATGCTCGCTCGAGTGCTACCGTTACTGTCCGGGGGTTCGAACCGGCGAAGAGACGGTGGTCATCGACGAGCGAACGGGCGGGCCAACGATTTCCGAGGAGCTGTGTACGGGCTGCGGCATTTGCGTCCACAAGTGCCCGTTCCGCGCAATCTCGATCATCAATCTGCCTCATGAGCTCGAAGGGCGCTGCATCCACCGCTACGGCCCCAACGGATTTGCCCTCTATGAATTACCCATCCCCAGGGCGGGCAAGGTCACGGGGCTTGTCGGGCAGAACGGAACGGGCAAGACAACCGCGCTTGAGATCTTGGCTGGGAGGCTCAGGCCAAACTTGAGCTCGCTGGAAACAGCGCCGCCGAGGGCCCTGAACGAGTTCTTCAAGGGTTCCGAGTTACAGGCCTACTTCGCTCGAATCGGGCGAATAAAAACGGCTTACAAGCCTCAAGCCATCGATGGGGTTCCCAAAGTGGTGCGAGGAGAGGTCGGTGCGCTCCTCGCGAAGGTGGATGAACGGGGCGAGGCGAGGGAGCTGGCCAGAGCGCTTGAACTGAACGAGGTCCTCGACCGCAACATCAAGCTCCTCAGCGGGGGTGAGCTCCAGCGCCTGGCGATAGCCGCTACCGCCGCGCGGGAGGCGGATATTTATTACTTCGATGAACCGAGCTCGCACCTCGATGTCTACCAGCGCCTAAATGCAGCGCGCGTCATCCAGGGGCTCGCCGGGGCTGGGAAAGCCGTGCTAGTCGTGGAGCATGACCTCGCGATGCTCGACTACATGTGTGATTACGTCCACGTCCTTTACGGCCAACCTAGGGCCTACGGTGTCATCTCCTCCCCCCGGGGGGTCAGGGTTGGGATAAATGTTTTTCTCGATGGCTACCTGCGCGAGGAGAACGTGAGGTTCAGGCGGGAATCCATCCGCTTCGAAGTTCGGCCTCCGTCAAAAGCTCGTGTCGCTGGGCGGGCGATGTTCAGCTACCCCAAGCTCAAGAAACGTTTCAAGGGCTTCGAGCTCGAGGTCTCACCGGGCAGCGTTTACGCCGCCGAGGTAGTTGGGGTGGTGGGGCCGAACGCCATAGGTAAAACCACCTTCGTGCGAATGCTTGCGGGGGAGCTCAAACCTACGGTCGGGCGGCTCGAGTTCAAGCTCGCGGTCGCCCACAAGTCACAGTACCTCAAGCTCGAGTTCGACGGCACCGTGGAGGCCTGGCTGCACAAGTTGCTCGGCGAGTTCAATCCGACCTTCGATCCCGAAATCCTGCAGCCGCTCGAGGTGAGGCCCCTGCTCGAGCGGAGGTTGGAGGAGCTGAGCGGGGGCGAGCTCCAGCACGTCGCGATCGCCGCGTGCTTGGGGCAACCAGCTGATGTCTACTTGATCGACGAACCCAGCGCTTACCTCGACGTCGAGCAGCGCTTGGGCATGGCGCGCGTGATAAGGCGGGTGATCGAGAAGCGTGAGGTCGCGGCGTTTGTCGTGGATCATGACGTGCTCAGCGTTGACTTCATCTCCGACCGCTTGCTCGTCTTCGCGGGCGAACCAAGCCGAGCGGGCAAAACTCACGGCCCCCTCGGGATGCGCGAGGGGATGAATATGTTCCTGCGTGAGGTGGGGGTCACCTTCAGGCGGGACCCCCAGACAGGTAGGCCCCGGGCGAACAAGCCGGGGAGCGGTCTCGATCGGGAGCAGAAGGAGAGGGGCGAGTACTTTTATCTCGGATAGCTCCATCTTTCGTGGGGGAACGCGATGGGGGTCACCGAGGATATCAACTGGCTTAAGGATGATGAAGAAGGCGTGGGGAAGGTCTTCCTACTCATCGCCGGCAGGGGGAGTACGAGGGTCCGGGAACTCCGCGAACTCTTCGGCGCCGAGGACTGGTGGCCGGTGAAGAGCCATCTTCGAGCCCTCGTCGATCGTGGCCTGATCGCTGAGATAGAGGAAAAATACAAGCTGACCGAAAGCGGACAAAAAGTGCTCGAGGGATTTAAGGCGATGGAATACGTCAAGCCCGTTTAGACCGAGATCGATGAGACATTTCCACCCTTTATCAGAACGAGCTTATGCTTGGCGGCGGGGCCCTCCTGCGGGAGTTCCTCGACCTCCTCCAGCACTAGGTTCATGTGGGCGTCGTATTGAGTCAGCTTGCCACGAAATCTCCGGCCGTCCTTCGCGCTAACCACCACAGTTACATTCAGTAGCTTCCCGAGGTCGACCTGCGTTTCCTTTTCTGGTTCTGCTGGTGCTCCCTTTTCCATCAAATGCCCAATTGACGCTCGTCCGACCCCCTTTATAAATTACTTTCGGTGACCTCTCTGGGGTCAATCCGCTTAAACGCAGGTGCGAGAGGGTCGAACGGAGGTGGTCAAATGACCGAATTTGAGGATCTTGAGGGGATCGGGCCTGCGATCGCGGAGAAGCTTCACTCGGCCGGTTACGACTCGTTGGAGAGCTTGGCCGTAGCCACCACGGGTGAGCTGATGGAGGCCGCCGAGATGGGGATGCGGGTGGCGGTGAAGGTGATAAACGCCGCTCGCGATGCAGCGAAAATGGGGTATGAGAAGGCAAGCGAGGTGATGGAGCGGCGGAAGCACCTCGGCTACATCTCGACGGGGAGCCCGGCGCTCGACAAGATAATCGGGGGAGGGGCCGAGACCCAAGGCGTGACAGAAACATTCGGCGAGTTCGGATCGGGGAAGTCCCAGATAGCCCACCAGCTCTGCGTCAACGTCCAGCAGCCCCCGGAGCAGGGAGGGCTGGGGGCAAAGGCAATTTACATCGACACTGAAAACACATTCAGGCCCGAGCGACTTGCGCAGATGGCGCGCGCGGTGGGGCTGGACCCCGAGGGGGTGCTTGAAAACATCTACGTCGCCCGAGCGCACACGACTGACCACCAGATGCTCTTGGCCGAGAAGGTCCAGGAGATGGCGAAGGAGAACGATGTGAAACTCGTCGTGGTGGACTCGCTCACCTCGCTCTTCCGGACCGAGTACTGCGGGCGGGGCGCGCTTGCCGAGCGGCAGCAGAAGCTGGGACGCCACATCGCGGCACTGCACAGGCTTTCGGAGCTGAACGACCTCGCGGTCTTCGTGACGAACCAGGTGATGTCGAGGCCGGACATGTTCTTCGGCGACCCGACCAAGCCCATCGGGGGTCACGTGCTGGGCCATGCGATGACCGCGCGGGTCTACCTGCGGAAGAGCAAGGCGAACACCCGGGTCGCCAAGCTCATAGACCACCCGGGGCTGCCTCCCGAGAGCGCGACGTTTCAGATAACCGAGGCGGGAATCAGGGATTGAACTTGGAAGCTGCGGTGAGCGAGGTCTACGGCGCTAAAAATATCGGCGATAGGTATTACCGAAATACATGAAGAAAAAGTGGATCACAGAAGCCGGAAACCGAATAATCGTTGGTAAAAAATAATTTGACCCCTCACGTTAGCTTTTTGAAACTCGACGCCCCTGTGCTATTGGCGATGATTTGCTGTTCAAGTTAGCTGCACCCGGACTCGAGCTCCAACTTGGGCTCAAGGACCTGAGCAAAGTTCGCATCCACGAGGAGATCATCCCCGAGCTGCTCGATGAACTCGTCGACGAGATAAAGTCGAGCGGCGCGGTCAGGGACCCGGCCATCATCGACTCCAACACGCTGGTCGTGCTCGACGGCATGCACCGAGTCGCCGCGCTCAGGAAGCTGGGCTGCAGATACCTGCCCGTCTGCTTGGTCGATCATCGAAACCCAAACGTGCGCGTCGGTTGTTGGTACCGCACCATCCGGGGAGAAGTGGGTGAACCGAAGCTCCTGGACCTATTCAGGCTGCCGGGACTAGGCGTCGAATCCGCCCCGCCGGAAACGTCATCCCGAGCTCTCGAGGAGCGCCGAGCATCCGCGGCCCTGCTCACCAGAGATGCCTGCTACTTGCTGAAGGGGAAAAGCGGTGAGATAAGGGAGAGCTACGCATGGGCGAAGCGGATCGAGCGCACCCTGAGGGAGGAGGGGCTGAGGGTGGACTACGAGAACGAGGTCGACGCGGTGCAGCGGGCACGCTCCGGGGAAGTTGCCGCCGCGCTGATGGTGCCCGGGGTGAGGAAGGACGAGGTAATCGAGGCAGCCCTCTCCGGTAACGTGTTCGCCCACAAGACGACCCGACATGTCCTCTCAGCCAGGCCTATGCACGTCGACGTTCCACTCGGGTGGCTGAAGGGGGATCGATCGCTCGAGGCGCTCAACCGCACGCTGATCGAGCACCTCTCGAAGCGTGGGGTGAAGCGCCTGCCGAAGGGTACAGTATTCGAAGGGCGGAAATACGAGGGTGAACTTTGGATCTTCGAGTAGCTCGTGTTTTTAAAGCGGTGGAAGCTATTATTTTGGTACTTGTGCAATAACACTTGGGGCCTTGATAGGTCTCCCCTTTGCGCTTATGATTATCTAGCCTTTCAACAAAACCAGAGAGAATTAAAGGAATTTATAATGTACCCAGGATACTCATGAATGGTAGTAAGATGAAATTCTTATCTCTTGCAGTTATGGCTGCTCAATCAACAGATATTCCCTGGGAGGATATAGGAAAGGGGGTAATTATATTTGTTGTATTTATTATTGGGTTATTTATTTTTCTTTCTCTTTTAAAACATAGGGAACACAAGCCGCATGTAGGAAGGACGTTAAGGGGAGAGGAGTATAAAAAATCTAAAAAAAGAAAGTAGTTAAATAAAAAAGTATCTTTAAAAAGTTAAATTTTAACCAAGAAATCTGATTTTCTTCTTAATGGCTAAATGTTCCTAACTACCGACAAAAATCGGGCGCATCGAAAGCAAGCGAGGCAAGGCGAGCGGTCTGTAGGGCATCCCCTTGGTCTTTCGTTCGATTTCCGCGATTAACCCCTTCGTTGTCAAAGTTTTGAGTTTCTTCACCCCTCGAGCCCTAGCTGGCAGCTTTTTCGTTTTCACCTCTTTGTCCCCAATGACAATCACGTATGGGATCCACTCGCGCTCGGCATCGCGCACTCGCTTCGCAACGGTCTCACTCCGGTCGTCGACATCGACCCTGGCGTTGGCCTTCTCAAGCGAGTCTGAAAGTTTGAGGCAGAATTTTAGATGCCGCTCGTTCACGGGCACGAGCCTGACCTGAGTGGGCGAGAGCCAGAGCGGTATGCTCGGCACCTTCCCGGCCTTTTGCGATTTTGCGGCCTCCTCGAGCACCGCGTAGATCCAGCGCTCAATCGAGCCCATCGAGGAGTGTAAAATTATGCACCCGCGTCTCTCCCCGCGCTCGTCCACGTAGAGGATGCCGTAGCGCTCCGAGTCCTCGAGGTCGAGCTGAACCGTCGCCAACTGGGCATTCCCCCCCACCGAGTCGATCACCTGAAATTCGTGCTTCATCACCCAGTAGTGCTTTCGCTCTGGCAGGAGCTCAATGAGCGCGGGACGCTTGACGAGCCTTAGGAGGCGGGCGAGGAAGGCTCGGTTCTGCTCGTAGAATTCCTTGACCATGCGGAAGGCGACCACGTAGTCGAGCCCCATCACGCCCTGCAGCTTCGTGTACGCCATGAACAACCGCTCGTACTCCTCGAGCCCCTGCTTCAGGTCGCGGCAGAAGCAGTGCACGTCCGGCATGGTGAAGGCGCGGAGCCGCTTCAGCCCGACGCATTCGCCACTCTGCTCGAGACGGTAGGATGGGGAGAGTTCAAATATTCGAACGGGCATCTGTTTGTAGCTCATCCCGGTTTGCTTCATGAGCTTGAAAAGGCCGAAGTCGCCGGCGAACCGAAGGAGCAGGGTGCGGTTAGGCAGCTTGATTTTGTAATTCTTCTGGTAGAAGCGTGCCGCTTGCTCGGCTATGTCGGGTTCGTCCGCCTTGTATAGCACGGGCGTCTCGATGCGGCTCGCGCCAATTTCGTCCGCGAGTTGAACCGCGAGATCCTCGAGCAGTCCCTTGATGAGCGCTCCATTCGGGTAGAAGCGGAAGTGCCCGGCATCGCTGGCGGGCTCGTAGTCGACGAGCTCTAGGCGACGCATGAGTTTCAGGTGCGCGGGCTCCTCACCGGGCTTCTGCCCCAGCTCCTCACTCAGCACGAACTGGCGGAGCAGGGACTGGCCGCGGAGCCCCTCGCACGCGTCAACATTTTTCAAGTCGAGTTCGTGTTCCTTTCCCTCGGGCGTCAAAATGATGTACTCACTTGGGGCCTTCGCCTCTTCGGCCACCGCTTCCTCGCCGGCCTCGGCGGTTATCGTTCGAGAGAGCTCGGACAGCGGATGTCCCTTGCAGCTGAGCCTGAAAGCCTTATACCAGCCGAAAGGCAGGCGGTGGACTTCTAAACCCAGCTCGCGCAGAGCGTCGCGGGTGGCGTCGAGCAGCCCGATGGCGACCTTTGGGGGAGCGAGCGAGGAGCTTAAGTGAGCATATGGGTAAAGCGCCACTCGTTTGGCCTCGACTTTCCGGGCGACGTCGGCGATCTCTCGGGCGGCATTTTTGACTATCGCATCGGCCAGCCCCTCATCCTCCTCCTCCGCAGCGGTGAAGACAACGAGCACTTCCTCGAGGCGCCCCGAGCGCTGCTCGGCAGGCACCTCCTCAGCCACGGGGGTGCGCTGCTTCGCCTCGAATTCGAGATGATCGGCGTGGATCAACAGGATCCGCAAGTGAACACCGCGCGAACTTGATTGTCCGAGTTTAATAAAGTTATATCCATACCCAAGTGCTATTTAATTTTCCCGTTCTCTGTCGGAAAGGTCAAGAAATCTGAATTGTTATATTTTCAAAATCTCTTCCTTTATTGTTTTGTGGGTTTCAATTACGGGAAATGTTGTGTTTATGAGGTAGATTTCAAGGTGGCTGAAGAAATCTTGGAAAAACTGTCGTCTCAAATAGTTTTTACGCGAATCTTTTACCAATAGGTGGGGGTTGCAGAAGCCCACGGTTTCCATGTATTCAACCGCTTCATTGGGCATCAACTTTCTAACAATGGTATCGTCTTCTGGGTCACGCTTTAACACGATGGCTGTTCTTAATGTGGTCATGGGTAGTATTTTCCCCTTTCCAACTATCCACCTAACATCCACAATAGCTCTACCCTTATCGTCAAACTCTGTCTTCTCAACGAGTTTCTTGTATTCACCCCACGTATCTGCTATGTCCGCTTGAATGTAGAAGTTTTTCTCGGAACCGAATGCAATGTCTTGATCAGCCATGAAGCGGACAAAAAACCAGTCATCAGATACAACGCGAACTCCTTTAAGTCTGAGAAGACCGTAGGTATGCGTTGTTTTACCAGTTCCTGAGGGTGCTATTAAGCAAACTCCTCGTCCATCTATGTCCACACAAGCACCGTGAACAGCATGTATACCGTGGCCATCCTCGAGGACGTCACTAGCGATGCTCAAAGCTATGGATTTTATCCAACCGTAGTAGTCCACGTTAATTAGAAAGGCTGTTTTTGAAAGCTTGTCATAGATTACGCGTTGTTTTTCATTACCATCTTTTATCACCAACATTCTCCCGTGAGAACGAACGTGCTCAGACATGGGATAAAAGTTTTCTTCCCAGCGTTCCTTCACATATTTGATACCCGTCAACAATTTAATGCAGCATCCGTATATGTCCGCTC
>JAUWBN010000024.1 GCA_030601675.1 Hadesarchaea archaeon | reverse complement strand
GGTGCTGGGACTCAAGTGCTACCCATCGGTAAAAGATGTACCCGACAAGGTCGAGCTCGCCGTCATCATCGTGCCCGCACGCTTCGTGTCCTCGGTGGTGACCGACTGCGGAGCAAAGGGGGTTAAAGCCGTGATAGTGATCTCGGGTGGCTTTGGAGAGGTTGGACCGGCCGGAGTCGAGCTCGAGCGACAACTTGTGGAGGCAGCAAAAAAGGCAAACCTGCGCGTCCTTGGGCCCAACTGCCAGGGGATCAACAACACTTCAGTCGGGCTTTGCGCCAGCTGGCCGTTGGTGAGGTGCAAGGGGCCCATCTCGGTCATCTCCCAGAGCGGCACCATCCTGGCCGCGATCGCTTGCTGGGCCGAGGAGGAGGGGGTCGGCATCAGCAAACTCGTGGCCCTCGGGAACAAGTGCGATGTCGATGAGACGGAGCTGTTGGAATATCTGGCCGCCGATGAGGGGACAAAGGTCGTTGCACTTTATATCGAGGGGGTGCGCGACGGGCGAAAATTCTTAAAGGCGGCACGGCCTGCTGCCGCGAAAAAACCCATCCTGGTGCTCAAGGGTGGCCGCACGGCGAAGGGCGCTGAAGCCGTGGTATCCCATACACGTTCGCTCGCCGGCAAGGACGCTGTTTTCGATGCGGTGTTCAAGCAAGTCGGCATTCATCGAGCTATGAGCGTCGAGGAGCTCTACGACGCCTGCAAGGGATTTGCCCACCTGCCATTGCCCAAAGGTAAGAACGTTGCCATCGTGACCAGCTCAGGCGGTTCCGGGATTTTGGCTACCGACGCCTGCGAGGAGTTCGGGTTGAACGTGATCAAACTCCCGGCAGATGTGCGCGAAGGGCTCAAGGAAAAACTCCCGCCCGAGTGCATCCTCCGAAACCCGCTTGACCTAACCGGGGGTGCGACCTCCCAGATGTACGATGAAGCATTGACAGCCTTGGACGGATCGAAGGAAGTCGATTCCGTGATCGTGATCGTCGGTGACCCGATGCCCGACATATCGGAAGTGATAGCAAAGCACCTCTCACGCGGCAAGACCATCATCCCCGTAATGCTTGGGGGAGGAAAGGTGGAGGTTGAGGAAAAGGCGAAGCTTCAAAAACTGCATGTCCCCGTCTACCCGAGCCCCCTTCGGGCAGCGTGTGTGCTCTCAGCCTTAACCCGCCACGCACAGTCGTAACTAATCATGGTTATTTAATCTCCTTCGATGAACGAAATAAGAGAGATGATCTGATGGATGTTCTAGAAGCCATCAAGACGAGGAGGAGCATTAGGAAGTACGAGAAAAGGCCCGTTCCCGAGGAACTCCTCGAGAAGATTTTGGAGGCTGGCAGATGGGCTCCCTCGGCAAACAACTCCCAGCCTTGGAATTTCATCGTGCTGAAAGATGAAGGGACCCGAAAGGAGGTGGCGCGCGTTGCCACCTATGGAAAGTTTCTAGCCGAAGCACCGCTCGGCATCGCTGTCGTCATTGACCCCCAAGCGTCAACACACCCGGTGGAGGACGGGGCAATAGCCACGCAAAACATGCTCCTGGCTGCTCACGGCCTTGGACTGGGTACGTGCTGGATAGGCTCGTATGGATCCGTCCACGAGGAGAAGGTGAAAAAGATATTGGGCATCCCGGAGAACAGACGATTGCTCTCGCTCATATCGGTTGGATTTCCCGCAGAATCCCGAAAATCCACGCGTGAAGAATTGAGGGAAATTGTATTCATCGACCGGTACGGAAAAGTAACATAGCATTCGAAATTCTTCGCATCGTCTAAATGTTAAAACATTTAAGCCCCGCTGCCTTCACAAAAATGAAGGTGACCTAATTGATTGGGTTCGCTGACCTCATCGTCGAGGATGCACCCGGCAAGCGAGTTTTGCTCATGGGCAACGAGGCGATAGCGCGCGGTGCTATTGAAGCGGGCGTGAGCGTTGTTGCTTCCTACCCTGGAACTCCCGCATCCGAAATTTTAGAAACCCTCGCGCTCGCCGCACCCAAGCTGGGTTTCCATGCTGAGTGGTCCGTTAACGAAAAAGTTGCGTTCGAAGTTGCTGCTGGAGCCGCGATCACCGGCGTGCGCGCCCTCACCTCGATGAAGAACGCGGGGCTCAACTGGGTCATGGACATGTTCATGACGTTGGTCTACGGGGGTGTGCGAGGGGGTTTCGTCATCGCGGTCGGGGACGACCCTGACGCCCACTACTCCTCGAACGAGCAGGACACGCGCTTCGCCGCGTTCTACGGTGAGATCCCTTGCTTGGAGCCGGCCAACCCCCAAGAGGCCAAAGAAATGACCCGCTACGCATTCGAGCTCTCGGAGCGGCTCGAGCTCCCAGTGTTCGTGCGCTCGGTCACCCGTATATGCCACGCCTCGGGGGATGTCGAGCTAGGTAAAATCGAAAAGCCCGAGCGAAAGCCTGTCTTCGACCGACACTGGAAGCTACCTTGGCGCTGGAACGTCTACGGTCCTCCGGGGCCTGTCGAGAAACACCGCTGGCTGCACGGGCAAATGCCACAGATGAAAAAGCTAGTCGAGACTCTGCCTTGGAACAAGCTCGAGCTGCGGGGGAAGCCGAGCTTCGGGATCATTGCCTCAGGAATAGGGGCGAGCTACGCGCGCGAGGCCGTCAAGATGTTGGGGCTCGAAAACAAGGTGGCCTTTCTCAAGCTGGGCACACCCACACCTCTGCCGGAGCAACTCGTCGGGCGCATGTTGAAATCGGTCAAGTCGGTGCTCGTGGTCGAGGAGGGCGAGCCGCTCGTCGAACTCCAAGTGAGAGGGCTCGCCAAGGACGTGAACCCCGACATCAAGCTCCTGGGAAAGCTGACGGGAAGCATGCCGCCGGTCGGGGAGATAAACACGGATATCGTCGCCCACGCGCTCGCGAAGTTGGTGAAGCGGAAGCTCCCCGCGGATCGGCCCAGGGAGCTGATCAAGGGCGAAATCAAAAACCTCGTCGCCCCCCGCTCCTCGACCCTCTGCGCTGGGTGCCCGCACCTGGGGAGCTACTGGGCGCTCAAGCTAGCGCTGCGCAAAGTCGGGGGTAAGGTGCCCATCGTCAACGGCGACATCGGGTGCTACGAGCAGGGCGGCTACGGCATCGCGGGGAAGGAGTACAAGCCCAGCTCCTCGAGCGAATCCGTGCGCTACCCCATCGATGCACCCTATGAAACCCTCGACACGAACTACATCATGGGTGGCGGCGTCGGGCTGATGCAAGGGCAGTTCCAAGCTGGGTACAAAGACGGCGCGATCGTGGGGGTCGCTGGTGATTCGACCTTCTTCCACGCCTGCATCCCGGCGGTGATCAACGCGGTTTGCAACAAGGCTAAGGGCCTCTTCCTCGTGATGGACAACGAATGGACGGCAATGACCGGACACCAGCCGAACCCTGTAACCGGAATAACCGCGACCGGGGAGGAGACCAAACTCCTGTGCGTTGAAGATGTCGCGAAGGCCTGCGGCGTGGAGTTCATCCGAACCGTCGACCCATTCGACCTCAAAGCAACGACCGCTGCGATCGAAGAGGCCCTCAAGAGCGATAAGTTTGCAATCGTTGTCGCGCGACACGTCTGCACACTTCAAGCCCAGCGCCAGAAGAAGTTCGTCGGCAAACGAATGATCTTCGACCGAGATAGATGTACCGGCTGCAAACTCTGCGTCAGCTTCGGCTGCCCCGGCATAGTTTTCAAGGAGGGGAAGGCCGGGCTGGACCCGATCCTCTGCAACGGTTGCGGTATGTGCGCGGAGGTTTGTCCAACCGGTGCGATCAGGGTGGAGGGATGAAAATGGCCGAACTCAACTTGATCATCGCTGGGGTCGGAGGGCAGGGAAGCATTCGGGCATCGCACATCGTCGGGATCGCTGCGATCCAAGAGGGCATGCGAACCAGGGTGGGTGAAACTTTTGGCTCCGCGATGCGTGGTGGTGCGGTCGCGAGCCACGTGCGAATAGGGAAGGGCGTCTTCGCCCCGCTCATCGCTAAGGATGGGGCCGAGATCGTGCTCGCACTTGAGCCCCTCGAGGGACTCCGCAACGCCGTAAAATTCCTCGACAAGGGCGGGCTGCTGCTCACGAACACCCGCGCTTGGATGCCCGTCGACGTCAATATAGGGCGGGCCGAATACCCAAGCTTGGAGGCGATCAAGGGCGCCGTCGAGAAGCTTGGCGGTGAAGTCGTGGCGATCGACGCGACCTCGCTGGCACAGCAGGCGGGGAACGTGCGGACGATGAACGTCGTCATGCTCGGGGCGCTCGCGGGGTCGGGTAAGCTGCCGATCTCCGTTGAGACGCTAAAGGAGGTCGTCCAAGAAAACGTCCCCCCGAAAACCATCGCGGCTAACCTACGCGCCTTCGAGCTAGGATTCTCGGCAATAAAGAAGTAAAACTCACTCTTTTTGCTTCCGGCAATTTGATGCCTAACTTATATGAACAAATATTTATATGAAGTTAGATTCATAAATCACGACTGAGTGATGGGGTGGCTGAGAGGAAGCTTGGTATTTTTGAAAAATATTTGAGCATCTGGGTCGCCCTCTGTATAATTGTTGGGATAGTCCTCGGCAAGCTGCTTCCCGAGCTGTCTAGGACTCTGAGCGAGATCCAGTATGCCAACGTTTCGATCCCTATCGCGATTTGCCTTTTCTTCATGATTTACCCGATAATGGTCCAGATTGACTTCAAGAAAGTAATCCAAGCAGGAAAAACACCTAAACCCGTGGGGATAACCCTATTTGTAAACTGGCTAATCAAGCCCTTTACCATGGCGTTCTTCGCTTGGTTATTCATGACAGTAATTTGGGCACCGTTTATAGACGCGGAGATGGCTTCAGGATACCAGGCGGGCATGATCCTCCTTGGTGTCGCCCCATGTACAGCCATGGTGCTGGTTTGGAGCTATTTATCCAAGGGCAACATGGGGCATACGCTAGTGATGACCGCTATCAACTCGCTGACCATGCTTTTCCTTTACGCCCCCCTCGCCGCATTCTTGCTGGGGGTGGCACGAATTCCCGTGCCATGGGTGACCATTGCCTTCTCCGTGGGAATTTACATCGGACTTCCGCTGGTAGTGGGCTATTTTTCGAGGAAAGAAATTCTCAAGAGGAAAGGGCACAGATGGTTTGAGCAGCACTTTGCCCCCTATCTACACTACGTTTCAATCACCGCTCTGCTGATCACATTGATTGTGCTCTTCAGCCTGCAGGGGGAGATAATCGTCAGACAACCGCTGATTATCGGAATGATCGCGGTACCGTTGTTGATTCAAGTATTCCTTATATTCGGCATCGGCTATGGCATTTCCAAACGAGTCGGCCTCCCATACGAGGATGCGGCGCCGACTGCACAGATCGGGGCCAGCAACCACTTTGAGGTGGCAATTGCCGTTGCAGTAATGGTTTTTGGCATCGAATCAGGTGCTGCCCTCGCAACCGTCGTTGGTGTGTTGATAGAGGTGCCCGTGATGCTCACCCTTGTAAAGATATGTCTCCGAACCCAACATTGGTTCCCGAAAAAAAGCTAGGGGGTGATAAGTTGACCGACAAACAACTCCGGCTGCTCAAATGCGTGGCGGATGAAACGAGGTTCCAAATCCTTCTGATGTTGAAGAAGGGCGAACGCTGCGTGTGCGAGATCATGGACGAGCTTGACAAAGAGCAATCGCTGATATCGCATCACTTGCGAGCTCTGAGGAAGTGCGGCCTCATACGCAGACGGCGCGAGGGGAAGAAAATAATGTACCGACTTGCGGACCCCTCGATATTGGGATTATTAACCAATGTTGAAAAACTCGCCAATAAATTTTGTTGAGCTGATTATGCATTACGGCTTGTGACGGATTGGGGATCTCCGGCGAACTTTTTTAAATTTGTGGGCCAAGATGGGGGCTAGCCCCAGCAAGAAGCCAATCAGCCCGACCGAGAGGGGGATAGCGACGACGAGCTTTAGGATCCCATATACTGCAGTGCCGTAGAGGCCCTGGACAAGCTCAATCGGCAGCAGGATGAATGCGAAGAGTGGGTTGTGGTTGAATCTGATTTCACTTGTGGCTTCTGGCTCCTCAAACCCGGGAGGTGGTCCCCCCTCACCCGGACCTTCCCCGAATGCGCTCGCTGGCCCTTCCACGAGCACAATTATGTTGCCCGTATGGCCCCAAGGGCTCCCAGACACAAAAATCATCGCCATGTCATTCCCCATTAAATAATGTAACATGCCCCAATTTTGCGTCGGATCTTCGTCTTCAAGAGTTTTCGTCCACCCTTGTGTGGGCATCTCCGTTCGATACCAGTTCAAGACCGCGCTATAGCCTGCCGTGGTGCCATAAACTGCTGCGGAAATTTCAGGAGGAGATAAGTCGATGCCACCATAGAAATAGTTCTCCTCTATGTTTTCCTTGCTTATTCCCAAATTGGTGGACCCCTGATACTCCGGCAGCCCAGCCGGCCCCTCCTTTTTATCGGCGTTGCGTTGCTGCGTTCCCTCACTATTCTCCGCCAATTTGAGCACAGTGTAGTGGGTGGTCTGCACGTTGTTGTATGTTTTAAGGCCCAAGTTTTCGAGATTTTCAACCCCTTCGATGAAGTCCCTTTCCACAACTGCTAAAGCCGTCATGTCTGTCATCTGTTCTGCGCGCCTCAACTCTCCCGCGAGTTGTTCTATGTTTCCTGGGCCCCCTAGCCAAAAGGTGGGGCCCATCTCTTTTTCGAACAGCAACGGCCCCCAGTAAAGAAGTCTCTCCATCCCAGGCGTCATAACCATGGAGTTCTCAGGGAGCTGTTGGCCTATCCACCTCAGCTCGGACCAATCCTCCTCCGTGATCCAAGCTCCAGCCGTGGCCCCCATACCAACAAGCGTGAGAATGGAAAACCCGACTGCGCCCACCAGAACCCCGACAGCGACTTTTTTGAGATGTTTTCTGATGTACCAAACTGAAATTCCCATCAAGACGAAAAGTGCGAGATACATCATTATCGTGAACCTGAAGGTGTACATGTAGTTGACTATCCAATTTTGGGAGCAGAGAAGAGCCAAAAAGATGGTGGCGGTAAACAGTTGATATCTTCGGTCTTTGTGGCGAAGTGTGAACCACATCGCTGGAAGCGACATGAAGATAAACGGCAGAAAGAATATGAACATGCTCCCCGGAGGGCCTCCATCTGCCCCGCCGGGAGGAGTTGGAATCGCGGCCTCGGAAAAAGGAAACAAATCAGGGGGGACCGGTTCACTCATGGAGAGGGTATTCGCAGTGCCAAGCACTTTTTCTTGAAGACTTCCAGATGCCACCATGCCAACTAACATTGCAACGCTAATCAAGACCACAAACTTGAGCTCCCGCCAAGGGATCTTCCTTCGATAGCCCGTGAAAAACGCGATGTATGCAACTACCGTCATGATTGCGAAGCCAGCCGTAAGAAAATGACATCCTAAGATCACGATGAAAAAGAGGATCGAAAGCACGAGATTTGTGTTCAACGTCAGCCCCAATCCTTTCCCGCGAATTCTTAGGGGAGTTTTTATGGTCCAATCCCGTCCCTCCTCGTTAATGAACTTGAGGAAAAACAGGTAAAACAACGGTAGGAAAGCAAGTGCCCCGGTGTTCCTGAGTACGTCCGACATTCCCACCGTCATCGCTGAAAGAGTTAGCAATAAGGCTGCTATGAAGCTCACGTAGTTATTTTTCGTGATATATCTAGCCAACAACCAAATCGTTAGGATTGGAAGCGCCGAGAGGAAAGCTTGGGCAATTTTTACGCCGAGCGTGGCATCGCCGACAAATACCGAGAGTCCGGTAGTGAAGTAAAGCACCAAGGGGGCCACGAATTCACCGAAATGTCCTTGTTCTAAAAACAGTCCCACCTTGGAGACGTACCAAGGGCCATCGATTCCGTAAATAAGGGGGTTTCTCAATAGGACAAACAACCTGATCGAATATCCTATCAAAAAGAGTGCGAGGACTACCAGAATCACTTTTCTTTCGACCCGTTTCCTGAGAAAGTAATAGGCGACTAGGCATATACTGAGCGCCAGGAGAACAATCACGGTGGCACCTGAGAGTCCTACATCGACGTACTTTCCGTCCAAGCCTTCCAGAGCCAGCCAAGTCACCTCGCCGCGCTAACCGCCTGCAACGGGTGGGGAGATCGCGATCTCGTCCTTGTGCTTGAGCTTCGTGTGGATTCCGCGGATCTGCTGAATTCGTCGACCGTTAAGCAGGATGTCAAAATTTTCCCGGAGCTCCCCCGTCGTTGGATCCAGGATCGCTTCAACTATTTTGGGGTGGCGCCGGCTGAGCTTCATGAGCAGGGTGTCCACGGTCTCGTCCTCGATGATCGGGACCTTTATCGTGCCGGTGCCTGCCTTTTCCTGCAGATCACCATGTAACTTGACTACGACTTCCATCCAATCACAGCTTTCGAATGTGCTTGAGTTCGGCCTGCGTAAGTTATCCTGACCATTTCTCCACCCAAAGGCTCAACCGTAGCGATGGGGGGCGAGCGGTAAAAGGTTTTCGGGGGAGGTAGCCCGATACGTGTGTATCACTCTTGGCCAATTCGACCGCAAAACACCTCAAGCCTTTTATGTCAACCTCATTAACAACAAGTGGTGAAGGGATGAAAGTCGCTCTCGCCTACAGCGGTGGGCTCGACACTTCAGTCGCCGTCCGTTTGCTTCAGGAGAAGTACAAGGCCGATGTCATCACCGTTTCCGTCGATGTCGGGCAGGACCCGGAGGAACTGAAAGAGATAGCGAAAAAATCGAAGCAACTTGGGGCGATCAAACACGTCCATGTCGACGCGCGCAAGGAGTTCGTCGAGCAATACGTGTTCCGCAGCATCAAGGCGAACGGGCTCTACGAGGGCTACCCCCTTTCCACGGCGCTCGCGCGATACCCGATAGCGAGCAAGCTGGTCGAGGTCGCGCGCAGGGAGCGGGCCGACGCGGTGGCGCATGGGTGCACGGGGAAAGGCAACGACCAGTTCCGCTTCGACACGACTATTGCAATCAAGGCGCCGAAACTCAAAATTATCGCACCCATCCGCGAGCTCAACCTCGACCGAAAGTGGGAGATCAAATACGCACGCGAGCAGGGCATCCCAGTTGGCGCGGGCAAGCCCTACAGCATCGACGAGAACCTCTGGGGGCGCTCAATCGAGGGGGGTGTGCTCGAGGACCCCGCCAAAGCACCGCCCGAGCATATCTACGCATGGACTCGCTCACCGGCCAAAGCACCGGCGAAGCCGCGCGTAGTTGAAATTGAATTTAAGGGTGGCATACCCATAGCGCTCGATGGAAAGCGTATGGGTGGTCTCGAACTCATCGCGAAGTTGAACAAAACAGCTGGCACCTACGGCGTGGGCAGGATAGAGCTCATCGAGGATCGCATCCTCGGGTTGAAAGCGCGGGAGAATTATGAGGCCCCAGCGGCGATGGTGCTCATCCAAGCCCACCGAGCGCTCGAGCAACTCGCGCTGACGAAACAGGAACTGGCATTTAAGCAAGTGGTCGACCAAACCTGGGCAGACCTAGCGTACAGCGGGCTCTGGTTCGACCCGCTGCGCGAGGACCTAGATGCTTTCATCGATAGCACGCAAAACCGAGTTACGGGCAAAATAAAAGTCGAACTCAACCACGGCAACTCGCGCATCGTGGGGCGCAGCTCGCCTTATTCGCTTTACGACGAGGAGCTTGTCTCATTCGAGCGCTACGGCTTCGACCAGCGCGATGCGATAGGGGTGATCAAATTCCACGCGCTCCAGAGCAAGATCCTGCGCAAGCGAAAGGGGGCATAAGGTGCTTCGCCGGGGACGCTTCAAGCGGGCCATGGACCCTCTGGCTAGCGAGTACATCTCTTCGATGGAAGCCGATGCTCGGATTTTCTATTCGGTCGTGCAGGTCAACTTAGCGCACATCATCATGCTTGCGGAACGGCGAATCATCATCGAGCAGGACGCAGCCGCCATCCTCCGGGCGCTGTACGAGATCCACGAGCACGGTATTGAAATGTTGGACCTCCGCCCAGAGC
>JAUWBN010000008.1 GCA_030601675.1 Hadesarchaea archaeon | reverse complement strand
TTCAAGCAGGTGAAACTCATGGCCCCACCCACCGCCGGCCTACGGCCAATTGGGGTAGCAGACATCGAGAACGGCTTACGCCAAATCCTGAGGCCGGAGTTCGTCTATGCCGTGACCCGTTCACCGAAGGTGTACCGCGGTGGCTTACCGTTTATCGTGGAGGCGGCCGTGGCCTACGGCGGGAGCGCGGGCAAGGCTGTGGAAGGGAAGGGCGAGGGCGAGGAAGTCGAGGCCGAGGCCGGAATGGAGTTCATCCGATTCGCGAACCGCGCACCGCTGATTTTCGACCAGGGGGGATGCGCGATAACCTCTGCCGCCCGGAACATCGACTGGCGCCGCTACGGCGTGGATATCTCGTCAGCACCGCTAACGCTATTCGTCAACGTCGTGTCGGCCTACGTCCCCTACACCTCGGCAGGTAAGCAATCGATCGCAGAGGAACCCGAGGTCTTCAACGAGATTCGAAGCACGATCATGGACGTTGCCAGGGAGCTGAGGCGATTCCTTTACCGGAAGATACACATCAAGGAGCAGGAGGAGCGGGCGGGGGTATTCGAGCAGTACCTGCCCGTGATCGCCCGCAAGGCGGCGAGCCTGGCGGGAACGAAACAGCCCGATATTAAACCCCTGCTAAAGAAGGTAACTGGTGTCGAGGGTGGCGAAGAAAGTTAGGGCGCGAGAGCGGGCGTATAAGCGGAAGGCGGGCGAGAAGCTAGCTGGCCTTGGCAAGGATGTCATTGAGGATATCTTGCACACCCGCCCCCCAAAGCTCAAGATCCCATCTCGGAGCACTACCAACATCATCTACGACGAAACCAACCGCTACTTCGTGCTCGGGCCCCGCTACGGGGTGCGCTCGGCCGGGAGCATGAAGCAAGTTAAGAAATTCGCCCAGTTAATGTGCGCCGCCGATTTCTCCAAGGAGCTCATCACGAGTAAAAAGTTCGCGACCCTCCGAGAGATGTACTACACCGCCGAGGGCTGGGACGCGGGGCCATTCCACGAGCAAGGGGAGTCCGACGCCATCATAGAGGACCTCGAGGCCGCATTTGGGCTGAAGCGCGAAGACTTGGGCCTGACTCCCGAAGAAGATGGCGCTGCGGTCTACGGCCGGCTCGTGGTCAACGAAGACGGTGTGGTCATCGATGCGACGAAGGCGGGGCGAGGAGGGTACACCATCCCACCCGCCATAGACGATGTCGAGTTCGTCCGGTGCAAGGCAAAGCGCGTGATCGCGATCGAGACAATGGGCATGTACCACCGCCTCGTGCAGGAGGGGGCATGGAAGAAGTTCGACGCGCTCATCGTGGGGCTTAAGGGGCAGGCTGCACGCGCCACGCGACGATTCCTGAAGCGGGCCCACGAGGAGCTGGGGTTACCCATCCATCTCTTCTGCGATGGTGACCCATTTGGATTCCACATCGCCATGGTCATCGTCTCCGGGAGCGCGAAGCTCGCCTACATCAACCACGAGCTGGCGGTGCCCGACGCGCAGTTCATAGGGGTCACCGCGAGCGACATCATCGATTACAAGCTGCCCACGGACAAGTTGCGGGAGCTCGATGTCAACCGCCTGAAGCAGCTTCAGAAGGACCCGCGCTATAACACCGAGTTCTGGCAGGGAGAGATAAAGAAGATGCTCGAGCTCGGGAAGAAGGCGGAGCAGCAGGCTTTCTCCAAATACGGCTTGAGCTACGTTGTCAAGGAGTATCTACCCGCGAAGCTAGGACTGAAGGACTAATCCATAATGGTAACAAATTGAGGTTTAAAATAGAACATCCGAAACATTTCTTACATAGGTGAGGGGCTTGAAACCTGTCGTCCAAGTCGCACTGGATATTGTAGAGATCGGGCAAGCGATAGAGATAGCAAAGCTAGCTGTTAGGGGAGGGGTTGAGTGGGTGGAAGCAGGTACCCCCTTAATCAAGGCGGCAGGGCTCGAAGCGGTCAGACAACTGAGACGCGCTTTCCCCGATAAGACAATCGTTGCGGACATGAAGACAGCGGATGTCGGTGCCCTTGAGGTCGAGCTGGCGGCAAAGGCGGGGGCCGATGTGGTGTGCGTGCTTGGAGCTGCAGCCGATGCCACGATATCTGAAGCGATCAAAGCGGCTCGAAAGCGCGATGTCAAAGTGCTCGTTGACTTATTAGCGGTCCCCGATCTCCGTGCAAGGGCTAAGCAAGTCGAAAGTCTCGGGGCCGATTATTTGGGCGTACACGTCGGTATAGATCAGCAGAAGCTCGGGATCGACCCAATCAAGCAATTCCAAGCCGTGGCCGGGTCGGTTAGGATACCGATAGCCGTGGCGGGCGGGATAACGGCCAAAACAGCGCCCGAGCTTGTCAAGCGAGGTGCATCGATAATTATCGTCGGTAGTGCGATTACCAAAGCAAAAGACGTGACTCGTACCGCACGTGAAGTCGTGGCAGCGGTTCGGACTTAGCTCCTCGTGCAGGATCTTCACAACATAAGGTACATTAAGCCACGCGCAGGTACGTGCGCTTTACTAATAGGTTAAATAACAAAGAAACTAATCAACACTAATTCAGTTGTGAGGGATGGGATGGAGAAAACCGATGTCACGACCGCTACCCTGCGCGAGATGAAGGCGCAAGGCGAGCGGATAGTGATGCTCGCGGCCTATGATTACCCCACTGCCCGGACGATCGACGAAGTGGGGATAGATGCGATTCTGGTCGGCGACTCGTTGAGCAACGTCGTCCTAGGCTACCCGAACACCCTCACGGTGACGATGGAGGAGATGCTCCACCACACTAAGGCCGTGGCGCGGGGGGCGAGGCGAGCTTTAGTAATAGGTGATATGCCATTTCTCTCCTACCAAGCCAGCGTCGAGGATGCCGTGCGCAACGCGGGGCGCTTCCTCAAGGAGGGCGGCGCGGAGGCCGTGAAGGTTGAAGGTGGCCGAAGCGTCCTCGACAAAATCGAGGCGATTCTAAGGGCGGGGATCCCAGTAATGGGACACGTAGGTTTGACCCCCCAGTGGGTCCATCAGTTCGGCGGTTTCAGGGTCCGCGGCAAGACCGTGTCCATCGCTCGCGTGATCCTCGAGGACGCGCGAAGGCTGGAGCAAGCGGGGATCTTTAGCTTGGTGCTCGAGTGCATCCCCTGGCAACTGGCGAAGCTCATCACCGAAAAGGTAGAAATCCCCACGATAGGGATCGGTGCGGGACCCTACTGCGACGGCCAAGTGCTGGTGATTCACGATTTGCTCGGTTTGACCGGCCCCCGCGTGCCGAAATTCGTCAAGCGCTACACTAAGCTCGACGATGTTGTGGTGAAGGCGCTGGGGAATTTTAGGCGGGAAGTCAAGGCTGGCAAGTTCCCGACGCTGAAGCACAGCTACGACATGCCGCGCGAGGAGATGCGAAAGCTACTCGGCGAATTCAGGCGCAGGAGATGAGTTGGACACGGTATAACTACGCTTAAATACCTCGGAAATTCAAGGTAAATCGACAAATTGGAGGTGGACAAATGGCTTATATCGTGAAGTCTGCTGTTAGGGGATTGATTAAAGGGATGAGGGCGAGCGGAGATTTCTTCAAAGAACTTGACGCGCTGATATCGAGAAGGTGCAAGCGAGCCACAGAGAGGGCAAAAGCGAACGGAAGAAAGACCCTAAGAGGATATGATGTTTAGTTCTTTGTGGTAGCCTTATTTAAGAGCGCTACCACTTTTTTTTTATTTTTTATTTAGCTCTTAACCCGCTCAATTTTCTTTCGCCCTAATACTTGGGTGTACTCGACCTCGACGCCCTCGCGGACCTCACTGCGGAGGGCCATGGAGATGGGAAGCTCGAATGTCTCGTAGGTCGTCAAATCCATGAGCTGAGCGTTGTTCGCTATGATCGCGAGCACTTGGGCGCTGCCCCGCTCGATTATCGGCACTTCTATCTTGGCGCTGGTAGGGCGAACAATACTTCGCTTCTGAGAATCGAAGATGCCGATCGCGTCGACCTTCGCCTTCGCGTGTCCATGTTTCCCGGGCGCCGAAATTGAGAAGCCCACGATGCGGCAGGGCTCGTCGTCGATGATTACAAAACGCCCTTCCTTGAGCTTGCCTATCTCAGTCATCTCCCTAGCCACTAAAACGCCTCTTGAGTGTTTTTTCGGGTGTGTGCTTAAAAATCTGCGCCCTTAAGGTTAAATCCTAGGAGGGAAAACTTGAGCTGGTGAAAACTTGCGGATAGGAATCGTCGCCCGCCTAGAGATCCCGAATGCCTTAGAGGTCACGCGAAAGGTGCTGAGGCTCTTGGCTAAAGAGGAGATCCTGCTCGAGCGGGGGCTTGCCAAGAAGCTTCGCAAACGCGGAGTGGAGGCGCAGGTGCTTCGAACGGCGGATGCCATCGTTACGATAGGCGGTGACGGAACAGTTTTATTCGCTCAGCAACAAGCACCGGAAACTCCGATGCTCGGTATAAATCTCGGGGAAAGGGGCTTTCTTGCAGATGTCACGCCAAATGAAGCTCAGCGGGCGCTCCGAATGCTGGTCACGGGGGGGCTGCCGATCGTCGAGCGAGAAAGGTTGGTCGGGGAAGCCGCGGGTAAACGATTGCCCGACGCGCTGAACGATGCGGTGGTGTGCTCTGCCAAAGATGGGAGGACCCTTACGTTGAGGGTATCCGTCGACGGTAAGGTAGCCGTGGACGTGCAAGGGGATGGCGTTATCGTGGCGACCCCAACCGGAAGCACCGCCTACGCCTTGGCCGCTGGCGGCCCCGTGGTCGACCCGCGCCTCAAGGTTTTTGTGGTTGTGCCCATATGCCCATCCCACCCCAAACCTAACCCGTTGGTAGTGCCCATCGACAGCCGCATCGAGATAGAACCCACCAGATCGGAACGCGGAGCATTTGTGATCGTGGACGGCCAAGTTGCGGCCAAACTTGAACCTGGGGAAAAAGCTACGTTCTATCGCTCCGACAAGCCAGCACGTTTCTTCGGATGGGGCGAGTTCTACCGCAAGCTGAGGGAGAAGCTGTAGGTGTCGCGGAAGGTCTATGTTTTGGACACCTCCGCCGTGATTGCGGGGTTCGTACCTGGGCTGGCCAAAGCGGAACAGGTAACCGTGCAGGAGGTGTTAAAGGAAGCTCGCGACCTGTGCTCGAAGCTCGAGCTCGAGACGGCGGTGACTGCAGGCAAGATAAAGGTTGTTGGCCCTTCAAGGGGGGCTCTGAACGAAATCAAGGAGAAGGTCGCCCAAACCGGAGACCTAGTTTCAGCTGTGGATGTCAAGCTGCTCGCGCTTGCTCTGGATCTCAAGCGGGCCGGCGATGAACCGGAGCTCGTGACCGACGATTACGCCATCCAGAATTTGGCGAGTTTGTTCGGCCTCCCCTACCAGCGCATCGCCATGCCGGGGATAAAGGAGGTGCTGCGATGGGAGATGGTGTGCCCCGCATGCGACCGCAGGTACCCGCCGCCGGCTTCCCGATGCGAGGTGTGCGGCTCGAGGTTGGTTCGGAGGCCCAGACGATGAGGTTTTTAAACGACGCGTCGATATACCGTAGGAAGGTGAAAGCTTGAGGGAAATTCTGATGATCGGGATCTCGCCCATTGGTGGGGGGAAGGAAAGGGAAGCGCTCGAGATCCTGCGAAAAAATGCGAAAGATGTTGTAAACATCGTGAAGAAGTTTGAGGAGATGATGGGTGCCCTTTTTTCCGAGCGCAATTTTAAAAAAGCAGAGGCTCTGGGTAGGCAGGTTACCGAGCTCGAGACGAAGGCTGATAGGGGCAGGAGAAAGTTTGCCTGCAGCCTCGGCGAGGGGGCATTTTTGCCGACATTCCGAGGCGATTTAGCGAGGTTGGCAGAGGAGCTCGACAACGTGGCCGACACAGCCGAAGGGGTGACGCGCGCGATTTTGTTAAGGGAGAAACTTCTCGATGCCCTCCTGAAGGCGGAAAAAAAGCAAAAAAAAGCGAAAGCTATCCGAGAGGGTTTAATTAAAATGGCTGGACTCGCCACGCAGACGGCTGAGGCCCTGCAGGGTTCGATTGATTCGTTGGTATCGGACATCGATGTTGCGAAAGCAAAAATCGAAGAAGTCGAAGAATTGGAGCATAAGACCGACCTCGTGGAGCAAAGTCTATTGGGGGAGATGTATTTGTACGAGAAAGTGCTGGACCCCGTGAGCGTGATTCAGTTGAGCATACTTATTCGGGGGATTGGCGACATCTCCGATCGTGCCGAGGATGTTGGGGACATACTATCTATCATTAGGTATACTTTTAGAGCATAGCTTTCATTTCACTTCCCGCGCGCTTCTTGAGGCGGCTAAGCACCTCAAATAAAATAATGAGCCCCCAGATCAGCCCAACGGCCAAGTACGGGTCGACCTGCCACCCAACCAGCAGACCTGCAAACACGATGAGGATGTAGACGGCTTGCCATGTTTCCATTTTCATAACCCCAGGAACAACCACCCGAGTAGGAACGAAAGCGCGCATGCGATGGCTGGGGTCAAGACCCAAGCTATCCCGATATGGCCGAGTTTTCTCCCACTCACGGCGGCGGCCCCCTTCACAAGCCCTGCCCCAGCTACTGCGCCAATAATAGCTTGCGTTGTGGATACGGGTATATGAAATTGTACGAACGACCAGACCGTGATAGCAGCCCCCATCTGAGCAGCGAACGCGGTCAATGCGTCGAGCCTGGTTATTCCCGTACCCACCGTATGCATCACCCTGCGGCTGTAAGTCACCACACCGACCGCCAAAGCAACCCCGCCGAACAGCCCGATTAACAACATGAGTCTAAAGTCCGGTCCGCCTCCCCTAAAAAACGCATAAACTACCCCAGTGGATGTGCCCACATCGTTGGCGCCGAGAGCGTAGGCGGTAAACGCGCTAGCCACGATAACGAGAACCATCAGGACTTGGTTGAGCAATACAATGTTCTTTATTCTCCGTAACGGTGGGGTAAAGGCTTTGAGTAAGATGAAAGCGAGGAGGGCGGCAAACATGGGATTTAGTATCCAAGAAATAGCGATGATGCCAAGCGTGCCGAATTGAACGCTCTCAATGACGTCCGGTTGCGCATAAGATAACAAAAGCCCCGCCCCAATGACCGCGCCCACCATGGACTGGGAGGTAGAAACAGGTATGCCCAATCTAGTGGCTGTCATGACCCACAGGCCGGCGGCGAGTAGGGCGGCAATTGCGACCTGGGGGACGTTCGAAAGTGGATTTGTACCGCCCGGCCCAATCACGATGTCTTCCCCCACGGTTTTCATGTTCTTCCAACCCTCGAGGACCGCACCTAGGAGGACAAATAATATTACAATCGCGATCGCGAGGCGATAGGACAAAATACGTCCGCCGACCGCTGTCCCCACGCAATTGGCGGAATCATTTGCGCCGATGTTCCAAGCTACGTAAAAACCGGCGAGTAGTGCGACTATCGCGATGAGCTCGATCAATTATCCACCCAAGCCGAATTAACCGTGCATACTAAAATAATGAACTACAGCCCCAAAATCTCCGCGTGTAGCTCGGATAAATCGAGCAGGGCGACCGTTTGGCGTCCGCTCAGGTAGCCGCAAACCTCGCCGGGGTTCACGAGGAGCGTTTTTCCCTCACGAATTTCGGCTCGATGGGTGTGCCCTCGAACAACTACATCAAAGGAGCCCGACTTCGAAAGCGCCTCGACGATATCCTCGTGCGTGCCGTGCAGCAGCGCTATTCTCCGTCCGTCCAGCTCCAGCGCCGCAAAGTTCCCGAGCGGCTTCACCCCGAGTTCGCCGAATTTTGCGCGTATGAACCCGCGGTCACCCTCGTTGTTCCCCCAGACGTAGTGCAGTTTCGCCCTCAGCTTCGCGAACTTCGGTGCCACAAACGGCGATACCAAGTCCCCCGCGTGAAGGACATGCTCAACCCGTTCCCGATTAAAAAATTCTACTGCCTTTTCCACAGCATCCAATCGATCGTGGGTGTCGGCCATTAACCCTATTTTCATTCTATCGCCTCCTGTTTCAAATAGATTTGACAACTTGGATTTACTTACCTCTCTTTTCTGGGCGTTTACGGAGCATGTATTTTAATCCTATCGGAGTTATGAAGGTGGTTGCGAAGGCCGTGAATACAAGCAGGGACACGTGAACATCTAAAAGGATTCCGATCTCGAGACCAACCATTGCCAATACGAGTTCCACCGTCCCGCGCCCGTTCATCCCTATGCCAACGGTAAGCGCTTCTCTTTTCTTCATCCCCATTAGGTAGGCTCCGCCACCCGCCCCTATTACCTTCCCAGCTATCGCCGCTATGATGAGCGCAATCAGGAATAGGGTGTGAGTTTCAAACACTCCAAAGTTCACGTGGAAAGCCACGCTCACGATAAATATGGGTCCCAGAAAACCGTGGCTAAGAGTTTGGAAGCGTCGATTCAAATCCCGAAATGCTCCACCAACGAACTCCTCCCGCACGAATAAGCCCGCTAGATATGCACCGATGATGAAGTGTAGCCCCATCGTCTGTCCGATGCCAGCGATGAGGAGGCCCATGACTAGGGCAAACGTGAAGCCTCTCGCCCCCGGGTGGATGAATAACTTTCCAACTCGTGGATAGATACGATAGCCGATGAACAGCGCGATTCCGAAGAAGGCTACTACCAGCGCCACTGTATACAACACGTCCAAAGGACCCACTATTCCCACTGTTATTGCCTTGATGACCACGGCGAGGATGATGAACGTGAGAATATTGTCCACCATCGCCCCGCCCATCATGGTGTACCCAACTTTAGATTTGAGGATGCCCAAGTCGCCGAGTATCCTCACCTTGGTAACAAGAGAAGTGCCCGAGATGGCGAGTCCCACGATTAGCGTTATCCAAAAATCGTGCGTAAAGAACCAAGTGACGAGCCCCCCAAAAAGTAGAGGTATAAGGGTGCCTGCTATCCCCACTCCGAAAAAAGTCTTTACCCTCTTCCCTAATTTTTTTGGATCGGTTATTAGGCCTGCGTAAAACATCAGGAAAAACATCCCTAACGTGGCAAGGATGCCCAGAGCTGAAGTCCATTCAAAGATGGGATTCCCTATGAGGCCCTCCTTAACCCCCGTTTCTCCTACGATGCCCAAGATGGAAGGGCCGATGACAACCCCCGCTAGGAGCTCCCCTAAAATCAGAGGTTGGCCGAATTTTTCAAAAAGTAGCCCAATGCCCCATACCACCGCCAAAATAAAGAGAATCGTAAAAATTATTTCCATCTATTTCCCACCAGCTCATCCGCCTCCAACGTCATTAGAGCGAACATAACTATTTATTGTTAATGAGCATTTGGACCTCGACTAAGTTTTGATGACTCCGAGCACCACCTGCCCAGCCCGCTCGATGTTCGCGAGCTCGATTCGCTCGGGGGTATCCTCAAGCGTATGGATGTAGCGATACCCACGCGCCCGAGCATTTGGCAGCCTGAACGCCCTCGCGATGAAACGACCCAGTCTGTCCTTGCCCCCGACATCGGTGGTAAAAGTAGTCGCCCTCATCTTGGCCCGCAGGAAGGGGATGTGGTCGTGCCTGGCGAGCGCGGCCCACCACAGCCTCGGCTTTAACCCTGCACCCTTGATGGAGTTCGCGAGCACTTGGTTGAGCTGGGGCGAAGTTCGCCTCCGCCTGAGGATGCCGTTGCCCTCGATGACATAGGTGTGAGGGCCGACCCCAACCCCGTCCAAATTAAGCACGAGTGTGTCCTCCGGCAACGCCTTGCTCGCCACGAACTTACGCGCGCCCACGAGCCCCTGCTCCTCTGCCCCGAATGCGATGAAAGTCAACTCTGCATCTGCGGGCGGGGATTCGGCGATTGCGCGCGCTACCTCGAGCATGACCGCGACACCCGAAGCGTTATCATTGGCTCCAGGGGAAACGCGTCGGCTGCTGGCGGCGATGAACATGCCGATGCAGATGGGCAGAAAGACGATCGCGAGAACGCTCCACATAATCACCCACGCTGGCAAAACTCCTAGCGCCCTCGCAGCCACGATAGCGGCGACGATGATGAGGGCGGGTAAAAACGCAAACCTCACGAAGAGGTACAGCTTATAGCTCGCCATGCACGGCGCTGAGTCGTAGTGGGCCGTTATCGCCACGCGCCTTTCCGGTTTTTTCGTCCCCGCTGAGGCGATGATGTTTTGACTCTCTCCTTTAGGCATGAGTTTGCCGAGCGAGCGCCAAATCACGATGACCGCGAGCCACGCGACGAGCGAGAGCTGTGGGGGAAGGAAAAGTAGCGAGATGAAAGCTGAGGCGAACAGCAAAGCGGTAATCTTGACCCGTGCAGCCCTCGGCACGAACTTGAACCCCTGCACCCGCGTTTTCAGCCCGCAGCTCTCGAACTGCTTTTGGATGTAGTCCGATGCCATGCGGTCGCCCCGCGTCCCAGCTAGGCGGGGGCCTATCTCGTACGCCAGCTTGTCGAGGTGCTCGAACGCGCGGCGAGGCTCGAACCCTTGCATAGAGTCCCCGCTTTAACTGAGTACAAACGATTAATAACTTAGGCTCAAGATTTTCATCTGCGGGGGTAGCCAAGCCAGGTTAAAGGCGCCAGACTCAAGCTGGCTAAACCATGAGAAATCTGGTCCTGAAGGGGTTCGCAGGTCCGAATCCTGCCCCCCGCACCATAAACGATTCCGATAAAACCGAAGTTGCCCTTTTAAAAGGTATATAGGAAAGCAGCCAAGGGCTTTCGGGTGGAGGTGATGGCCCGCGAAATAAATATTCATGCCATCGTGGTTCAGGGGCTATCGATTTTGCTCCTGTGCGCCATCATCGAGCTCGGCGCCGGCAAGGTGTTCGAGGGAATGCAGGAGTACTTCACGACCATTATGCCCGGGCTGATCGTGATGGTACCGGCTTTGCTAGGCCTCCGTGGTAACATCAACGGCGCCCTGGCCTCTCGCCTCGGCACCGGGCTCAACGCTGGTTTGATCAAGCCCCGCTTGGAGATGTCCACCGAAGTCAAAGTTAACTTAGCATCATCACTCATCCTCAGCTTGATCGCCTCTGCTACCATAGGAGTCTTCGCATTCGGGATGAATCTGTTGACGGGTGCCTCAACAATTGGGGTGCTCGAACTCATGGCGATAGCAATCCTTGCAGGTTTCCTCTCGGGCTTGATCCTCGCCTTCCTCACCGTATTCGTAGCGATAGTAGCCTACGCGCGCGGCTTGGACCCGGATAATGTAACAAGTCCGACCATGGCGTCAATCGGTGACTTCGTGACCATCGCTTGCATTTACTTGGCCGTGCTTCTGGTGGTGTAAAAATGGCTGTTTACGGTATCAAACGGATAGTACTCGAGAGCTACCCCATTCTCGTGACTTGCATCCTCATAGCGCTCGCCGCAGGGTACATGTTAAACTCAAGCATCGCGGAAATCGCCGAGCTGCCTCTGATCCTAATGATGATCCCGCCGATAAATGGGATGGGGGGAAATATCGGGAGCATCTTGGGGGCCAGGCTCACCTCCGCGCTTCACCTAGGTACCTTGGAGCCGAGGCTGAGGGGACAGCGCGTGTTGCGGGGGAATGTGTCCGCCTCGGCGCTCATCAGCTTCGCAATCTTCTCACTCTTCGGCGCGCTATTTTTCGCGATAGCGTACTCGTCTGGGATACCTGTTGCCCGTTCGTTTTCCCTAGCGCTTGCATTCTTCATCGCGGGGATGACGTTGAGCGCTGCGCTGATATTCGTGACAATTGCGTCGGCATTCGTTTCGTTCAAGGGAGGCCTGGATCCGGACAACGTGGTGATACCCATCGTAACGGCGATCGGCGATGTGCTGGGCGTAACGTGTTTAATGTTGGCGATAAAGATAGTGGGGGTGTAGGAACATGGCGAAATCGTTTAAACCCAGGAGCGTGCGGGAGCTCCTGACCGAGATGAAAGATGTCTCGGACCTTATGATAGATCTCGCGTACGCGGCGGTGCTCTTCGAGAGCGATGAACTTGCGGACCGTGCGCATGAACTCGAGACGCGAATGGACGGGCTTATGTACCACATCCGGGCGATCGCCGTAGTGGTGAC
This sequence comes from Hadesarchaea archaeon, assembly GCA_030601675.1. Taxonomy (GTDB): domain Archaea; phylum Hadarchaeota; class Hadarchaeia; order Hadarchaeales; family Hadarchaeaceae; genus DG-33. The sequence goes on along the minus strand of JAUWBN010000008.1, from coordinate 30,815 downwards.
GCGAAACGTCCGCGAGGCTCGAAAAATCACCGGCGTCCTACAGGTAGCGGGCGCGGCGGAAGCCATTTCAAACGCCACGGGTGATATCGCCGATTTGGTCCGCAGGGAGATCGAAATCCACCCCGTAATACGCGATGCCCTCCGAATGGCCGACGAGAAAATCGCTTGGGTTGAGGTAAGCAAGGATTCGATGCTCGTCGGCAAAAGATTTTACGACCTCAGGTTGCCGTCGAACATAGGCGTCTGGGTCTTCGCCATAAAGCGGGGAAAATCATGGATAGTTCCCCCTCTCAAGGATACCGAGGCGTGCGCTGGTGATTCGCTCATCGTGAAGGGGCCCCCGGATGGCATCACAGTCCTATGTAAGATGGCCGGAGCGCGCAAGGAAGCTTGGATGCCTGGGAAGGAGTTGCCCCTCATCCGAAATGCGCTCGCGGAGATGCGCGACCTGAGCAGCGTGATGGTCGACATGGCCTACTCCTCAATCCTGCTCGGGTCCCACGAGATAGCCGAGGAAGTCAGGGAGATCGAGGAAAAGTTCGACAAGCTCGCCTACAAGCTCTGGCTTGCAACCCTTAAGGCCGCGAAAAAGGAGCGGAACGTTGCGAGGCTTAACAGCTTGCTACAGATAATCCGATGCATGGAGCTGATTTCCGATGCCGCAGATTCGATCGCCGATATCGTGCTCCGCAAGATGGAGCTCCACCCAGTGTTCGCCCGAGCTCTGGCTGAGGCCGATGAACAGATAGGAAAAGCCGATGTCACGATGTATTCAGATTTTGTGGGCAAATCTTTGAAAAAGCTCAACCTCTGGACGAATATGGGGGCATACGTGCTGATGATAAAGCGAGGCGAGCACTACATGTTCGATCCGAGCAAGCGCGTCCGAATTCGTGCTGGCGATTCGTTAATCGTGCGAGGTTCTAAGCGCGGTGTCCAAAAGGTGAAGAAGGCAGCCGCGGGGGGGAAGAGATGAAGATAATATGGTGTAAGGACCTCGAGGACGTGGCGAACATCGCGCGCGGTCAGGGGTGGCTGTTCTACCACAACTTCCAGGGTAAGCACTACTACTACACCTACGCTGGGACCGAAGCCGAGCTCCTCTGCATCGCGGTCGAGGCGAAGGAGCCCCTGAAGGCCAAATACGTGTCAATCGGTGACGAGGGCAAGCTCGTGACCTCGGAGAAGCCGATCATGCCCACATGTGCAAAAGTTACGACGGTGGCCAGGGATGAGGGGTTCGAAGGGCTCCTCAAGTAAGGCCTATCTCCCTAGGGCTAAGAGTGCTACCCGCTCGAGCACGAGTTTTTGGATGGGTGCAATTTTCAGTTCATCTTTTGATATCGAGAAAACCTTACACAGTTTTGGAACCTTCTCGCGCGTCAGCTCGAGCACACCATCGTTCCGCTCGATGTCTAACTCGCGGCAAATGTTGATCAACGTCCGCTTTACCCGTGCACGCGAATCCCCCAAAGCTAGAATTGCCAAGTCTCTGCTACCCTTCTGTACGCCGACCTTCTCAAACGCGCGCGCGATCTGTCGCTCCGCGGCCACCCAACAGATGGCTTCGATATTCAGCGAGCTAGCGAAGCCCCTTTTCGCGGCATGAGCGATAAGGGCAAGGCGAGCTGCGTGTACTAAGTGCTCTTTGCCAGCTATGCTCGAAGCGTCGAACGCTTGGCTGGTGGTCTGATTTTCTTTGTCTACCTCAGCAAGCTTCCTCACGAATTCGTCAACATCACCCACGCTAGCTCTTCCCCCGGCCACGCCCACGGCACGCTTACCGAATACGCCTCTCAGATCGAACATGGCCTGCACCACGGAAGGCTCTTTAAGGATTCGCCTGAAATATCTATGGGAAACATGCACTCAACTGCGTATAAGCTCAAAATTGAGGACCTAGTGCGGGGTCAATATGTCCGCCCGCCTGAGGGTACCGGGCCCAGCTACTTGCTTACCCCTTGGGGCCAACACATCTCCCGCGCTCGGGTGCTGGGAACGATTGTGAATAAATTTGTGAGAGATGACCAAGGTTACGCCACGCTCCGCCTCGACGATGGGAGCGAAACCATAAGCTTGCGAGCTTGGCGGGAGGGTGTGCCAGAGTTCGCGGGCTTCAAGGTTGGGGAGCTCATCGATGTCGCGGGGCGCGTGCGGGAGTTTGAGGGGGAGATCTACCTCGTGCCCGAGTTCATCCTTCGCATCGAAGATCCTAACTGGGAACTCGTGCGAGAACTCGAGATCCTGCGCGCGCGGAGGCTGGCCCTAGCGCAGGGAGTACGACCGCAGCCGAAGCGAGAGGCAAAGCTTGAGCCACGGCAGCTGCAGATAGAGCTCCCCCCGGCGACCCAAGAGGCGGGACCAACCGTTGAAACCATAGAGGAGGTGGAGGCACCCCCGTTGCCACAGGTGCCCGACGAAATTAAAAAGCGGGCGATCCTCGCGATCGAGAAACTCGATAAGGGAGAGGGAGTAGCACCCCCGGACATAGCGGCGGAGCTTGACCTCAGCCATGCCGAGATTGAAGATGCTCTCCGCGTGCTGATCGTGGACGGTGAAATATTCGAGCCCCGTGTTGGCAGGTTCAGGCGATTGGGATGAGCGAAAACTACGAAAAACTGCTCGACCACGCCCTCAAGCAAATCCCCAAGGCCGTGTTCGAGAGCTCCCGCTATCAGATCCCCGAGGCGGAGGTGTCGATCGTTGGGAACCGCACAATCCTCCGGAACTTCGGGGGCATCGCGAGCGCCCTCAACCGCGAGCCCGAACACCTCATAAAATACCTCCTCCGAGAGCTTGGGGTGGCCGGCAACCTCGAGGGAACCCAAGCCGTCTTCCAAGGGAAATTTTCAAATACCGCCGTGAACAATCGCGTTCGACGTTACGCTGAAGAGTTCGTGCTCTGTCATGAGTGCGGGAAGCCCGACACGCGGCTCGAGCGGCGCGGGCGGATCTACATGCTCCAGTGCGAGGCGTGTGGCGCTAAGGCATCGATGAGGAGCGTTTAGCCCTTGCCTTTTCTCCGGGTGATCCGAACGCAGGGCGAGGTGCTCGTCATCGTCTGCGACCCAGAGCTGCTCGGAAAGAAATTTAAGCAAGGGAAGCTGAGGCTCGAGATCAAGGAATCATTTTATCGAGGCGTCGAGGCTAACGTCGAGGAGTGCATAGCCGCGCTGCGCGAGGCAACGATAGCAAACCTCGTGGGCTCGATCGTTGGGCACGCGATCAAGGCCGGCATCATCGAGCGTGCAAATGTCCTTAGGATTCAAAACGTGTCCCATGCGCAGCTCGTCAGGTTTTGAGTTATAGGACTATTTAATAAACGATAACGCTCTGCACGCTCGGGAGCTTCCTCAACGCCTCGATGACCTTCCCCCGAACGGGCTCGTCGGTGATCAGGGTGAGCTTCGGTTGTACGACGAAGTGGGGGTCGTCCGCAACCGCCTGACGGATGCTTATCCCGAAGCGCGAGATGGCACCCGTGACCTCACTTATGATGCCGGGTTTGGCCGCGTCCTTCGGCAAGATCTCGATCACCCCCAGTCCGAGCTGCTGTGCCACGCCCTTCAGGTACGCTATGGGCTCGAGGTTTTCGAATATCCCGCGCAGCTCCTTATTTTTCAAAATCGTCCGGGCGGTGGCATCGACCACGCGCCGATCGACACCGGCCTCTCGCGCTATCTGGACTGCGGGAATCCGGATATCGCCACATGCTATCCCCCCATCCTCCCGCACGCGGAGCCCATACTTGAACAACGTCCGCGCGACGCTGAGCTGAGCCGGGAAATCCTCGAACGTACCCTGAACCTTCGCCCACATCTTGGCGCCACCCACGCGCTCGCGCTCCGCCCCGGCCATGTGTGCGATTACCAACCGCATCATGCTCTCGATAAACGCTGGGTCCAATCCCGCACTCTTCGCCCGTTTTCGAGCGCGGTTGACGACCGCCCGTTCCCTGGCCTCGTCTCGGATTCCTAGCTTGAGCTTCCGTTTAAGTACCACGAGGTCGTCGGCGAGCTTCAGCCGCTGCCCGAGCAAGGCCACAACCTGCTCGTCAATTTTATCTATCTCCCGTCTGAACACCTGTAGCCTTTTCTCGCTCATCGGCTCCCCTCGATTCGTGCGCTCTTGATGGCCGGCTTGGTGACGATTATTCTCCCGGGCCTCCCCCGCCAAACTCTCTTTATGCCCTCGACCTTACCAGGCTTAGCTATTGCTACCACCGCTGGACCCGTGCCCGTGAGGCCAGCCGCGAGCGCACCCGCAGCCAAGGCATCTAGCGCTATCGTTGGGTCGTAACCGAGCGCGCCCGAGTAAAGTAGCCCATTCAGCGTCAGGGCACCGAAGACATTCCCGCGTATAGCCTGATCGTGCGCGACTTCGACGCCCCTCCGAAGCGGCTTGATCCGGGCCATGTTTATCCTCGAGGTGTGGAACTTCGTAGGTGGCACGTAGATGAGCACCGCGAGATTGGGGTCTAATTTAAACCGTCGAAGTACGCGCCGTTTGGTGTTATCCGTCACCACACCGTAGCCGAAAAATGAAGCCGCTGCATCGTCAAATGCACCGGTGATGGTGACGCCAGCCTCAAACGCCGCATCGATACCTAGATTCAGCACGAGCTTTGGCTTCGGTTTTTTCCCCAACGCCGCAAAGGTGGCGAGCACTGCGGCGTTCGCGGCGGCGGAGCTACTCGATAAACCAACTGCGATTGGAACCCCTGATCTCGTTCCCACCCGCACGCCGTAGGTTCGCTCAAGCTCGAAATGCTCGAGAACCTTTCGCGTACATATTTCGATCAACCGAGCGCTTTCAGAAGGGTCGTCCACCCGCCCAACGATTTCTCCAGGCCTATCGGTTAGCTCGCAATTCGCTCGAACTCGAAGCTCGACCCCGAAGGCGGCGCCCTTGCCCGTAGCTATCGCGTTGACGACGGTGGCAGAGCCGCACGCCGAAGCAGCTCCACGATGCTTCACCAGACTTTACACCCCTGTAAAATTCACTTGAAGCGGTTTGGGTCGGCTTTTCCGGCACGCAACATGTGATCCGCGAGCACCAGCGCCAGCATCGCCTCGGCCACGGGCACGATGCGCGGGCAGATGTTCGGGTCGAAGCGTCCCTTGAGCTTGAGTTCAACTTCCTTCATTCGAGCGATGTCGACGGTCCGTTGCGGCTTAGTTATCGAGGGAGTTGGCTTGACTGCTATCCGAGCGACTATCGGCATGCCCGTAGATATGCCGCCCAAAATTCCACCAGCGTTGTTGGTCTCGGTCATAATTTTTCCCCTTCGCAGCACGATCGGGTCATTTGCCTCCGATCCCCTCATTTGCGCCACCCTGCAGCCGGCTCCTATCTGGACCGCCTTGACCGAGCCCACCGACATCAGAGCATTAGCGATCTCCGCATCGAGCTTGTCGAACACAGGCTCGCCCAGACCGGGTTGGACGTTGAGCGCTCGGACCTCGACCATTCCGCCGGTGCTGTCGCCCTCCGCGCTCGCCTGCAGCACAGCCTTCTTCATCCGCCCCGCCGCCTTCGGGTCGGCGCACCGCATGGGGTTCCGTTCGACATTTTTGCGGATTTCCTCGGGCTTCACCTCCCGCCCGATGGCAACGCCCGCAGCCTCGACGGTGTGGCCCAAGATCTCGATGCCGTGAGCCGCCAACAACTTCTTCGCGATGGCTCCGGCTGCCACCCGCCCCACCGTCTCTCGTGCCGCCGCCCGCCCTCCTCCACGGTAGTCGACGTGGCCGAACTTGAGCCAGTAAGCGAGGTCAGCATGACCGGGTCTAAGTTTAGTTTTAATCGCCTCGTATGGCCTCGAATCAACATCGATGTTGCGGACGAGCATAGAGATTGGCGTGCCGAGGGTCTTGCCTTGGAAAACCCCTGATAGGATCTCGACCCGGTCACGTTCCCTGCGTGGTGTTGTAAGGATCGACTGCCCAGGGCGCCGTCGGTCGAGCTCGCGTTGCACATCAGCCTCGCTCAGCGGCATGCCCGCGGGAACCCCATCGACGATCACGCCGATTGCCGAACCGTGGCTCTCGCCCCAAGTTGTAACCCTGAATTTTTCCCCAAACGTGTTGCCAGCCATCAGACCAGCTCCATTTTCGCCCCGAGCCTCCGCATGTCCCCGACGAAACTTGGGTAGGACACGCTAATGCTCTCTGCCCCATCTATAATGGTTTCCCCGCGCGCGACCAAGCCAGCTACCGCGAGGGCCATAGCCATTCGATGGTCGCCGTAGGAGTGTAGGCTCGCGCCCTTGAGTCGCTCCATACCCTTGATGCGGAGTTCGCCCGACAGCTCCTCGACCCGCACCCCCAGCTTATTCAACTCAACCCTGAGCGCGCGCAGGCGATCGGTCTCTTTATAGCGAAGGTGGGGGATATTCGTGAGCCTGGTTCTGCCATCCGCTAGCGAGCCGAGCACGGCCAACGCGGGCACCAAATCCGGGTTATCGCCGCAGTCGGCCTCGATGCCTGAGAGCTGCTCGGCACCCGAAACTTCAACCACCTTACCTTTCACCCTCACATCAGCCCCGAACTCCCGAAGCAGGCCGACGATGCGCTTGTCACCCTGCGCGCTGCGAACATCGAGATTACTCACGCGCACGACGCCCCCCGCTAGCGCAGCTGCTACGAGCACGAATGCGGCGGATGAAAAATCGCCGGGGATTTCAAGATCCATTGCTCTGAAAACTTGCCCGCCCGGGATTTTAAACTCCATGAGGTCTCGGCTGCGCTTGATCTTCGCCCCCGCCCCATCGAGCAGTTCTAGGGTGATCTCGACGTAGGGCTTGGAGCGGAACTCCTCGGTCACTCGAAGCTCGACATCATCCCGAGCATGGGGACAAGCGAGCAACAGCGCCGAGATGAACTGTGAGCTTAGCGCGCCAGTGATCTCGACCTCCCCCCCATCCAGTCCACCCCCGACGACCACGGGCGGCCTACCTTGAGCCCCCTCGCACCTCGCCTTCGCCCCAAGCTGCGCCAAGGCATCGATGAGGGGACCCATCGGGCGCTTGAGAATCGACTCATCGCCGGTCAGGCGCACGGGCTTGGGTGAGAGCGCAGCTATCGCACTCATCAAACGTAGGGTCGTGCCCGAGTTGCGGACGTCTATCAAGTCGACGCGAGGTTTGAGCTCGCTCCCGGTGCCTAGGACTCGCCAGAGATCGTCCTCTCGGGTGACCTCCGCGCCCAGCGCCTTTGCCGCTTCGATCGTCGCCTCGGTATCGGAGCTGAGCAGCGGGTTGATGATCTTACTTTCACCCCGCGCCAGCAACGCGATCATGAACGCGCGGTGAGTGTAACTCTTCGAGGGTGGCGCTCTAACCTCACCTGCCAGCTTCGAAGGCTTGACTTTTAACAACGCCATGAGGTTCCCGCTACACAATCTCCGAAAGGTTTAATATAGAGTTTGATGCGAGGAGGAGTAACTGGTGAAGGGCATGGCAAATGTCACAAGCTGCAATGGCGATGGTTGCCTTTATTGCTAAAGTAGCCATGCCCAGACTCCAAATAAATTCACACCTTCTGGCACACTTTTTAATGTGGGTGCAGCATATCTCACACGGAGGTGGTGTAATTGTCTGAGGTGGGAAAGCGTATCAGGCTTGAGCGAATAATCGACCGAAAAACGAGGCGGACGGTGATCGTACCCATGGATCACGGGCTGAGCATGGGACCAATCGCCGGCCTCGAAGACATGGCTTCGATTATAAACAAGATTTCTGATGGTGGAGCCAACGCCGTAGTGCTTCACAAGGGCATCGTTCGCGCGGGGCATCGAGGGTACGGGAAGGACATCGGGCTGATCATTCACCTCTCCGGGAGCACCTCGCTGGGACCGGACCCCCACAGCAAGGTCCCCGTGGCCACCGTGGAAGAGGCTATTAGCTTGGGTGCGGACGCCGTCTCGGTGCACGTGAACGTGGGAGCGGCGAACGAGCCGGAACAACTCCAAGCGCTTGGCGACACTGCTGAGATTTGCGCAGCGTGGGGCTTGCCACTCTTTGCGATGATGTACCCACGCGGGCCCAAGATAAAAAACCGACACGACCCGGAGTTAGTTGCTCACGCGGCACGAGTCGGGGCAGAACTGGGAGCCGATATAATCAAGACCGTCTACACTGGAAACATCAACACCTTCCGAAAGATCGTTCGGGGCTGCCCCGTGCCGGTGGTAATCGCTGGTGGCCCAAAGATGGCGACCCCACGGGACGTGCTCAAGATGGCGGACGAGGCGATCAAGGCGGGTGCGATAGGAGTCTCGATAGGGCGCAACGTCTTCCAGCATCGAAATCCCACCGCCATGACCCGGGCACTAACGCGGATCGTGCACGGAAGGGGCTCGGTCGATCGGGCGATGCGCGAGCTGAAACGGTGAACGAAATTGCAAAAGTTGCTGTGGGTCAGGGCCGACTGGGAAGAACCTTGGGAAAAACGAAAGTCCTTTGCCCAAGCTGCCATCGAAGCCAGCGCAAATGCAGTCCTAGTTAAGCCTGAAGATGTTCAAGAAGTGCTGAAGCTGGGGACGATCTCCGTCGCGGCGAGCGAGCCGGCCCCGGGTGTGAGCGTGGTGGTACTGAGCGCCGGAAGCGTGGACGAAGTAGGGCGGGCGCTCAAACAGATTGAGAAACTACGCGAGCAGGGAAAGAAAGTCGCCGCACTCGTGGAGATATCAAGCAAGGAACTCGAGCGCGCGGCAGTCAGGGTGGGGAAGGCTGCCGACTTCCTCATCGCGGTGACGCCCGATTGGAGGGTCATCCCGCTCGAGAACTTGATCGCAGAACTTCAGCGTGCCGAGGTCCGGGTTCTAGCTGGGGTGAAGGATGCAAGTGAGGCGAAGGTCGCGGTTGAAACCCTCGAGGTTGGGGTGGCGGGTGTACTGCTTGATGCGAGAGAGCAGGGCGCGAAGGAGATTCGAAAAGTGTATGAAACCTTCGAGCAGCTCACAGCGGAAAAACTTGAGCTCGTCCCGGCAAAGGTGACCGAGGTTCGACCCGTGGGCATGGGCGACCGGGCCTGCGTGGACACAACCTCCCTAATGACTATGGGTGAGGGGATGCTCGTGGGGAGCCAAGCGGGGGGCATGTTCCTCGTGCACTCCGAGACGCTGCCAAGCGAGTTCGTCGAGTCCAGGCCCTTCCGCGTGAACGCCGGAGCGGTGCACGCTTACATCCGATTGCCCGGGGAGAAGACGAAATACATGTCGGAGCTCGGGGCTGGAGATGAGGTGCTGATTGTCAACGCTAAGGGTGAAGCTCACACAGGAGTGGTGGGGCGAGTGAAGATAGAGCGCCGCCCGCTGTTGCTTGTCGAGACCGAACTCGAGGGAGAAAAATTCAAAACGCTGCTCCAAAATGCTGAGACGATAAACTTAGTCGATGAAGAGGGAAAACCGATCTCGGTGGCGAAGCTCAAGCCCGGCGATGAGGTGCTCCTGCACATCGAGCGGGCCGGGCGACACTTCGGCGTCAAGGTAGAAGAAACAGTCGTCGAGAGGTAGTTGACAGGGGTGTCAACTAATTAACAGGGGTGTAAACTCTGTGGGAACGCTTAAACTCGGCAAGCATGAAGTGCGAACGCCTGCCGTCTGTGGTGCGGTAATCGGCCAAGATATCGAAACAATGCGCGCAGGTGTAGCTAGGGCAATCAATCAAGGCGCTGATTTGATCGAGCTTCGCATCGACGGACTACACGATTCCGCCGGCTGGGAGAAACTGCTGCCCGTCAAAGTGCCGGTGATCCTGACGAACCGCCCGAAGCGAGAGGGAGGCGGCTTCAGAGGAGATGAAAATAAACGCATCGAGGTGCTGCTCCAGGGCATTACACAAGGAGTTTCCTGCGTCGACATCGAACTCTCGACCCCCGAGCCCCTGCGCGAGCGGGTGGTGTCGCAAGCCAAGAAATCCGGTGTGGCTGTGTTGATGACTCACCACGATTTTTCCCTAACACCCTCCATCGAGGTGCTAACTGACATGGCAAAGCGTTTGGTGGGGGCTGGGTGCGACCTCGTGAAGATCGTGACTTTTGCTGAGGGTACGGAGGATGCGCTCCGCATTCTCGATTTCCTAGCCCAAGTGCAGGACGAGGTAGCAATGCCTATCATAGCCTTCGCGATGGGTGACGCGGGCAAGATAACGCGTATCGCTGCGCCAGTATTCGGCTCGCCCATAGTCTACGCAGCTGCTGGTAAAGCGACCGCGCCTGGGCAGTTTGATGTCGCAACGATGAAACGCCTGCTAAACGAGTTAATCCCAGAGGAAAAACGACCATGAAATCAGCAAAGCTCAAACTCTTCGCGCTGATAGGCGACCCAGTTGAGCAAAGCCTCTCGCCGCCCATGCACAACGCCGCCTTCCGAGCTCTTGGGCTCAACTGTGCCTACGTGGCGCTCCGCGTGCCCAAGCAATTTCTGACCGACGCCATCGGAGGTATTAGGGCGCTGAACATAGCAGGTTTCAACATCACCACCCCCCACAAAATCGGCATCGTCGGTCTACTCGATGAGCTCGATGAGTCCGCGAGCCTAGTAGGTGCGGTCAACACGGTCAAGAACGATCGGGGGAAACTCATAGGGTTCAACACCGACGGGGAGGGCGCCCTCCGAGCGCTCGAGGAAAAAGTTGGTTCCGTCAGGGAAAAGGAAGTGGTGCTCTTGGGCGCAGGAGGGGCTGCCCGCGCCATCGCGTTCTCCCTATCCAAGACAGGCGCGAGGCTCACTATTGCTAACCGCACCGTCTCGAGGGCAAAAGCATTAGCGTCGACGATCGAACAAAAGCTGGGGATAGAGGTGGAAGTAGCTTCCCTAAACCGCGCCGAACTCACCGGGGCCTTGAAAAATATAGATGTCCTCATCAACGCCACATCGGTAGGTATGTCCCCCAAGGCCGACCAAACCCTCGTGAGTGCGAGCATGATGCATCGCGGGCTCGTCGTCTACGATATCGTCTACGGGCCCCTCCGGACGAAGCTGCTGCGAGAGGCGAGGCGGGCGGGGGGGCGGACCATCGATGGGCTCGGCATGCTCGTGCACCAAGGTGCGCTGGCGTTCGAGATCTGGACGGGCAAGCGGGCGCCCATTAAAATTATGGAAGCTGCAGCGAAACGGGAGTTGAGGGGGTAAGGTAAGTGAAGGTCGCTGTCATCGGCGCGGGCGCGATGGGGCAATGGTTGGTCGGCTTCGCAAAGCAGAACTTGGGCGAGGTGGTGGTCGCGGACGCCAGCGCCGCCAAGGCCGAGCGGGTGGCTAGGGAATTCGGCGTGAGCTCCAGATCGGTCGCCGAGGCTGCCGCGGAAGCCGAACTCGTGCTGGTCGCCGTGCCGATCTCCAAAACTCCTGAAGCCATCAAATCGCTCGCTTGGCAGGTGCAGCGGGGGGCGCTACTAGCCGATGTCGCCTCGGTGAAGAGCGATGTCATCGAGGCCATGCAAACCATAGAAGCAAAAATCGAGCTCGTATCGCTCCACCCGCTCTTCGGCCCGGGGGCGACGAGCGTCAAGGGGAAGAATTTCGTGGCGGTGCCCGTGAAGCCCGGTAAACGCTACGCCGCGCTCAAGCGCCGCCTGCTCGAGCTTGGGGCGCGGGTCACTGAGATGGAAGCGGAGGACCACGACCATTTGATGGCGATAATTCAGTGTATGACTCACTTCGTGCTCCTGGCCTACCTCGACGCGCTCAAGTCGATGAAGGACGTTAAACGAGCGGAGAAGCTCCGTACCCCGATGTTCGCGACCTTACTCGATCTGGCTAAAGCCGTGCTCGCGGGAAACCCTGAGCTCTACGGCGAGCTTCAGGTGCACAACCGATACGCGCGGGTCGTGCGGAGCTCGCTCCTTGAGGCCTGCCGCTCGCTGGACGTCGCATTCTCTGCGGGCGATGCAAAAAGCGTCAAGGCGATTTTTAAGGAGGCCCTAGCCCCATGGAAATCGGCTGAAGTCAAAAATGCCTACAAAAGAGTGTATGAACGATTTGAGGGTGATAAAACATGAAGGTGGGGGTCCTCGGGCCTAGGGGCACGTACGCCGAGCTGGCCGCGCGCTCCCAGTTCGGGGAGAAAATTGAGGTGGTGCCCTACCCCATGATCACGAATGTCGCTGAAGCCGTGGCGCGCGGCGACGTTCAGGTGGGCGTCATCCCTATCGAGAGCTTGCGGGAGGGTTCCGTGGGGGAGGCGCTCGATGCGCTCGCGTGGATCGATGTCAAAGTCCAAGCCGAAGTCGTCGTCCCGATCTCGCACTCCTTGCTCGGGGTGCCGGGAGCGAAGCTCGGGGAGATCACCCAGGTGCTCTCCCATTCTCAAGCGCTGGCCCAGAGCCGCGAGTTCTTGCGAAAGAACCTACCAAAAGCGGAACTCACCGAGATGACGAGTACCGCCAAAGCCGCGGAGCAGGTTGGCAAGCGCAAGCAGCCCCACATGGCGGCGGTCGGGCCAAAGGCGCTCGCGGACATCTACGGGCTGAAGGTGCTTAGTGAGGATATCCAGTCGGGCGAGCTTAACATCACCCGCTTCTTCTGCCTCGCGAAGGAAGACAGCAAACCCACCGGCTGTGACAAGACTTCGATCATGTTTTACACCGCCCAAGACAGACCAGGTTTCCTCCACGAGATCCTGGGCGAGTTCGCAGTTCGTAACATAAACTTGACGAAGATCGAGTCCCGCCCGTCGAAGAAGGCGCTCGGCGATTATCTATTCTTCATCGACTTCGAGGGACACCGCGAGGATCCGAAGGTCAACGAAGCACTCAACAGCGTAAAGCCGAAGACGGCAATGCTCAAGGTGCTCGGCTCATACCCGAAGCGATACTAGGTGGCACGGATGACCAAAAAGGACACCGCGAAGTTAATCAAACGCTCACTCAAGATAAATCTCCCGGTCGTGGAGCGCAAGCTCGTCGCATTCATCAAGCGAAAAATCAGGGAAGCGAGGGCCGAGGGTGCGGTGATCGGGCTCAGCGGGGGAATGGACTCATCTGTGGTGGCCACCCTGTGCAAGAAGGCCTTGGGCAAAATCGATGTGTTAGGGGTCAGCATGCCCGAGGCGGGAGTTACGGATCCTCGAGATGTTGCCGACGCGCGCGATGTCGCGAACAGGTTAGGCATAAGATTTAGGGTGGTCGACATCACGCCGGCGGTATTAGGGATCCGCCAAAACCTATCCGATTTCAGGGCCGGGGCACGCATCCCGGCTGCCAACATCAAACCCCGAGTGCGAATGACGATTCTCTACTATTACGCAAATCTCCTCAACCGCCTCGTGGTTGGGAGCGGCAACCGGAGCGAACTCCGCGCGGGCTATTTCACCAAGCATGGGGATGGCGCGGTCGATCTAATGCCGCTTGGCTGCCTTTACAAGACGCAGGTTAGACAGCTCGCCGCACACCTGAATGTACCAAAACGGATAATCGAGAAGGTGCCATCGGCCGGTCTCTGGCGGGGACAGATCGACGAAAGAGAACTCGGCCTCCCCTATGAAAAGCTCGACGCAATCTACGCCGGGCTCGACCTCGGTTTGGAGCCGGATTCAATAGCTGATGCGGCTGGCGTGAAGATTGAGGATGTAAATCGCTTCATCGGGCGAGAACGGCGAATGGTTCACAAGCTCAGCATGGCCGAGATTCCGGAGCTTTAGGTGTTCAGACAGTAAACACCCCTGTTTACTTCGCCGGTACCAAGTCGACACACATCCCCGCCGCAATCGTCTGCCCCCCGTGGCGAACCGCGAACCTGCTCAGCTCGGGAATCTCGCTGGCGCGTTCGATCACGATGGGTTTGTTCAGCACAACGCGGACGAGGGCTGCATCGCCCTTTCGCAGAGCGCTTGGTTTTTCCTCCACAACTGCCCCCGTGCGCGGGTCAATCTTCTGGAGGATTTCCTCGAACCTCCCGGACACGTGCGCGGCGTGACAATGGAATAACGGCGCGAAACCCGGGGTGAGCTCGGTGGGCACCGCGAGCACGATGATCTTTGCCGTGAACTCGCTCGCGACCGTGGGTGGCTTGTCGGGGTGCCCAGCGACGTCTCCCCGCCTCACATCGGCTTTTGAAACGCCGCGGACGTTGAAGCCTATGTTGTCCCCGGGCACGGCCCGCTGCATTGGTTCGTGGTGCATTTCGATCGAGCGGACCTCACCGCTCTTCCCGAGGGGCTCGAACACGATGCTGTCGCCGACCTTTAACACACCAGTTTCAACCCGTCCTATGGGTACGGTCCCAACGCCCGTGACCGAAAAGACATCCTGCACGGGAATTCGAAGGGGCTTGTCGATCGGCTTCTCCGGCTCCGTAAACGTCTCCAGCGCCCCAAGCGCGGTCGGTCCCTTGTACCACGGCATTTTCGAGCTGGTCTTCGTTATGTTTTCGCCGTGGAAGGCGGAGATCGGCACGTAAAAGAACTCGCTTGCGTTGCGATAGCCTATGCCGCCCAGCAGCGCGACCAAATCGTCCCTCAATTTGTTGTAGGCCGCCTCATCATAACCCACGAGGTCCATCTTGTTTATCGTCACCACGAGCTGCCCCACACCAAGAGTGAAGGCGAGCGCCGCGTGCTCCCTGGTCTGGGGCATGATGCCGTCGTCCGCCGCGACCACGAGCACCGCCGTATCAGCCTGACTCGCACCGGTGATCATGTTCTTGACGAAGTCCCGGTGCCCTGGAGCGTCGATTATCGTGATGTAATTCTTGGAAGTCTCGAGCTTCCGGTAGGCGACATCAATCGTCAGCCCGCGCTCGCGCTCCTCTTTCTCACGATCCATCACCCAAGCGAACTTGAAGCTCCCCGCCTCCTCGCTCAGTTCCTTCTCCGAAATCACACCGAGCTCGACGAGAAGTCTGCCGATGAGGGTGGACTTTCCGTGGTCAACGTGGCCGATAAATACCAAGTTGATGTGTGGCTTCGCCATGGGGTCTCTCCTAAGAACTTTCGGATTTGGTCGACCTGCCTTTCATAAAGTCTGAAACGTTTGTGGAAAAAAACCTTAGGTCGCGGGAAAGCTTTTCGGCCGCCCGACGCAGGGGCTCCACGTAGATGTGAACAACCTCCGGTTTCCCCCGCTGGAACCTGTAGAGCTTTTTAGCGATTCGATCCGCCCGCGAAGCGCATCGCTCAATCAGATCCAACACTTCCGCGGAGAGCCCCTTCCCAGTACCCAACTTTCCGACCGCAGTGCGGAGATTCTGCAAGAGGCGTCCCGTTTGCTCATCAAATTTTTCCTGGGTGAGTTCCACAAACTCGGGTCTGCCCAAAAGGAGGGAGATACGGGCGTTGAGGAGGTCCGCGTTGGAGGAGAGGGAACCGAGGTCAGCGTTAGCTATGCGCACCGCCGCCTCGAGGTCACCGGAGCTGAGACGGCGGAGCTCCGCCCCGGGCTCCCCGACATCCGCCCAGAGGGAGAAATTCTCGACGGGGACCTGCCTGACCTCAGCTGGAGGCCTCGTGTACTGAAAAATCGTGGCTAGCGCAACAAGCGCCGTCGCGGCCGCCAACCCCACCGTGAGGAGTAAGAGGTACCCACCTGCACCACCTGCCATCATCAGCGCAACCAAGGCCAAGAATAACGGGAGCACGGCAATAAAGCGGAAGCGCATGTTCATCAGGTTTGAAGTTGCTTGGCTCACAAAAAAGCTTTTTGCAGTCAGGTTTAAGCGAGCCAGAACTAATTAGCTGATGATTTTATGGACAAAGTTTCGCCTCGGCACCCACGCGCGGAGTCGCTGCGCACCCGGGAGCGGCTCGTCGAAGGGTTCAAGGCTGGCTTGGTGGTGCCAGAGGGACTGGCGGCACACGGCCGGGGAGAGGCCTTCGATTATATCTTGGGTGAACAAACGACCGAACATGCCCAACGCGCCGTCGAGGCGGCGGCTGCGATGCTCCTGCTGGCAAAACACCCCGTAATCTCCGTGAACGGCAACGTCGTCGCGCTCGTACCGGCTGAAATCGTGAAGCTGGCGAAGGCCGCAAATGCAAAAATCGAGGTCAACCTCTTTCACGGCTCGGTGAGGCGTGAGGCCGCGATAGCCAAGTGTCTCCGCAAGCACGGTGCAAAAGAAGTACTTGGAGCCGAGCGAAAATTCTCGACTCGAATAAAGGAAATATACAGCGACCGCAGGAAAATCGATCGGAGGGGCATAGGGGCTGCGGACGTCGTGCTCGTCCCGCTCGAGGATGGCAATCGAACTGAAGCCCTGAAGAAACTCGGCAAGCGCGTCATCGCGATCGATCTGAACCCGATGTCGAGAACGGCGCAGGCGGCGGATGTGACGATAGTCGATAACATCGTTCGCGCTCTGCCACTGATGGTTAAAGATGTAAAACGTTCATCGCACGGTCCAAAAACAAGACTTCATGATGTAATTAGAGATTTTGATAACGAGGCGAACCTTGGGGCAATGCTCGAGTTCATGCTCGGGCGGCTTAAAAATCTCAGCAAGTGAACGATTTTTCCTCTTTTTAGTGGAAAAAGTTGGCAGTGGTAGAAGCCTCAGGTATAGACTCACAAATGAGATAACTAAGTTTATAGAGTTTCCTAAAAAAGTACATAATGCCGGGGAATGCCGGGGTACCGTAAGGGCCCGATAGCTCAGTAGGTAGAGTACCCGGCTGTTAAACCAAGCATGGATGAAGAACGAACCTCAATTACCGAGGACGACATGCTTGTGCACAGCAACCGGGCGGTCAGAGGTTCGAGTCCTCTCCCCGGCGCCTTGACTTTTTTGAACAGAAAAATTCAAGCCATCAGTTTCCCAAAGACTAATGGTGTTTGCTTGAAGGTACTTTTGCTTTCTCGAGCGGATGTCGAAGGGCTAATCACAATGCGCGAGGCGATCGAGGCTGTTGAGAGTGCATTTCGCGCCAAGGGACTCGGCAAGGCCCAAATGCCCCCGAAGTCCTACGTCTACTTCGACCGCTACGATGGCGACTTCAGGGTGATGCCCGCCTACCTGGAGGAGCAGGGCGCGGCCGGGGTGAAAATCGTCAACGCACATCCCCTAAACCCGAAGAAACATGGCTTACCCACGGTGATGGCGGTCATCGTGCTTTTGGACCCAAAAACCGGCGCCCCGCTCGCGATCATGGACGGGACATGGGTCACCAACATACGGACGGGTGCAGGCGGTGCCGTCGCGGCGAAGTATCTAGCGCGAAGGGACTCGCACATCGTCGCGATGGTTGGGGCTGGGGTTCAAGCTAGGACTCAGTTGATCGCCTTGAAAGAGGTGCTCGACATTGAAGAGGTTCGGGTCAATGACATATCTGCAGAAAAGGCACGACAGTACGCCGAGGAGATGGGCAAGCAACTTGGGGTCAACGTAAAAGCCGTTGGAGATACCGGGAGAGCGGTCGAGGGTGCAGATGTCGTTGTGACCACCACACCCGCCAGGAAACCCATCCTCATGAACGACTGGGTGTCGGAGGGTATGCACATCAACGCGATTGGTGCCGATGCCCCGGGCAAGCAGGAACTCGACCCGCAAATTTTGACGCGTGCGAAAGTTGTCGTCGATGATGTGGAACAGGCCATCCACGGCGGGGAGGTAAACGTCCCCCTTTCGGAAGGCGTCATCGCACGCGGTGATATCTACGCCGATCTCGGAGAGGTGGTGACAGGGAAGAAACCCGGTCGCACCTCGCACGAAGAGATAACGATTTTCGATTCGACGGGCCTCGCCGTCCAGGACATCGCGACCGACTGGGTGGTCTACGAGAAGGCGAGGGAAGCGGGAAAGGGCATCGAGGTGGAGCTGCTCTAGCTATCTCTTGAGTGCTAAGTCGTGGCTTATCACGGGCGAGATCTCCTTCTTGAGCGTCTCCAAGAAGGTATCGAATAGATTGGTTGGGATCGTCGCACCAGCAGCGCCCTCGTGTCCACCGCCAGACCCCCCGAGACGGGCGGTGATGTGTCGGAGCATCTCGTTCAGATCCACTTTCGCCCCGGCTCGACGTCGCATGCTCACGTCCACCTCATCGTCGTCATTTCGCGTACAAATGCCAACATCCACACCAGTTACCCCCAAGGCGTAGAGTGCTGCCTTCCCTAGGCTTCCCGACGGTAAATCGTAAATAATCGCGATGTTTCCCTCTCGCGTGACGTGCTCCTTGACGTAGCGCCATACCTCCCACTCGCGCTTCGTCGCTTTGAGCGCCCGATCGACTATTTCTTGGATTTCCGTCGGGGGGTTGCCCTGCGCTAGCTTGAGCACGACATCGCGCTTGTAGTGATAGTTCCCTCCAGCTTCGCCCAGCGCCTGGCTGAGCAGTCCCGCCTCCATGTAAATCGTCCGTCTGTCATATTTGCTCAGCCCATCGCGCACGAACTCGGTTTCCTCGCAGTAGTCGGCGATCGCGCCCCAGAGAGCGACTCGATCCAAGTCCGGGTTGATGTCCGACTTAAATAATCGAAAGGTGATTTCCGAAGCGCTCACTCCTATCTCGTGGGCAAACTGCGTCGCCGGGATGTCTTTTTTCAACGTGTCGGGGGGGAGGGGATGGTGGTCGATGTAAAGGATTTCATCCTTTTGCGCCAGCTCACGCATGCGCTTGAAAATTTCCTCCTTGTGGGTCTCGCTCACCGCTATATCTAAGATGAAGACCGCGGTGCCGAGCTCGACCTCGTTGAGATCGCGCAGCAGGGCTATCGGGCGGGTGAACCAGACCTCGGCCTCAGGAAAACGCGCCTTCGCCAAGGCTGCCGAGCATATGCCGTCGGTATCGCCGTGAGCCAGAATTTTGGCCGCCAAACCTTCACCTTGCAATAGTTCGCGCGGCCCCCTTTTAATTTTGTCTTAGCAAACGTTTTATTCAATCACGATAAAATTTGAAGCGGGCCCGTAGCTCAGCCAGGTTAGAGCGTCCGACAACTTTCTAGTTGGGCGAAGCTCATAACCGGGTGGTCGGGCGTTCGAATCGCCCCGGGCCCACCACCTCTCAACAAAATAACAGCACGGTTAATTAACCCGTCAAGCAAAACTATAGCGTGCCCCGGTGGTGTAGGACGGTCAAGCATAAGCGCCGAAATCATACAGCCCTTTCGAGTTCCAGACGGAGAAAGGCTGCGACGCGGGTTCAAATCCCGCCCGGGGCACCTCACGTGATGAAATGAGAAAAATAGAAGTGCCGAACACGAAAGCATACAGGCTAATCTATCCTAGGCTTGTCGTCCTCGTCAGTTGCATCGACCCCGCGACCAAAAAGCCCAACATAATCACGATCGCCTGGGCCACCCCGCTTTCTATGAACCCTCCGCTCGCGGGAATCCTCGTCGCCCCTCGCCGATACTCACACGAACTCATCTCGAGCGCTCGCGAGTTCGTGATAAATATCCCAACCGTTGAAATCTTGGACAAAGCGAACAAATGTGGTAGGTTCTCTGGGCGTGGGCACGACAAGTTCTCCGAGTTTGGGTTGACAGCCAAACCCGCAAAAATCGTCAAATCGCCGGTCATCGAGGAATGCATTGCCCACTTGGAGTGCAAGCTCGTGGATCAGCTCACGACCGGTGACCACACCCTCTTCATCGGCGAGGTGGTCGCAGCATATGCAAACGAGGGCGTGTTCGACGGTCAATTCATGAACATCCAGCGCGTCCGGAATTTCTACCAAGCCAGCGGTAATTCCTACGCGACCTTGAACAAGGAGCTGCTGAAACCAGAACTCTGACCAAACTTTTAAACATCAGCGTCCAATTAAGCGAGGGGATGGATTGAGGCGAGTGATGAACGAGGTGGTTAAGCCCGAGTTCTTGTTGGGCATCGCGTGCGTGCTCATGCTCATCGGCTCCTTTGCACCGTGGCAAACCTTCGACGGGCAATCCGCGAACGCGCTCGGGAGCTGGCAGGGCGTGGCTGCATTTATCGGTGGGCTGCTCCTGCTCTTGGGGACGCTTGTGAACTACGAGTTCCTGGGGATCAAGCAACTAAACTTGCGGAAGCCCTTAACGAACGCCGGGGTCGGGGCACTGGGGAGTCTGCTCGGCATTCTCGGGGCGGTCACCTACGGGCTGGAAGTCGCGCCGGGCTCGCCGGGATGGGGACTCTACCTCACGATCCTCGCGGGCCTGTTTGGGCTCTACGTGGCCTACCGACTTTACCGGCTAGAGCAACCGGCGATCCGGAGGGTCTCTTGGCGCGGTTGAGCGTGTTTATAAGGGGTTAGCGAGTAAAAATCTGTAGGAGGTGAAGAAGTGGAAAGAAGACCGGTTACGGGCGCGGGCATCCTAGCACGATTGGACATACTTCTGGGTATTGCAGGCATCCTAATGTGGGTAGGTGCAATTGGAACTTGGTACAGCGCAGGAGTAGGGGTGTGGACTGTGACTTTAGGTGGCGGATGGGCACCATGGTTAGGCGGATTTTTGATCCTTCTGGGCGCGGCCATTACCTGGGGACTCACTAAGAGGATAGTTCCAGTTCCTGGAATCGAAAACCTTCGACCGTTGGTGAACGCGGGCGCTGGAGCACTTGGGGGCCTGATCGGCATCATCGCAGCGATATACAGTTTGAGCCAACCATTCGGAGGTGGATGGGGTATTTACCTGACCATCGTCGCGGGCTTGTTTGCCCTCTTCGTGTCCTACAGGGTCTACATGGCGGAAAAGACGCCGGGCGCTGCAGGGGGACTTTAACTAACAGCCCCTATTTTTTTTCTATTGTTTTATTAGTCATGTTGAGATAGGTCACGTTAGTTTGGTGATTGCGTGGTCGATTGTCCAACCTGTGGTAAGCCGATCAAGCCACCTACCGTGAAGTGCTCGAACTGCGGCGCCGAGCTCCACCGCGCTTGCGCGAAGCGAACGATGGGAAAATCGTACTGCAAGAACTGCTACAAGCAGGCCAAGAAGCAGGCGCGCTTCGAGCGGATGGCCCAGCGCGAGGCCCTAGGCAGGGAAAAACCGGGCAAGATGTGGTAGTTTTTATCTTTTGGTGACGAAATCTGACTCGGGCGGGGGTAGCCAAGCTAGGTTAAAGGCGCGAGGTTTAGGGCCTCGTCCCGAAGGGGTTCGCAGGTTCGAATCCTGCCCCCCGCACCACCATAGGTTTATTTTGAGAAAGCTAGAAAGTGTGTCGATCGTCAAGGTGTCGAGATGCCAAGACCAACGGGACCAACGAACCCCGTGCTGCGGAGGCTCGTGCGAGAGCTTCGCACCGCGGGCAAGAAGCAGGGGGTAAAACTCTGGCGCGACCTAGCGGAGCGGCTCGAGCGGTCCAGGCGAGCTCGGGCTGAAGTCAACCTCAGCGAGCTGAACCGATATTCGGGCGAGGGGAGCACCATCGTCGTGCCCGGCAAGGTCCTGGCAGCCGGCAAGCTAAACCACGTGATTTCCGTCGCTGCCTTCAAGTTCTCGGCTGCCGCTAGACGGAAAATCATGGCCGCTGGCGGCAATGCGTTGACCGTCCAACAATTGCTCGAGCAAAACCCGAGCGGCAAGGGCGTCAAACTGATGGAGTGAGAAACATGATCATCGACGGGAAGGATCTGGTCTTGGGGAGGCTCGCGAGCTTCGCAGCGAAACGCCTACTCGAGGGCGAGCGCGTGACCGTGGTGAACGCCGAGCAGGTCGTGATTTCCGGTAGAAAAAAAGCTACTTTCGACGCTTACGACGCTTGGCTTGAGGTTCGAAACCTCACCAATCCCCGCAAGGGACCCTTCCACCTCAAGCGCCCCGAAGACCTCGTACGCCGGGCGGTCAGGAGGATGCTACCATTTGACAGGCCTCGTGGGCGGGGGGCCTACGGTCGATTGCGCGCCCACGTTGGAGTCCCCCCAGAGCTCGCCGGCAAGGAGATGCAAACCCTTCCGGAAGCCAGCCTCGAACGGCTCGGCACGCGACGCTTTATAAGGATCGGGGCCCTCAGCAAACACTTAGGAGCGAGGTTCTGAGATGAAAATCGTGCTCGAAACTGGTAGACGGAAGGCCGCGCTCGCTCGCGCTACGGTTAGAGATGGTCAGGGGTGTGTATTCATCAACCACCGCGCTCTCGATGTCTATGAGCCGGAGCTTGCGCGTCTAAAAATCCTCGAACCCTTAACTTTGGTGCCCGAGCTTGCTCGCCAAGTGGATATCGAGGTCGACGTTGTCGGCGGAGGATTTATGGGACAGGCTGATGCCGCTCGTACGGCCATCGCCCGAGGACTCATCAAGTGGTCGGGTGACCCCAAGGTGCGAGAGCTTTTCAAGCAACACGATTGGACCCTGGTGAAGAGCGACGTACGCTTCAAGGAGCCCAAGAAGCCCGGGGGTCCTGGAGCTAGGGCCCGTTACCAAAAATCGTATAGGTGATCGCGTGCGGGTGATTCGTTGTATAACTTGCGGCAAGCTGCTGGGCGACAAGTACGAGGAATTCGAGCAGCGCGTCAAAAAGGGGGAGGAGCCCAAACGCGTGCTCGATGAGCTGGGGATCAAGCGCTACTGCTGCAGGAGCACGGTGCTCACGAGCATAGACCTGACCGAAGAAATAGCGAAGTTCAAGCGCTGAGCGTGTATTTTTACCTGAAAAGCTATTGTGAATTGGTCCGATAACATGAAGACCGAATGGTATTTAGATTTCGTCGACCCGAGCTACAGGCCCGCGCGCGAGGACTTGATCGTCCTGTTTAGAGTTGAGCCTGCGAGCGGCATGAGCATGCGAGAAGCCGTGGGGCGCGTGGCCTCGGAGAGCTCGATCGGCACCTGGACCACCCTTACGACGATGACGCCCGAAAAGCGGCGGCTCATGGCGAAGGCCTACGAAATCAAAGGGCGATGGGTGAAGGTGGCCTACCCGCTTGACCTCTTCGAGGCGGGGAACATGCCCCAAGTGCTCAGCTCGATCGCGGGCAACATCTTCGGGATGAAGGCCGTGCGTAATCTCAGGCTCGAGGACGTGCGGTGGCCACCAAGGCTCATCAAATCGTTCATGGGCCCTAAATTTGGTATCGAGGGAATCAGAAAGCTCTTCAAGGTGAGGGATAGGCCGCTGACCGCAACCGTGATGAAACCCAAGGTCGGGATGAGCAGCGATGAGCACGCCCGAGCGGGCTACGAGGCCTGGGTTGGTGGCATCGATCTGCTCAAGGATGACGAGAACCTCTCCGGGCAGCGGTTCAACAAGTTCGAACGGAGGGTGACGCGATCGCTCAAGCTGCGTGACCGAGTCGAGCGGGAGATCGGGGGACGAAAGAGCTACTTGATCAACGTGACCGCCGAGACGCGGGAAATGCTCCGCCGTGCGAAATTCGTGAAGGAGCGGGGGGGCGAGTACGTGATGGTCGACATCCTGACGGTGGGATGGGCGGGGGTTCAATCGCTGCGTGAGGAGTGCGAAGACTTGGGGCTCGCGATCCACGCTCACCGCGCATTCCACGCCGCCTTCACCCGAAAGCAGGAGCACGGGATGTCTATGCTGACCGTCGCGAAGGTCGCTCGCTTGGTTGGCGTCGACCAGCTCCACATAGGCACCGCGATAGGGAAGCTCGAGACGCCGCGAGAGGAAGTGTTGGCGCTGCAGAAGGCGATCACGGGCCGAAACATCAGGGGCAAAAAACATGTCCTCGCCCAAGGGTGGGATGGGGTCAAGCCAGTTTTCCCCGTCACCTCCGGCGGGCTGCACCCTGGTTTGATACCTGAGATCATCAGCATGTTCGGAAAAGACATCGTTATCCAAGTTGGGGGCGGCACTTGGGGGCATCCGCTGGGCGGGCGAGCTGGAGCTGCAGCGGTCCGACAGGCGCTCGATGCAGCTTTGAAAGGCGTTTCGCTCGGCGAGTATGCTGAAACAAGAAAGGAACTCAGGGTTGCCCTCGAGAAGTGGGGCTACGTTAAGCCCAAATAAAGCCCCGTGCAATAATCTCTGTGGGGCCGTGGGGTAGCTTGGTCTAGCCTCTCGGCTTGGGGGCTTCACGCCAAATTGCCGGAAACCCGAGTTCAAATCTCGGCGGCCCCACCACTCAACTTTTTCCCCCTACGAAGTGCGTACGCTACCAAAATTGATGGTAGGATGAAGAGCGCGGCTATCAGAGCATAAAAAATCACAAGCGCGGTAAGGGTGCCGAACCTACCCAACATCGGCATCCTCGCGAGCGAGAGCACGGCGAAGACCCCCATGGTCGTCCCAGCGGCTGCAAGCAAAGCCGTCCCCACATTCATGACCGTGGTTCGGATCGATTGTTGAGGCGGCCTTTTGTGTTCCTTCCACTCCTCCCTGAAGCGATAAGTCATGTGAATGGAAAGATCTATCCCTATGCCTATGAGTAAAGCAGATATACCTATGGTCATGACATCGAGCGGCCATCCTAGGATTCTTAGAGTCCCAAGTTCCCATCCAAGAATCAAAACCATCGGCATGAGCGCAATCGCGCCCATCAAAATAGACCTGAAAATCACGCACAAAACGATTAAACAGAGAAGTATTGCAAATATTGTCGTTTTTATCATGCTCGGCGCGAGATTACCCATAATGTCGCTGAAGATAACCGGTTCTCCGCTGACAGCAGGCGCTCCATCGACGGTCAGATCCAGAACTCCGCCCATCGATTCCTCCACGTGACTTCGGACTATTCGGGCTGCGTCCCCCATCTCTTTGTCTGTTTTAGCGATCACTGAAAAGAGAATCACCGTTGTTTCGTTATCCTCGGTCAAAAGTCCTTGCATCTGGGTTGGATAGGCCCTCCTTAAGTTCTCCAATGCCGCGATAACCTCATTTTCTGTTTGTGGCATTACACCATTTGTAGCAAGTAAAACCATCCCAGCCAAACCAGTTGAACCCGTAATAAGGCCGCTCTGCAGATTGCTCTCGTCAGAAAGTATTGAATTCTCCAAGACAAGCATGGCCTGTAGACCCTGAGGACTCGTGACATTGTCGCCCTTTACCAAAACAAAAATGAAAGATTGTCCACCAAAGTACCCCTCTATTTCATTGGCTGTAACTATGGATTCGACATCCCCCGGCATGAAAGTCTCGAGTGACATCGTCGTTGATACCCCAAGCGCCAAAAATACACAAACTGCCGTTATACAAGCAACGCCAAATATTATCGGTCTTCTATGGTGCTCAGCCCCTATCGCAGCAGCCGACAACGCTTTGTCGACCCTTTTCCCTCGTCTAGCCACCAGTGCCTTTACTTCGCCCACCTTTCGCCGGTCCCTTATGAGGAGCAAGGCTGGCAAAAGCGTCACGGCCAAGATGAAGGTAAAGAGGATTCCAAGCGCGGCAAATACACCAAATTCTCGAAGAGGTGGTAGATCTGAGATCAAAAATGAACCGAAACCTATCATCGTTGTAATCGCGGACAGGGAAACCGCTACTCCGACGGTCTTGACAGATTTTACAACGGCCTTTTCGACGCGTAGGCCCCTACCCCTTTCTTCATAGTACCGGTTGAGCACGTGGATTGAATAAGCTATGCCGATGCCAAGGATGAGTGGTATCAACGCAACGTGGATCATTGTGAACTGCATCCCAAGGAACCCTAGCATCCCGATTACCCACATCGCCCCCAAAGCGGTTGGCAGAAAAGGTATAAAGATGTCTGAAAACCGTCGAAAGACCAGGAAGAGAATCAGGATTACAAGGATCATGGCCGCGGGGATTAAGACGCTTGTATCCCTGCCCATCATTCCTTGGATGTCTTTTTGGAGGGTGATCTCGCCAGTTATACCTGTCGTTAGATTCCCATGTTTTTCGTCGAACTCACTTACACGATTATGAAAGACATCGGTCATTTCCGAAAGCTTATCGCTGGGAAGCTCCGTGTTTATAGAGACTCTAATTAAGGTGGCTTTTTGATCTGCCGCCAGAAGCTCAGAAACCCGGCTCTCCACTCCAGGTTGGGTCAATACATACTGAACACTCGCCTCAAGTTGAGGATCGGGCAGGAACTCATAGTTCTCGATATATGGAATCACGTAATCGATGTAGGCTACTACTTGGGTAGCATAGCCTTCGAGATTCGGGTCCGTCCTCAGTGTATTTTCAAGCTCGAGAATCGCCTTGATAACGTCAGCTTTCGTCACGTTGTCGGCTTTGAGCAAAATACTTTCAAACGATAGGCCACCGCCAAATTTGTCCTCGAGCTCAGACATCACTTTGACCGATGGGTAATCTTGAGGCAGGAACTCCTCGAAGTCGGTCGTTGTCGAGACCTTCGTGATGCCGTACGCCATGAAGCCGCTAACCAAGAGCACACATAGCAGAACGAGGTAAGGCCTTCGTTCGACCGCTCCCGCCACCTTCTCCATCATTCTTGTGCCTCCGCCCACGACTCAACCGCTAGAACAACGTAGTGAACTACCCCGCCCTAAAGGGCGGGGCTTCCTGCTTCGATGACCGCGCTTGCCCTTGCGGGTAGAGGCTCGATCTCCACAGGCGCGAATTCGGCTGGCTCCCAACCTATTTTCTTCAGCCCATCTTGAAGGATGTTCCGTGCGGCATTCAGGTCGCGGTCAAGCTCCAAACCGCACTTGGGGCACCGATGCACCCTCGCCCAGAGCGGCTTCTCGACCACCTCGCCGCACCTCGAACACCTATCCGTCGTCCCCCACGGCTCAACCTTCTCGACCCACCTGCCAGCTCTCTCGGCCTTGTAGGTGAGCATATGAAGGAAGGTGGCCCAAGCTGCGTCCGCACGATTTTTTCCGTTGTGGGCCATCTCAATTAGCTCTTTTACACCCAGATCCTCAACAGCGATGAAGTCGTGACTGTTGATGTAGTGCCGACTGAGCTTATGGAGAAAGTCGAGGCGTTGGTTGCGGATTCGCTCGTGGGCAAGTGCCAGCTTGAGACGTTGCTTTACCCTATTTTTTGAGCCGCGCTTCTTCCTCGAAAGTCTGCGCTGCTCCCGCTTCAGTCTCCACTCAGACTTGGCGATGTTATGCGGGTGCTCGACGAAGTTACCATCGGTATCGGCGATATAGTGTGTGATGCCAAGGTCTATGCCGACGGGCTTGGAGATTTTCTTGACTTTCTGTGTTTCATCAACCTCGATGCTGAAGCAGGCGAACCACTTGCCCGAACGCTCGCGCTTGATGTGAACCTGCTTGACCCCGCCATCTAGCTCGCGGTGTAGCACGATTGGAATTTCACCTATCTTCGACAGCCGCAGCTCCCTGCGCTTCCCGTGTCCCTCGATGATCTTGAAGCCCGACTGGTTGTAGGTGAACGACTTGAACCAGCCGCGTCCCTTGAAGCGGAGCCTGCCGACTTTCCTGCCGTTTCGCTTCAGCTCGGCGAGGGCGCGGAGGTTCGAGTAGAGCTGGTGGAGAACCATCTGCAAGACTTTCGAGTGAACCTGCTTCAGCTCGGGGCGCTCTCGTTTCAGCTTCGGTAGCGTTGCCTGAAGCTTGTAGCGTCGCGGGGTTTTGCCGTTCTCCTTCCGATTCAGCCGCTCCAAGAAGTGGTTGTAGAGCCACCTGCACGAGTCGAGAGCGGCAAGGAGCTTCTGTTCCTGCGCCCGTGATGGGTAGAGCCTGTATCGATAGGTCAGTTGCATCAGCGCTCACCCTGCGACTCCACGTATTTCTTCAGCACGTCCAAGCTCACCTGTCCTGTCGTAAGCAGACAATAGCTCTGGCTCCACAGATGCCCACCCCAAAGCTTTTTCTTGAGTTCTGGAAACTCGTGGAAGAGGCGGTTTGCGCTTGCACCCTTGAGAGCGTTGATGAATTTTGTCAACTCGGTGGTAGGTTTCGCCGCGAACAGAATATGAATGTGATCTTTGTTTGGTTCCTGCATCAGAACCTCCACACCAAACTTCTGGCCGATATTGTAGAAGATGTCTTTCAGCCGCTCGACCACCGCCTCCTCGAACACCTTCCGCCGATACTTCGTCACCAGCACCAGATGATAGTGCAGCGCATACACCGAGTGCGCTCCGCGAGAGAGCTTGTATCTCATTTTGGTTCCCACTATCTATTATCACCCAAATCACCTAAATACTTTGCGGGGAGAGCGGTCACCGAAAGTATTCGGCGGTTCTCATCCCCTCCCTGAAGGAAGGGGACTTCCCGCCGCTAAAGTTAAAACCATCGGAAAAGATTAACTCCACCGCGTCGAAATCGGGTTGGTGGTGGGATTGAAAGTAGCTCTCATCGGCTGCGGCGCGATAAGCTCGGTGTTAGCTCAAGCCATCGACGAAGGACGGGCTGGCGAAGCCGAGCTCGCCTGGCTCTACGACCTGAAGCCCGAGAAATCCGAAGCGCTGGCCAAAAAGCTTCGCTCAAAACCCCAGATAGCGAGGAGTGTGGCGGAGATCCACGCCGACAAAACCGTGGGCCTGGTCATCGAGGCTGCCTCCCAGCTGGCAGTAGAGCAGTACTCGCTCGACGTCCTTCGCTCGGGTAAAGATCTCATGGTGATGAGCGTGGGTGCGTTTGCGGACGAGAGGCTGTTGGAGGGGGTGCGCAGTGCAGCCGAGCAAAGCGGTCGTAGGGTTTACATCCCGTCGGGTGCCGTGTTGGGCATCGATGGTGTGAAATCAGCAATGGTGGGGGGCATCGAAGAGGCGATCCTCACGACGCGAAAACCACCCGATGCATTGATTTATAGTGCATACTTGAGCGAGCGCGGCATCAACCTAACTGGATTGAAGGAGCCGCGGGTCGTCTTCGAGGGTTCGGCTCACGAAGCGGTTAAAGCATTTCCCAAGAGCGTGAACGTCGCCGCGACACTGAGTTTGGCAGGCATAGGCCTCGACAAGACCAAGGTGCGCATCATCGCTGATCCATCGCTCGATCGAAACATCCACGAAATCCGCGTCCGTGGCAAAGCTGGTGAGTTCGTTATCGAAGCGCGGAATGTGCCATTTCCGGATACCCCCAAAACAAGCTACCTAGCAGCACTTTCAGCGATCAGGACCCTTCGCGGTATAACAGAAGCCGTTCGCATCGGGACCTAGTTCAAAAGGAATAAATGTAGATGGGGGAGTATCTCTACAAGCCGAGTGGTCGCCATGAATTCGAAGAATCTTGAAGATAAAATAAAGAAGCTGAAGGAAAAGGAAAAGGCCATGATTCTGGCCCACAACTATCAGAGGCCAGAGGTTCAGCTCATAGCCGATTTTATCGGAGATTCTTTGGATTTAGCCAGGACTTCCGCCAAGGCTGATGCCGAACTGATTGTTTTTGCGGGAGTAAACTTCATGGCGGAAATGGCAGCAATGCTGAACCCAGAAAAAACCGTGGTGATACCAGACCCAGAAGCTAGGTGCCCGATGGCCGCACAGCTGCCAGCGACCACCGTGCGCGAGGCAAAGAAAAAATATCCCGATGCGGCCGTGGTGCTTTACGTTAACACCCTAGCTGAAGCGAAGGCGGAATCGGATGTCGCGTGTACCTCTGCAAACTCGCCGCAGGTCGTGAATGCGCTCGATGAGGACACGGTGCTATTCGGCCCCGATCGAAACCTAGCCTGGTTCGTGCAGCGCCGCTCTGATAAGCACATCATCCCCCTCCCTGAGAACGGATACTGCTACGTCCACAAGATGTTCACGCCAGCCGACATCAGCCTCTTGAAGGAGCGCTACCCGGATGCGGAGGTGCTAGCCCACCCTGAGTGTGATCCGGAGGTTCAGCAGCTCGCAACGCACATCTGCAGCACGAGTCAGATGTTGGTGCGCGCCAAGGCATCGCCAGCGAAGCGATTTATCATTGCGACTGAAATCGGGTTGGTGGAGCGGCTCAGGCGGGAGTTCCCAACGAAGGAGTTCATCCCGGCGCTGGAGACGGCAATCTGCGAGCAAATGAAAAAGCACACGCTTGAAAAGGTTTACCTAGCCCTTCGTGACAAGAAAAATGTGGTGCGGGTGCCGCCGAGGGTAGCAAAGCGTGCTCGCGTCACGATCGAACGCATGCTCGAAATTTCAGGGAGGGCTGCACGTGACTAGCACGATTGCAAGAGAGAAAATTCGCGA
This sequence comes from Hadesarchaea archaeon, assembly GCA_030601675.1. GTDB lineage: Archaea > Hadarchaeota > Hadarchaeia > Hadarchaeales > Hadarchaeaceae > DG-33. The sequence continues at coordinate 925 of JAUWBN010000008.1, read as the reverse complement.
GATGTTGGCGGAGGATATAGGCTTTGAGGACGTAACGAGCGAAGCTCTGGTGCCAGCGCGAGCCATCGCTAGAGCTGAAATCGTCACCAAGCAATCGGGCATCCTAGCTGGCGTCGAGGAGGCAGCTTTCGCTTTTAAGGAGTTAGGTGTTCACGCGAAGGCGACGAAGGTAGAGGGAAAAACGATCAAAGCAGGAGATGTTTTGATGCGGCTCGAGGGCCAAGCTCGCAACGTCTTTGCAGCGGAACGGGTGGCTCTCAACCTGCTCATGCGAATGAGCGGAGTGGCAACGGCTACGCGGAAGATGCTCGAGCTAGCTAGGAAGGTCAACCCAAAGATTGTCGTTGCAGCGACGCGCAAAACATTGCCCCGCTTTAGCTGCTTCGACAAGCGTGCGGTTAGAGTGGGGGGAGGCGACCCCCACCGCTTCAGGCTCGACGATTGTGTGTTGATCAAAAGCCCTCACGTCAAACTCGTCGGTTCGGTAAAGGAAGCCGTTAAGCGGGCGCGGCGAGCTAGCTTTACGAAGAAAATCGAAATCGAGGTGAGCAACGCGAAGGACGCGCTTGAGGCAGCTCGTTCGGGCGTGGATATCGTGATGTTCGACAACGTGCCGCCAGCCGGGGTCAAACGCGCGATTGAGCTGTTGAAGCGGGTGGGCTTGCGCAATCAGGTTTTGATCGAGGCGTCGGGAGGCATTGAACCGGCTAACGTCGCGAGGTATGTAGCTACTGGCGTGGATATCGTGAGCTCTAGCTACATGACGTTTAAAGCTCCGGCCTTGGACATGAATTTAGAAATTTTGAGTAAGGGTTTCAAGCCCGCCGCTGGCAGAAGGAAACGAAAATCGAGGTGACCCGATGGCAGAGCTCACAACAGCTGGTCAAAAAGCGTACGATGCACTTAAAAAGCTCGGCGCCACGAA
>JAUWBN010000021.1 GCA_030601675.1 Hadesarchaea archaeon | reverse complement strand
GGCAAGTAGCCGATCCATCGCTCGACCATTCCGAGCTTTGCATGACTCATCGGAACACGAATGCCAAGCGAGCGGTAATACGCCACGATTCGCTTGAACGCGAAGACATCAACCACTGGTAGGAGCCAGAGCAACAATTGCAGCATATTCTAAAACTCGCAGCGTTTATTAAAATAAGCTATTAATAATGTGCTCAATATGCTATTACACCACCAATGTTACAATACGCTGCTATAACAATGCAATAATAACGCAATGGTAATAATGTATTTGATGGGGAGTCGGATTGCCTAAGATAATCACCAAAAGGGAAATTGCCCCGAATATCATTTCACTCAAAGTCACCGCCCCGCTGATCGCAAAGAGGGTCAAACCGGGACAGTTCATAATCTTAATGACTGATGAAAGAGGAGAACGGATCCCACTGACCATTGCCGACTACGATCGAGAAAATGGATGGATACGCATTGTATTTCAAGTCGTAGGTAAAACTACAGCTCAGCTCTCTCAAATGAACGAGGGGGATGAACTCTTTTCCCTTGTCGGACCTCTGGGTAATCCATCCAAAATCAGCAACTATGGAACCGTGGTGACCGTTGGGGGAGGAACGGGTATCGCCTGCGTTTATCCCATAACACGAGCACTGAAAGAAGCGGGTAACCGAGTCATAGCGATCATCGGCGCAAAAACAAAGGATTTAATCATCATGGAGGAGGAGATGCGAAAAGCTTCCTCCGAACTCTTGATTACCACCGATGACGGAAGTTACGTGAGGAAGGGTTTCGTAACGGAGGTTTTAGATGAAGTGCTGCGAAGGGAGGAGGACGTGAAAAAGGTGTGGGTTATCGGTCCTGCTCCGATGATGAAAGCTGCCTGTGAGGTCACCAAACCGTACCAAGTGGAGATGATCGTCAGCTTGAACGCCATCATGGTGGACGGAACTGGCATGTGTGGCTCATGCAGGGTTACCGTGGGTGGTGAGACAAAGTTCGTCTGTGTGGATGGTCCGGAGTTCAACGGGCATTTAGTGGACTGGCCGGAGTTCATGAACCGACTAGCGCGATATGGGCGGCAGGAAAAACTCTCCTTTGAGCCCCACGAAAAATCATATGGGGAAAAAAATGGCTGACATGATACCCGTTCCCGAGCGAATGAAAATGTCTCAGCGCCCGATGCCTGAGCAAGATCCTAAAAAAAGGACCCGCAACTTTGACGAAGTGCCACTAGGGTACAAAAAGGGAGATGCTATCTACGAGGCGCAGAGGTGTTTGCAGTGCGACCCGCCGCCATGTGTGGGGGGCTGTCCAGCTGAGATTCACATCCCACAGTTCATCCGGAAGATAGTCGAGGAGGATTTTGCTAGCGCATACCTTGAGATATTAAAAACAAATAACCTCCCTGCCATGTGCGGAAGGGTTTGTCCGCAGGAGGAACAGTGCCAGCGCGTATGTGTTTACAATAAAATGGGCAAGCCGATTACCATAGGGAGGCTGGAACGTTTTGTCTCCGATTGGGCAAGAAAACAGGATACAAAGGAGAAATTGCCGGAGATAAAAAAGAAGAGAAAACTGGTCGCGGTCGTGGGTTCTGGACCAGCTGGTTTGACCTGTGCAGCAGATCTAGCGAAGATGGGCTATGATGTAACGATATTCGAGGCGCTTCATAAACCGGGGGGTGTTTTGACTTATGGGATTCCTGAGTTCAGATTGCCGAAGAGAATCGTAGAATCTGAAGTAGACAAAATCAAGGAGCTCGGTGTGAAAGTCGTAACAGATTTCGTGGTGGGGCTCACAAAAGGCGTCGATGAATTAGGGGAAGAGTTTGATGCAATATTTCTTGCGAACGGTGCCGGTGCGCCCCAGTTTATGCACATACCTGGGGAAAATTTAAACGATGTATACTCTGCCAACGAGTTCCTGACACGTTCTAACCTCATGAAGGCTTACAAATTTCCCGAATTTGACACGCCTATCAAGGTAGGTAAAAAAGTGGTTGTCATAGGGGCGGGGAATGTGGCTATGGATGCCGCAAGGACCGCTTTGAGGCTGGGTGCGAAGGAGGTGCGTGTGGTTTACAGAAGGACCAAAGAAGAGGCGCCGGCCAGGGTAGAGGAAATTGCTCACGCTGAGGAAGAGGGCATAGTGTTCGATTTTCTTACTCTGCCCGTGAGGATCCTAGGTGATGAGAAGGGAAACGTTACCGGCATGGAGTGTATTAAGATGCAACTGGGAGAACCAGACGAATCTGGGAGAAGAAAGCCGCTTCCCATCGAGGGATCGAACTTCATCATGCAAGTGGACATGGTTGTCAACGCAATTGGGACGACAGCGAATCCCATCGTGGCGAGAAGTGCAACTAGCGTGCAAACAAACAAACGTGGATATTTTATGGTAGATGAAAAAACGCGTGCAACGAGTAGAGAGGGGATATTCGCAGGAGGAGATATTACTCGCGGGTCGGCGACGGTGATCTCGGCAATAGGGGATGGAAAAAAAGCCGCTAGGGCGATAGACAGTTATCTCTCTTCAGGCGGCAGTTTGAGAAAAAAGACCCCCACCTAAGAAAATGACACGCGTTTAGCTTATGAAATGAGTTTATTTCTCAGCTTTACTGATTCCAAGCTTTAAACATAAAACTTTGAGGGGCTGAAAGGTTCAAATGTCATGAGAATTCTAATTAGTTGGGGCGATGACGAAAAGAGGGTGGATGATGTGATTGAAAGAGAGGAGATGCAGGAGGTAGTGAAGAGATATCGAGAGCCGATTGAGCTCATCATAGGTTCGCACTCGGCGTTAGATGCGAGGTATGGCGCACGAAACTACGGGTTAAGATCTGTAATCTATACCACTGAGAAGAGGGCGAGGATCTATCTCCAAAATCCGATTGTAGGGGAGCCGGGCGAGGAGGTTGAGGACCTCCCGGAGCTTGTAAAGAGGGATATGATCTGCGTTAAGGATCCGAGGGATATTAAAAAAAATTCAAAGTGGAAATGTGCTTTGGTCGTCCTCGATAAATATTCAGATGTCGTTAAACACGTTGATGACTTGATAAATTTGGAATGTGTACAGATACCTAACCGAGCCTTTACGGTTTACGTTGGGGGTGATGAGCATTGCAGCTTAATCGAGAAAAAATTCGCAATCCCTATTATGGGTTCAAGAAAACTTCTCAAAATCGAGAACCGCGGGGAGGTTGACCGCGATTATTATTGGTTCGCGGAGAAAGCGGGGATACCCTATCCCAAATCATATGAGTTCAAGATAGTGGAGGGCGGGATCAAATTCAAGGAACCAATCGAGGGGCCAGTGCTGATGAAAGCCGAGCATCCCTCTCGCAAATTTGAGAGGGAGTTCATCTTTGCAGCGGATTCTGCTGACTTGGAGGAAAAAGTTAGAAAGGAAATGAAAGCTGAAAACCTTGATCGAGAGGCCTTGGAAAGCGCAAGGGTGGAGGAAAGAGTCCTGGGTCCTCACGCGAACTTCAATTTCTTCTTCTCTCCATTAAGCGCGGAAAAAGATTGGGGAGATGTTGATGATACATTTGCCGAACTTTATGGGGTCAGTTTAGAGAAAGCAAGAGTTCACCTCGCAAACGAATTCCTCTCGATCGATGAACGGAGGGAGACCATACTCGATGGTTTGAAGAGGCTTCCTGTCGACGTACAGCAAAAACTTAATAAAATTCCATCCTTTGAGGTCACGGCTCACGTTGCTATGAGCTTGCGTGAATCCTTATTAAAAGATGTTCATAGATTTGCCGACGCTTTCCTCATGGCGACCCGAGAATACGAGCCCCCTGGTTTAATCGGAGCGTGGTGCTTGCAGACGCTCATAACGTGGGCTGAGGTGCCGGGCGTAGCGGTCGAGTATGGCATCTATGACGCTCCAGAGGGAAAGGTCTTCATGCACCTTCCGGTTACGCAGGATATTGCAGTGAGGCATGGCGGGGGAACCAACGTGCATCAGGGAATAGGATCACAATATGCGAATGCGAAGTATCAAAGAAGGATGAGCATGGGAGACAGGATAGCCTTAGAGATACGACGAGCTTGGAAGGAACGAGCGTTTGAAAAAATCGTGACTTAAAGTGTTGTTTCCTTAGGTCAAGATTTTCATCGGGAAACGGGTTTATTTCTCAGCTTCACCGATTTCAAGCTTTAAATGTAAAAATTTCGAGGATCTCTGAAAAGTTCAAATGTCATGAAAATTCTAAATTAGTTGGGGCAATGACGAGAAGAGAGTTACGCGATTCAAGATGAGCTAAACCTCCATCTGAGCCCCATTATTTTTTGAGCCGAACTTCTAGCTCCATCAGGTCGCGTGCGACGACGGTGTTCGGGAAAATCTTTCGTGCCTGCTCGAGGAGCGGAGCGTCATCCTCATAGCGCGGGCTGATGTGGATGAGCACCAACTGCTTGACGTCGGCCTGCTTCGCCACCTCTGCGGCCTCGCTGGGGGTCGAGTGGGCAGCCGCCTCCGCCTTTTCAGCGAGCTCGTCGGCGAGCATGCAGTCGTGGATGAGCACATCGGCGTCTCGGGCGAGCTCGACGATGTGCTTGCTCGGCCGGGTATCGCCTGTGTACACCACTTTTCGCCCGGGGCGGGGTGGCCCCATCACCTGCTCGGGTTTGACGATTTTTCCATCACGAAGCTCGATACTCTCACCCGACTTCAAGCGGGAAAAATCAGGGCCCGGCTTCACCCCGAGGGCGGTCGCTTTCTCCGGGTAGAACTTACCGGGTCGTTGGTTCTCGGCTAAGGCGTAAGCGAGTGAGGGTACGGGGTGATCGACATCGGATGTCAGGATTCGATAGCCCCCACGTTTAAGCTCCTCCCCCGCCTCCAGCTCGCGCACCTCCACCTCGAAGGTGAGGGTGTAGTGGGGGATTTGGAGGTAGTCCTTGATGCGTTCGCCCTCGCCCTTGGGGCAGTAGACTTCGAGCTTTCGCTCCCGGCCCGTCAGCGACATCGTTTGAACGAGTCCCGCGAGGCCGAGGAAGTGGTCGCCATGAAGGTGGGTTATAAAGATGGTGTCGAGCTTTAGCGGGCTCAGCCCAGCGCGGGCCATTTGGCGTTGCGTTCCTTCCGCGCAATCGAAGAGGAGGAGTTCGCGCTCGCGCTTCAAGGCTATTGCGGGCAACCCTCGCTGGGGCGTCGGGATGCTTCCGCTGGTTCCGAGGAAGGTGAGCTTCACTTATTTCCTCCTGAAGACGTAAATTCTCCTCGTCAAACTTCGGTGCACCCGCTGTTCATGGGTTTCGATCGTTCGAAGTCCAGCCCCTTCGGCCAACTCCTTGAGTTCAAGCTCCGCGGGCGAGGCGATACAGGCATAACCTCGGCGTTTAAGCACCCCCGCGATCGAAGGCAACGCCTCCCCGTAAAGCTCCTTGAGCTCAACGCCCCCGGTCGTCGCTTGGCGCCCGAAGGGGGGGTCCGTCGCAACAGCATCGACCACAAGTGCCGGAAGCTTTCGAGCATCCCCCACCATGAGTTGAAAATCGGTTATTCCGCTCGCCTCGAGGTTTTTTCGAGCCCCTTCGACCATCTCACGGTTGATGTCGATGCCGGTCACCTTTGCCCCGATCAGCCCGGCCTCGAGCAGAATGCCGCCCACACCCGCGAAGGGGTCGAGGAAGGTACCCCCCCGAGGGGTCCGAGCTAGGTTGACCATGCAGCGGGCGAAGGCAGGCATCAGGGTTCCCGGGTGAAAGACTGGCCTGAGGGTGGGCTTGCGTCGCGCGAACTGGCGCCGGTCCACTCGTGCGGCCGTTATTCCAAGCGCGCACCGCTCCCCCGTCAGCACCCCCAAGAGCTCAATATCGGGGTGGGCCAGGTCGACCTTGAACTCGATCTCCTCCGCGATGAGGTTGGCGACGTGTTTGGCGAGTTTCAGCGTATCGATCCCTGGCGAGCTACGCTTCACGCGCTTCAGGTGCACCGCGAAACTCTTCCCGTGGGGGATGAGGTCGACGATGTCTGAGCTCCCAACGGCTTCAAGGATTTCCTTCTCGCGGGCGTGGGCGGTGCAGAGGTGCAGGCATATCTCGTGGCACATCGCGAGGCGTGAGGCTAGCACCTCCGGGCTTACTTTGGTCTCAGCAACAAGCACTTGATCGAGCTGTTCGAGCACTTGGTAGGCACGGTGTTCGGCTTTGATTGCCGCTATTGCCTCAGCCACCGGCAGTGTCGAGTGCTCGCCTGAAAGCGTGAACATCAATCTCTGCATGTTCAAACCCTAGCGGATAGCGTCTACGATGATGGGAGCGACCGAAACCTTGCTGATTTTTTGCTCGATAGTGTCGGTGGCAAAGATGTCCTCAGCGCCCGCCTTGCGTACCTTCCCTAGGGCATCGCCAGCGAGGATCGCGTGGGTGCATGCCGCGTAAATCTTTCGTGCCCCATGTTTTTTCAAAATTTTAATAGCCTCCACCATCGTCCCGCCGGTGCTGATGATATCATCAATCACCATAGCATCCCTGCCTTCGACCTCTAGCTCCCGGGGCTTGATCTCGACCTCTTCCGGCCCCAGTCTCTTCTTTACCATGTAATCCCAGTCGGCGTCTATGGCTTTACCTGCGCTCTTTGCCCACCCTTCCGCCTCCTCGTCCGGTCCGATGATCACGGGATCCTTGAGTCGGTAATTATCGGCCAAGTATTTGGCCAGGAGGGGCGCTGCGGTGAGGTTTATAGCGGGGACTTTGAAAATCTCCTGAATGTCCCCGATCCTGTGGGCGTGCATATCTATCGTGTAAATCTTGTCCGTGCCGATACTTTCGATCAATTTTGTTACTGTCTGAAGGCTCACCGCCTCTCCTTCCTTGAAGCGTTTGTCTTGTCGTGCGTAGGCAAAATAAGGTACAATTGCCGTGACTTCTTCCGCACCGAGGTCCCTCGCGGCATCGAGCAGGAGGAAGAGCTCCATATAATTCCGGTTCGGCGGATGACAAGTCGATTGAATTATGGCGACATCTTCACCCTTTACGTCGGCAGGAATGCGCACGTAAAGTTCGCCATCTGGGAATAGCCTGAGCTCGGGCTTTGTCAGCTTACACTTGAGCTGCTTTGCGACGCGCTCAGCAAGTTTCGAAGACGCAGATCCAGCTACAATTAGCATCTAGGCACCACGACAATTTTAGGGAGTTGTTGTATTAAGAATTTCTAATTTCCTATTTCTTCCTCGCTTTTTTCACCGCCAGCATAAACTCTTTTACCCTATCGACATCGACGGGGTTTTCTATTATTCCGTCCTTCTTCAGGCTTGTGCCCACGATGACCCCATCAGCATACTCTAAGATTGTACCGCTTCGATCGAGATTCAGATCTCTTGACTTCGCTAAAGTTTAATTGTCTCAAACAAAACCAAGTACACTTTTCGAGGAGGATCTCCGTGAAAGCTTCCGTTGTGGCAGTTGGGGATGCGAACGTCGACCTCATAGCCCCCGTTGAATCTCTTCCGGACAGGGGTGGGGAGGTCTCAACCGACAAGCTCCATAAGTGTGCCGGAGGCTCGGCCGCCAATCTATGCGTTGCGCCCGCTAGGCTAGGACTGGGTTCCCGATTCATCGGAAGGGTGGGCGACGATCCCCTCCGCCCTCACGAGGGGTTCTCCTCGCCTCGGCTTTCGGGCAACGGGCTCTTCGCCTTTCCCCTTTGGTTTTCTATTTGGAGATAAGAGTTTCTTCAGAGAGCCCCTCATCAAATATAGCCAAGCGTCGCACCTATTTATTGATTCCATGCTAATTCTTCCGTGAACAAAACATTGGAGTGAGCGGATCCTACATGAGTGCGATTGAAATCGAGATACTCGGAATCGTTGCTGCCTGTTTAATAAACGGGGCAATGCTTCCGCAGATACTGAAAACAGCCACGACGAAGCAGGTCGGGGACATCTCCTTACCTTTTTGGATAATATTGTCCGCGGGCGCTTTTCTCTGGGCCGTTTATGGAATTTTGGCTCACAGCGTTGCCCTCATTTTGTCTAGTGTTGTGACTTGTGGTTTGTGCTTGGCGATGATTGCATTGGTTTTGAGGTATAGGCGACGACTGTATTGATCGTCTAATAAACCTTTAAGTCTGTGCACCCGGAGCAAGCTCCTTTAACCTCTTAAAGTAGTTTCATGCGATCCTCCAAGTTTGGTGATACTCATTTACAGTTCTTGCTGAACGCTCTTTAGGGCGGGCGATTAAAAACATAATTGGGGCACACGGGATGTGGCGGATATTTCGGCCGGACGCCGTTGCCGTGCTCAAGGACGAGCGAGCGAGGAAATCGTTGGCGCGATATTTCGCGGTCATGGGGGGCAAGCTCCCGGCGCGCTTTTTGGTGTGCAAGCGCGTGAGGGTGAGGGTCGATCTCTCGGCAAGCGATGAGGAGCTCTGGCGCGCCCACGAGCGGGGGCTGGAGGAGTTCCGCAAGTTGCTCTCGCGCATCGATGCGGGCAAAGCAAAGCTCGAAGATTTGAAGAAGCCCGAAACTTCATTGCTCGATTTGAAAGTGGAACTCGCCAAAAGGATTTTAAAATCCTGCCACTTCTGCGAGCGTCGGTGCGGGGTCGATCGAACGGCGGGCGAAGTCGGGTTTTGCGGCGTTGGCGAGCGTTCGCGCATAGCGTCCGAGTTCATGCATCATGGCGAGGAAAGCGTTTTGGTGCCTTCATACACCATTTTCTTTAACGGTTGTACGTTTCAATGCCAGTTTTGCCAGAATTGGGACATCTCTCAATATCCGGACTCTGGTGTGGAAGTTTCGCCGCAAACGTTGGCTAAACTTATCGAAGGTGCGAAAAGAGATGGAGCAAGAAACGTAAACTTTGTCGGTGGTAATCCTGACCCTAATTTACACACTATTTTGGAGGCGCTGAACGAATGCGAAGCAAGTCTCAGTTCAGTGTGGAACTCTAACATGTTCTACAGCTTAGAAGCAGCGAAATTGCTGTTTTGCACGCAGGATATTTACTTAAGTGACTTTAAATGGTATGATAACAACTGTGCGCTTCGATATTCCAAAGTGCCCAAATACCTTGAAGTGGTTTCTCGAAATCATAGGCTCGCATTTGCTGATGCGGAGTTAATTATTCGACATCTCGTCATGCCAGGCCATATCTCATGCTGTACCAAGCCGATCCTAAAGTGGATAGTCGATAACTTGGGCCCGATGGTCAGGGTCAACATAATGAATCAGTATAGGCCCCGCTACAAAGCTGAGAAATACGAAGAGATAAACAGGCGCATAACCCGTGAAGAATACGAAAGTGCTTTGAGAATTGCCAGCGAGGTTGAGTTAAGGAACCTTGAACCCTAAACTTTCTAAATCGTCGGATAGCATTTGAAGCGAAACAAGAACTTTAGCATTATGACTTGGCGTATAGTGCACGATGTTTGAGCATAGGTCAATAAGTGAGCACTTTAGTTCTCGGGAGTTTAACAACATAGCGGTGGCACCAATTACATCAAGCGGTGCTGAATGACGCCCAGTAACCCAATTTCGTATCGACGCGAAATGAATCCTGCGGCCGAGCTTCAACTCAAGCCATTTACGGTATTTGTTAATTCCCCCCATAAGATGAAAAGCATCATTAAAAAAATTCCCCCGAAAATCATCTCGTAAGAAGACATGTTCTGAGTAATAATAGTTTCTTAAAATTTCATCGAGCTTCGCTTGTTTATTTTTCTGAATGAACCCTATTTTCTCGTTGAAAATCTTAAGGTTTCTCTTAGACCGGATGAAAAATTCCCAAGATGCGCGAATCTCTCCCTTTTTCGTTTTTCTAGATGAAGCAAATCTTATTCGGCTGGGGGTAATCCCAATGATCTTGAATAATCTCCAGTTAGCTAGCAATAATTTAGAAGGTCGCGTAGTATCACTGGAGGCAAGCTTCACTCTGATATAACCTCCCCTCCGTCGTTTCATAATATTCGCCTCGTCGGCAATGAATGCTCGTAAGTAAGCTCTGATTGATTTCTCTCCGCAGGTTATCAACCAAAGGGGAGGAAAGACATCATTTTTGACCTTGTTACCGCGAGGGATACCAAGGAAGGCTAATAAATACCCGAGTACGGTCGGGCATGTGACTCTAGGATATCCATTTACAACTTTTTCGCTAAACTCTATCTTACAGTTAAACACTCCTTGGACATTTTCTTTGAAATGGGAAATGTTTTCGGGTTCTCTACCGTAATACACAGGTCTAAATTCCTTACTAAGATACCCATCATGGAGTATATGCCCAACAACGGCTGCAATACTTGGATTTTGGAGAGAGATAGGAAAGCGTGGATGCCTAATACGACGCGTTCCTTTTTTGTTTCCGATGCTTAACAGATGCCGTTCTATCTCAATATGGTCGAATTTCGAATTTTCTTTTGATAAGATATTTGACAAAGCAACGACGACGTCTAGCGGAACAAATGAATTCACAGTCTGGTGTTTGTGTTTTTGCTTACCTGTCCTCCATCTTTTGAAATGCTGGAAGAAGATTTTTCTGCCCAATATTTTGGTTAGATATTTGGCTAAAGACCTATAACTCCCAATTGCGCCTTTTGCAGATTCAAAGAGTTCGACTTGATAACCGGGATCGAGGGAAATGTAAACAGGTTTTTTAAGTTGAAGAAGGCCCCTAAGATGGATTTTTAATGATTTATGGATTGGGCCTGAGGGTATTTACATCACCTCCAAGCGTTGCTTCTCGAAACTATTTTAAGCGCCTTTGGGGGAGAGAGGTCAGCGAAAGTAATTTATACGGCTTATAAAGGGATAATCCGAGGCACGTTTATGCAAATCCACCAAATCGGCGGCGGCCCGTTCGACTCGAACATCTATTTAATCATCGACGAGGTCATCGCGCTCATCGACGCTGGCACGGGACAAAACTTCGAGGAGGTCAAACGAAACCTCGGCAAGTTTAACCTGAAGCCGAGCGATATCGAGCTCATTATCAACACCCACTGCCATTACGACCACGTGGGGGGCGACCGCGACTTCGTCCGCGCCTCTGGTTGCGAAGTGGCGATTCACGAGCTCGAGGCAGGACTGCTACGAAAAGGCGACCAGGTTATCACGCTTGCCCAGGGTCCCGGCAAAACGTTTGAGCCCCTTGAAGTAGCACGCGAACTCCATCGAGGCGATTGGGTCAAACTGGGCGAACTCACGCTCGAGGTTCTTCACACCCCCGGCCACACCCGGGGCAGCATAAGCCTCTACGAGCCCGAGCAAAAAATTTTGTTCTCAGGCGACACGCTTTTTTGCGACGGCGTTGGGCGCGTGGACCTGCCGACTGGAGATGGCGAGGCATTGGCCCGTTCGCTGCGGGAGCTGGCAAAGCTTGAGGCGGAGCGATTGTACCCCGGACACGGCCCGCTCGCCGAGAGAGATGCGCGCAGGCACGTGTTAGATGCGCTCGAGTTCATCGGTTAAGCGCTGGGCAATAACTCAAATAGTAAATTGGATAAATTCTACTGACCTAAATGGGAGCGCGCGAGATGTTGAACAAGCTGAAGTGGGGCGGCGAGGACGAGCTCCAAAGCGCCAAGGTGACGATCCTGCATCGGGGCGCCCCCAACGATAAACGCGTCATAGAGGGCAGCGACATCCTCGAGCTAGGGCGCGGCTTCATGCGCGTGGCTTCGCCCGAGGGTGAGGTGGAGATCCCCTACCATCGAATTTTGCAAATAGAAGCACGAGGCGAAATTCTCTGGCGGAAGACCTAGATATTACATAACTATTTTTATTAGAGCAGCGATTCCCGCGGTCGCTGCGGCAAACAATACCATCTTAAAGCCTGAGAGCGCGAGGTTCTCCCTCGAGACCTTGCCGATGTATATCCCTATAGCGAAGAAAAGCGCGAGTGTCACGGCTACAGACCACTCCAACGCCGGAAGCGCGGGCAGAATGAAAAACGGCAGTACGGGGATTAGCGACCCGCCAATCGTCGCCAACCCATCTATCACGCTGCTCGAGAGGATCCTCTTCTCGGTCTTTCTGTATAGCCCGCTGTTCTTGATCGCGCCACGTTTGAGCATTGCCCGCTCGATCCTCTCCAGTTCCTTGTGGGCAACAGTTTTCTCGGCTGCGAATGCTCCGATGATATTTGAGAGCCCGTTCGCGATTCCGCCCCCAATCCCAGCGGCTACAACAATTCGTACCGCTTCCTGGCTTAGGCCGATAGCGATGCTGGCGCCGATAACTATACCGAGCGTGGACAGAGAACCATCGATTAGGCCACGGATGAGATATCTGACCATCGAATCTAGGTTCCTCCAATTCAACTTTTATAATAGCTTGTATTAAATGTCTCGCCGTCTATCTCACCTACGAGAGGTTGGTGATGACGATACTCACCACAACGTTGCGCACGCCGGTACTCTTCGAATTCGTATCCAAGACCCGGGAGGTAAAAATTGATTGAGTTTATCTTAGTGTTTATCGCTGCCATCTTACTCATTGCGAAAGCGGGCAATGTCTTCGTCGACTCGGCGTGCAGGATCGCTCGCGCGCTCGGCGTGTCCCAAGTCATAATAGCATTAACGCTTGTGGCTTTTGCAACCTCGGTGCCAGAGTTCTTCACCTCCACCATGTCGGCTTGGTTCGGCAACGTCGGCATCTCCTACGGGAACGTGGTCGGCTCCAACATCATCAACATCACTCCAATCTTGGCACTCGCCGCGATATTCGGCGTGGCCCAAGTTAGGCGGGAGAGGCTCGGCGAGGGGATTATCATGCTGGCCGTTGGCGGAGCGCTCGCGGCGATGGCGCTCAACGGTGTGGTCGGGCCGGTAGAGGGCATGCTCCTGTTAGCGATTTTTGCGCTTTTCTTGAGGTTCGTGCTGAAGAGGGAGGCGAGAAAGACGAGGAAAAAAGTCCCAAGCGAGCAGAAGAGGTTGGGTAGGTCGATACTCCTGTTCATTCTGGGCACGGTTGGAGTGATTATCGGAGCGAGGCTGCTGATTTACTCCTGTGTGGGAATTGCTTTAGGTGTGGGTGTTCCAGAGGCAGCAATAGGTTTCACGTTGGTCGCCATCGGGACGTCGATCCCCGAGCTGGCCACGATAATCATCTCCATCTCCAAGCGGTTGCCGGAGTTCTCCGTGGGCACCATCATAGGCTCGAACATTTTCAACGCTACACTCATCATCGGCAGCGCAGCGTTGATAAGGCCATTGGCGGTGGACTCCCAAGCGCTCTGGTTCAGCAACTCCGTGATGCTCGCCGCGATGGCGCTGCTGTTGGGGTTCATGTGGAGGGGGCGAAGGTTGACGCGTGGTCAAGGGCTGGCGTTGCTCGCCGTTTACGCTTTTTACCTCGCCGGGTTCGCGTTTCTGTACGCATCCTAGCCGCCCACCTCGCCGTAATTTTTTTCCTCCTTTTAAATGACCCCCACCCAAAGGCTTTGCACCTTTAGTCGCTTTTGCGCCTAAAGTCCGAAAAGTGATCTTAAAGACTTCTCACATATCTTGAAGCGGGCTTTAGACTGGAGGTAAAGTAGCGCCGGGTTTCAGCCAGTCGTTCCGATCTATGAGGGGAGAAAACTCCTTTACCATGAAATACCGGTGTTCCAGTATCTTCGCTTCTTTCGTCAGGCAACAGAGGTTGTGTTTTCTGACATCCTCAAAACGGCCCTTCTGCCAATACTCTGCGCAGAGTTTGCTTCTTCCATCTAGGGGGTCCTTGAAACATATCGAGTCGGGAGTCTCGATTTTCTTTTTGACAAGATATTTGAAAAAGTATTCCTTTGTGGCACCTCGCCCGCTGAACGGCTTTATCTCATAGATTCTCGGGGAGTGGCCCAGAAGTTCGGTGAAACATCCCTCCTCCATGTTGACATTGAACGCATATGCTTCCTTCCCATTCATCGTCCCGAGAAAATCGTTTACAGCCTGCCCAAATTCCTCTATTTTCGATTCGTCCTTTAACATGAATTGAGTTATTTTATCATCTATAAAGAACCCGGCGATGCAGATTTCCCCTCTCCGAGGGTCGAATCTCCCTTGCGCGTCAAGCGATTCATTCTTTATCTCAACATCAATTATGGGGTACTTTGTCGAAAAGCAAGCGGGGGTTTTAATCATTTCCATATCAACCATCCCATCTCGGTTGTTTTGATAATTGTTATCGTTCCCAAATACTTGAATTTTCAGTAAAGCTACCGCTAGCCAACAAGAACAGTCCAGAACCTGCCCATCTAAAAGCGCGGTGGACCTCTGCTCTCTGATCGGTGCTTCTGGAAGCAATCCCTGCAATAAACAGGTCTGCCCTCGGTCGGCTTGAAGGGAACCTCGCACTCCTTGCCACA
>JAUWBN010000016.1 GCA_030601675.1 Hadesarchaea archaeon | reverse complement strand
ACGCCAAGCTGGACACGGGCGTGGGTTCGGCCCGCTCCCCCAATGAGATGAGTTCGATTTCACCTTTGCGGATGCGCTCGAGCACCCCGAGCGTGCGCTTTAAATCGAGGTCCTTATGCACGACCTCCTTGAACGTTTCCTCAAATGCTGGGGTGCCCTTGAGTGCGCGCATGATCTTGTCCAGGACTGCGCTTGTGAGCTCGGCCTCTCGCTCGAGCACCCCCATCCGCCTAGCCACCTGCGCCAGCCGCCACCTGAAGAACCGGCTCTCCTCGACGATCTTCCGGAGGTCCCGCTGGAGGTCCGCGCTCAGCCCGCCGCGCAGGATCTCGATCACGCCCTCCGGTTCGAGCGTTTCAGAGCGGAGCAGGATCCGGTAGGGGTCTACGGAGGTCGCGGTCGTCTCCCCGAGCTCGGCCGATGCCTTGTAGGCGAGCAATCGGGCGAGCGTTCGGTTGGTTAGGGTTCCAAAACATGCGTTAACCACGCAGATTTCCTCGGTCTTCTCCACCGTGAGGCGTCGGTCCGTGGGCAGGGGTAGGGCTGCCTCGACCTGCCGGTGGGCGTCGGCGAGCGCGAGCCGCATCGTCCCCTCGTCCGCCCCATAGCGCTTAGCGAGCTCCGCGGCCGCCTCCTCGAACTTTTTGCCCGCGCGCACGAGCTCCTCGAGCTGCGCCCGGAGCTTCCCCACCTCCTGGGCCACCGAGTGGGGCACGGGGATTTGCTCGCCTATCCAGGTCGGGATCGCCCCGAGCGGGTCCTCGTCGGGCTTCACGTAGACCTTGTCGCGGAACACCTGCAGGATGCGCCAGAGCTCCCCCCCGATCACGAACTTCACCCCGGGCTCGCCGTACTCAGCGACGAAAGACTCATCGAGGACCCCGACCGGTTGCCCGCGCTCATCATCGACCACCAGGTACTGCCGGAGCTCGGGGATCATCGAGAGGTTCGAAAAGTAGTAGTTGAAGACCCGCTCGGTCGCTCGGGGGCGGGCAAAATCCTTCCCATCCTCGGAAACCCACGTCAGCCGTCGCTCCAAGCTCTGCGCGAACCCGAGCACCTTGAGCAGGTCCCCCCGCTCGAGATTTCTGAATGGATAGGCGCGGCGGAAGAGCTCGTACGCCTCATCGACGCTGCCCCTGCGCTGAACCGCCGTGATCGAGACGAGCGCGTGGAGGAGCACGTCGAGCGGCTTCTCGGGGACCACCACCGGCTCGAGCTCTCGTTGGTGGGAGCGGGCGACGATCACGATCGACTCGAGCGCATCGTCGGGGTCCTGGACCATGATCACCCCCTTGGCCACCTCACCTATCCGATGGCCGCTGCGACCCGCGCGCTGGAGCAGGCGGGTCACCTGGCGAGGGGAATTGTACTGGATGACGAGGTCGATGCGCCCTATGTCGATTCCGAGCTCCATCGATGAAGTGCAAACAATCGATTTGAGTTCGCCCCCCTTGAGCCCCCGCTCGGCCCGGAGCCTAGTGAACGCCGACAGCGACCCGTGGTGGACGCCCAGTGGGAATCGAAGGTCCCAGAGGCGGAAGCGACTCGCCAAGATTTCAGCTGTCGGGCGGGTGTTCGTGAAAACCAGCGTGGAGCCGTGGTCCTCAATGAGCTTCCGGATCGCGCGCAAGCGGGCGGCGACCGGGGGGTAGGTGTAGAGCTCCGAGGCCAGCCGTTCGTCGCGCTTGGTCGCCACGGGGTAGGAAACATCGAGCTCGAGCTCCCGCGCCACGCTGACGTCGATGACCTCGCAGGGTCTGCCCACGCCCACAAGGAATCGGGCGACCTCCTGCGGGGAGCCAATTGTGGCCGAGAGCCCGATGAGCTGGAACTCTCCCCCGCGGAGCTTGCGCAGGCGCTCGAGCGTGAGGGAGAGTTGGGCCCCGCGCTTGTTGTCCGCGAGCTCGTGGACTTCATCAATTATTACCCACCGCACTGCCCGCAGGTGCTGGCTGAGCCTCCGCCCCATCAGAAAAATTTGTAGCGTCTCGGGGGTCGTGATCAGCACATCGGGTGAGAACAGGGCCTGCGCCCGGCGCTCGCGTGCCTCGGTGTCCCCGTGGCGGACCGATATTCGGAGGTCGAGGGCGCGGCACCACCACTCAAGGCGCTCGAGCATATCCCGGTTGAGTGCCCGGAGGGGGGTGATGTAGACGAGCTTGATCCCCCGCTCGCGTGTGGGGGAGAGCAGGAGCTGGTGGAGCACGGGTAAAAATGCGGCCTCGGTTTTTCCAGTCCCTGCTGGGGCGATGAGGAGCACATTTTTGCCCTCGAGGATTTTCGGGATCGACTCGGTCTGAGGTAGCGTGGGCTCGGTGAATTCCCGCTCGGCCAGCAGCTTTCGGATCGGCCTAGCCAGCGCATCGAACACGTTGGTTTTTCCCGACATCTCAACCAAACAAATTATGGTGAACGTGCTTATTTCAATGCGGTCAGAGGTAGGCTATGTCCAAGCCAAGCTCGCGCCGCATTTTCTTGATTTTTTGCCTGAGCTCCGCGTCGACCGTGCGCTCGCGGCTCGAGAAGTGCTCCTTCAGGCGCTTGGTCGTCTCTTGGTAACGTCCAAGCCCCGCCGCGACGATCGCCCGGTCCTTTAACTTGGGGTGGGGGGAGATCAGCCCGAAAGGCATGGGCACCCCTTGTTCCATGAGCTCGCGGATCTCGTCGTCGACCTTTCGAGCGGCAATTTGAGCACCCACGCCAACCAACTCATAAGGTGATTTCAAATCTCCTTTGATTTGCCAGACCCCCAGCTCAGGGGCGTAGAAGAAGAGGTCGCTGAAGCCGTACTCGTCGCGCCCCGCCAGCACGCGCCACTTCCGGCGGAGCTTGGGGTGGCGCTTGTACCGCCGGCGCATCTCCTCCATTATTTCAGCGAGCGATCGAACCGCCATCGTTACCGCCCGTATCGAACCTCGAAGCTCGAGAACTCCCCGCCGGGCTGCTCCCATTTGGTCTCGATGTCGGAGACCCGTGCCCCCGAGGGCCCCCGGCGGCAGAATTCCAGCATACGCTCCACAGCCTCTTTTTCCCCCTCGAAAACCGCCTCGACCCGGTCATCAGGCATGTTCCGGACCCAGCCCCGCAGGCCCAGCCGCTGCGCTAGCTCACGGGTGTGGTAGCGGAAAAACACCCCCTGAACCATCCCGGATACCAACACGTGGGCCCTCGCTTTCATGAAAAACCCATTTTTAATTATGCGTGGCTAAACAAAAAATTGTTGCTCAAGAGCCAAACGTGTTTTGAATTCCCTCGCCCCGCCATAAGAGGGATGTCTTGCATAAATAGGCCGAATTCCAATTTGCTTTAACCCAAGTTCCGCTTTTCTCCCAACTGCAAAAATATGAATTGGTTTGACCAACGTCTTCAGCTCTGAAAGAATGCCCGAGTAAAAACTCACCTCCCTCATGGTTGGGCTGCGAATTGAAAGTATTTCCCCTCGCTTATGCGGATGAAACGGCACGCAATCCCATACAAAGAATTTAGGGTGATAAGGCGCCATGACTTTCCAGAAGATTGTCGCAGTATTCTCTGCGTAGGGTGATTTCCGAGCGCTGGACTGACGACCCGCAAAAGGAAGGCACCCGCGGGCGCGTAGTTGGGCTTCGCTAGTGAAGGGTACCCCTGAGAATCTGCAACCCCGCGGCCCGGGGGCTTCGCCGACTATCAGAATGGGTGGTCTTTCGGAGAAACTTTCTAGGTAGTTCTTCAGGTTCTGTTTTCTGATGTTATTCGCATTCGGCAAGTCGACGATCGAGTTTCTATCTTTATACTGATTGAAAAGTATCTCCGTCGATTGGATCGGGAATACTCTCTTTTGGAATAGATCCCAAATGTCATTTAGGAGCATGGGCGCTTCTTCCCTTTTTACCGGGTTCAATGGCTTTTTGATCATTACCTCATCTCGAAACGAATGGATTACCCCGAATGCAAAACCTCAACTCGCGTTCGAGATCCTTGCTAACGCCGATGCGGTGGGAACTCGCGATTTCAAAACGCTCGGCCTTACCCTCCACAATGATGAGCTCACTCCGTGCGTCGGTCAGGTCGAGTCCATGATGCTCGCGCGTGATCCCCATCGCTCGAGTTAACTTTCCTGGCCCGGAGGTGAGCTCTCGTTCGTTCGAGACCCTTCTTCGCCTGTGCATGAGCCCCACGCCAGCTACCGGCTCGAGCGCTCGAATCAGCACCGCCCCGGGAACCTCTTCGCGCTCGGTCGTCACGTTGAACAGCCAGACCGCGTGGACCATATACACGAACGCTAGGCCCCCTCGCCCCCACATGAGCTCGTTGAGCCGTGTGCGCCTGCGCGAGGCCCGTGAAGCTGGGTCTCCCTTGCCGTAGTACGCTTCGACCTCGACGATCTTGCCGCTCGTTGGGCCTTCGCTCGAGCGGTGAACGAGCACCTTGCCGAGCAGTTCCCTAGCGACCGTAGCGGTGTCGCGCTCGTAAAACGATTGAAGAAGAACCCCCATGTTATTACCTCAGCATCGCGGCGTACTCGCCTTCGAGAATGCCCAAACTTCGTGCCACTGGGTAGCATTTAGCCATCAGGAGATAGAAAACCCTCCCGCGCTCCGGTAGCTCCGAGAGCGTTTCATAGTGGCCCATTCCCTTCGCGACTATCAAATCGGCCCGGTCGAACTTGGCCCTGAATTTCGGGGAGCATTTGCACAAATTTATTCCAACGGTTGCCGCGCCCGTTGTGATCACTCCACCAACCTCTGTTTGAATTCCTGACCGCCCTAAGTCCTCTAAGGTAATGTCGTTTTGGATCGGGGCACCTTTAACCACATATAACACGTCGGCGAAATCTCGCAGCTTTTCTAACAACGGGAGATCGAAGTAACACTCCCCAGCGTTATCTGCGAGGTAGAGGATGTGCCCAGCGTGCTTAAGCCGTTCCTTAAGCTTGTCGATATCATCGATCGCGAACTTCGGTCTTCGCTGCGCGTCCTTCCGCACTTCTTCGAAGTCGCGGAAGAAGTCAAGTGTGTTGCCGATCACGGCGTACTCGACGCACGAGCGGAGATCATCGCCGTACTTTTGTCTCACCTGCTCGCTCAACTCCTTTGCCATTTCCATCTCGCGCTTTTTCACTTCCTGGTAGGGATCGACCGACTTTGTTAGTTCTTTTATCTTCGCGTGCATTTCATCTGAGATGGAGGTTGGAACGACATCGGCGGAGAAATTTCGCTCGAGGATTTTCAGGGCCTCGCCTAACACTACCATCCTCAGCTCCGGGTCGGCGGTTGCCAGCTCAACCGCTTGAGTGGCTAAACGCTTGAGACAGGGAAAACATCGTGTGTCGGCTTTCATGCTTGTCCCCAATATGAGTGTGATCCTCTATCCAAATGACCTTATAACAACGAGTGAACTACCCCGCCCTAAAGGGCGGGGCTTCCTGCTTCGACGACCGAGCTTGCCCTCGTGGGTAGAGGCCCAATCTCCACAGGCGCGAATTCGGCTGGTTCCCAACCTATTTTATTTAGTCCCTCTTGAAGGATGTTCCGTGCGGCGTTCAGGTCGCGGTCAAGCTCCAAGCCGCATCGCGGGCATCGATGCACCCTCACCCATAGCGGTTTCTTGACCAACTCGCTACACCTTGAACACCTGCTTGTCGTCCCTCTCGGCTCAATCTTCACAACCCACCTGCCAGCTCTCTCGGCCTTGTAGGTGAGCATGTGGAGGAAGGTGGCCCAAGCAGCGTCCGCACGGTTCTTGCCGTTGTGGGCCATCTCAATTAGCTCTTTCACACCCAAATCTTCAACAGCAATGAAGTCGTGACCGTTGACGTAGTGCCGACTGAGCTTGTGGAGAAAATCGAGGCGCTGATTACGGATTCGCTCATGAACAAGCGCCAGCTTGAAACGTTGCTTCACCCTGTTCTTCGAGCCGCGCTTCTTCCTCGAAAGCCTGCGCTGCTCCCGCTTTAGCCTCCACTCGGATTTGGTGACGTTGTGTGGATGCTCGGCAAAGTTGCCGTTGGTGTCGGCGATATAGTGCGTGATGCCCAAGTCGATGCCGATGGGCGTGGAGACTTTCCTGACTTTCGGCGCTTCCTCGACCTCCACGCTGAAGCAGGCAAACCACTTCCCCGAACGTTCGCGCTTGATATGAACCTGCTTGACCTCACCATCCAGCTCACGGTGCAGCACTATTGGAATTTCACCTATCTTCGACAGCCAAAGCTCCCTGCGCTTCCCGTTACCTTCAACGATCTTGAAGCCCGACTGGTTGTAGGTGAACGACTTGAACCAGCCGCGCCCCTTGAAGCGGAGTCTGCCGACTTTCCTGCCGTTTCGCTTCAGCTCGGCGAGGGCACGGAGGTTCGAGTAGAGCTGGTGGAGAACCATCTGCAAGACTTTCGAGTGAACCTGCTTCAACTCAGGGTGCTTGTGCTTCAGCTTCGGGAGAGTGGCTTGAAGTTTGTATCGGCTGGGGGTCTTGCCGTTTTCCTTTTGATTTAGCTGCTCCAAGAAGTGGTTGTATAGCCACCTGCATTGGTCAAGTGCCACCAGCAGTTTTCGTTCTTGCGCCCGCGACGGGTAGAGCCTGAATCGGTAGGTCAGTTGCATCAACGCTCACCCTGCGCCTCCACGTATTTCTTCAGCACGTCCAAGCTCACCTGCCCAGTCGTTAGCAGGCAATAGCTCTGCCCCCACAAGTGCCCGCCCCAGAGCTTTTTCTTGAGTTCTGGAAACTCGTGGAAGAGGCGGTTGGCACTTGCACCTTTGAGTGCATTGATGAATTTCGTCAGTTCGGTGGTCGGTTTCGCAGCAAACAAGATGTGGATGTGGTCTTTGTTTGGTTCCTGCATCAGAACCTCCACACCAAACTTCTGGCCGATATTATAGAAAATATCTTTCAGCCGCTCGATCACCGTTCCCTCGAACACCTTCCGCCGATACTTTGTCACCAACACCAGATGATAGTGCAGTGCATATACTGAGTGCGCTCCGCGAGAGAGCTTGTATCTCATTTTGGTTCCCATTATCTATTATCACCCAAATCACCTACATACTTTGTGGGGAGAGGTCACCGAAAGTATTCGGCGGCTCGCATCCCCTCCCTGAAGGAAGGGGACTTCCCGCCGCTAAAGTTAAAAAGTCGTCTGTCCTAGCTAGGGTTGGAGGTTGAAATTTTGAAGCTTGACCCAAGAGTTCGCGAAAAGTACCCCGACTTCATCGCAGGTTACATCCTCGTGAGCGGCGTGACCATCGAGCCGACCGTCGAGGGGCTGGTCGAGCGGAAGCGCGAGGTGTTCAGCGACCTCAAGGCGCGCTATGGGGCCCTGAACGTGCTCGATCTAGCCGAGGCGAAGGCATACCGCGCTTTCTTCAAGGCAATGGGCGCGGACCTCTCGAGCTACCGCCCCGCGCCGGAATATCTGCTTCGCCGGGCGCTCGACGATCGATTCCCCACCATCAACAACTTGGTTGACGTCTGCCTGCTCGCGACGGTCGAGCACTGGGTGGCAGCAGGGGTTTACGACGCCGAGAAGATCAAGGGGGACACCCTGACCACGCTGGCGGTCGAGACCAAGCCATTCGAGCTGATCGACGGGCGAAAGCTCAGCCCGAAGCCCGACGAGATCATCCTGCGCGACGACCAGAAGCTGTTAGCCGCTTACACCCTCGGAGACGCAAAGGGGGCGATGGTATCCCAGAAGACCTCGAACGCCCTGATCGTGCTCTGGAACGCCCCCGGCATCGGGCGCGAGCAGCTGGAGGCCGCTGTCAACGCGCTTGCCACCTACACCCGAAAATACTGCGGCGGGCACGTGGAGCGAAGCGAAATCTTTTAGGTCGACGGGATGCACCCGCTGACTTGGCTCGGCATTGCCCTGATCCTCGTGGGTGCTGCCCTCGTGTTGCTCCTCGCCGCTCCTGCTCGCGCTCTCGGCCATCGCGCTCATCGCCTACTTCCTGATGAGGCAGAGCGAACGCGTTAAATTTAATGTCAAAGCCCCTCGTGATAAGGGGGTATGACATGGTCTCGACGCGGCTTGCGCTTCGCCGGCGGCGGGCTGAGCGGCAAGCGCTCCTCCTGAGCTCTAGGGATGGCTGGGCGCTTGGGGGGGAATCCTTCACCCATTTTACAAATCCCGCCTTCACCCTCTCATTTCAAAACGGCGCTGCGACCTTGGAATCGCGCACGCGTAAGCTGAGGCTGAAGGGGAATCCGCTCGCCCTCTTGGAAAATTTCCTTAACCAGGGTTACCTCGCGGTCGGGTACCTCGGCTACGAATTCTTCAGATTCATCGAACAAGACTTCACGCCAGACCCGCGCAAGGATGGAATCAAACTCCCAGATGCTTGCTTCCTGTTTTTCGAGGGCGACCCCGCACGGGGGAAAATCGATGAGTGGCGGGATGAGCTAGAAGAGGCGATCGACCCGGTGGGGAACCCCGACCCGCACCCAAACATGACGAAAACGAGCTTCATGCGCATGGTGGACCGGGCGCGTGAGTACATCGCGGGGGGTGACGTCTATCAGGTCAACCTCTCGCAGCGCTTCGAGGTCCCCTTCGAAATCCCGCCAGCTCACTTCCTCGCCAAACTTTACGAGGCGCAACCCGTGCCCTTCGCCTGCTGCCTCGACTTCGGGAAATTCCAGCTCCTCAGCGGTTCCATGGAGCTCTTCCTGCGAAAGGTTGGGCGACGGCTGGTGACGAGGCCGATCAAGGGCACGCGCGCGCGGGGGCAGGACGGGCGGGAGGACGAAGCCCTACGGGAGGAACTGCTGGCGAGCGAGAAGGAGCGAGCGGAAAATCTCATGATAGTAGACCTCATGCGGAACGACCTCGGGCGGGTCTGTGAGTACGGCAGCGTGCGGGTGAACCGGCTCTTCGAGGTCGAGCCGTACACCACGCTCTACCAGATGGTGTCGGAGGTCGGGGGCACCCTGCGCGAGGGGGTCACGATGGGCGAAATCATTCACGCCACTTTCCCACCGGGGTCGGTCACCGGGGCGCCGAAGCGGCGGGCGATGGAAATCATCGACGAGCTCGAGCCACATCTGCGGGGCCCATACTGCGGCGCGATCGGCATTTTCGAGCCCAGCGGCGACTTCACGCTGAGCGTCGCAATTCGGGTTCTCATCGCCTCGCGGGGCAAAGGTACCTTTTGGGTGGGCGGCGGGATTATGTGGGACTCGGTGCCCGAGCGGGAGTACGAGGAGACACTGATAAAGGCCGACGCTACGGTGAGGGCATTGCGCGGAGGGGTGGGATGAAGGAATTTTTGTTCTTGGATGGAAAGCCTCTCGAGCAAAAACTCCCGCTGCGCTCGCTGTTCTTCGGCGAGGGACTTTTCGAGACCTTTAGATGGCATGACTCGCCCCCTGTTTTCCTAGAAAAACACATCGCGCGGATGAAACAGGGCTCCGGGCTCCTTAGCATACCCTTCCCGGGTGAGGAAAAAATCAAAAATGCCGTGGAGGATGCAGTGAACAAATCCGGCGTGAAGGATGCCTACGTAAAACTCTGCCTTCTCTCCTCTGGCTCCCTGAAATTCCACGAGAGGGCGGACGAGGGACATGTGTTAGTGGTGATTAGGGGGTATGGGCCGCCGAAAGAACACATGAGGGCCCATGTCGCCCCGTTCAAGCGGGCTTCATCCTCGCCCCTGCTCCGCGTCAAATCGCTGAATTACCTCGAGAACGTGCTCGCCCGGAGGGAGGCCGAGCGCATGGGTTATGACGAGGCGCTGTTCCTCAACGAGCGCGGAGAGGTGGCCGATGGGAGCTCGACGAATGTCTTTTGGGTGAGGGGAGGTGTTCTCCACACCCCAGCTCCGGAGTGCGGGCTCTTGCCGGGCATCACTCGCGAGGCGCTCATCTCGCTTGCCCCTGAGCTGGACCTCGAGGTGAAGGAAGGAAAATTCAACCTAGATGAAGTCCTCGCCTCCCAGGGCGCGTTTTTCACAAACTCCTTGGTCGGGATAACCGCAATCACAGAGATAGACAAAGCAAGGGTAATCGTGGACAGGAAGCTCTTCAGCAGGCTTAGGCGCTCCCTCTTCCAGAAACTTGGGTGGGCTCCTTAACTTTTCTCCTTCAGCTTCAAAATTGCCTCCGCGATGTCGCCACCTGTTTCCTTGAGTACCTGCATCGCGGCCTCTCGCTCGACCCCCGTCTGCTCCATCACCAGCTTGACATCGGCTTCGCTCGGCTCGAACTCCGGCTTCCGCTCGATCTCCTGCCCGCTCACCTGATAGCTCCGCTGCCCTGCCATCTCGGTGCGCGTTACCTGCGCGTTCGGGATTACAATATCTTTATCGACGAGCTTGATCACGACCTCTCGCACGCCCTCGAGCTCCTCCATCTTAACTCCCATCTGCCGCATCGCCCGCTCCATCTGTCGCCGATCTATTCGCTTGGGGAACATTCACTCGCCTCCGAAACCTCGCCTGACAACTACAGCTTTTCCGATTTTAAACGCTATCATTTCCTCACCCGCCAATAAGGCTTTGCCGCTCGCTAACAGGCGGTCGCGCGAGTCCACGACGAGCACCTCCTCGGCCGGCCTTATCTCCGGATCCGCTGCCACGACGTGCTTCGCGAACACCGTCTTCCCTTGGGCCACGAATGGTGCCGCATCGTCGCTCACCACCACGCGCAGACGGAGGGGTTTGAGCGCAGCGTGCATGAGCTCGGCCCCTTTCCGGTTGAGCACGATGAAACCATCGGAGGCACGAATCGAGCACAGGATCTCGTCCCCTAGCCAGACTTGGCGTATGCGTCCGCGTGTCTTCACGATGCGGACACCGTCAGGGAAGAGCGCCCGCCCGACGCCTCGGTCGAAGAGGTAATCCGCCACGGCCCGGAGCTTTGAAAGCTCCTTGAACGTCGGCTCCTGCAGACAACCACCATACTAAGTATCCCGGCGCCAAAAATCTCATTCCCTGTAACCACTAACGTCAAACGTTTGACATCTGGCACCTGTTCACGTGGTGAACTACCCCACCCTAAAGGACGGGGCTTCCGGGGTCGAACCTTGAACGCTTCCGTGTTCTCTGCCGCACTGCCCCGGTTCTGGGCTGGCTCACTCACAGCCCCTATGCCAGACATCGAGCCTGACACTCGCTCGTTCCCGAACGTATCGAAGCCCTTTCGGGTGTCCCGAACTTCATCCGCACAGCGTGGTTCGGGTTTCTCCGATTGTTCCCTTTGCGGAACATTTTCAGTTAGTACTGTAGTTACCACGCCTTTAAGCGACTTTTGGGGAGAGGTCACCGAAAGTATTCCCGCTCTCATCCCCTCCCTGAAGGAAGGGGTCTTCTCGCGGGAGATAGATAAACGTTTGACATCCTTGACAAACGTTTGACATGATTTTTGAGACGAGATTTCGAACCTTGCCAAAAATTAGCCCGCGCTTGACCCAATTCGAGCATCCACGACAACGTGGTCGACGCCCGGGGCATAACGCTTCACCACGCGCTTGCCCAAGATCTCGACCTCTCGCCCGGCTGCTACCTCCAAAATCCGTTTGACCGGGCGCTCGAATCGTAGACCCGAGGGGACGCTCTCGTGGTAGTGGATGACGCCCCCGCTAGGCTTGAGCACTTCGAGCGCTAACGGCAGATACCGGTGCGTCACGTGCAGGATGCCGAGCACCACCCGATCCGCAACACCCCGAGGAGCGACCGTCGAGCAATCACCCAGCAATGGTCTCACGATGTGTCCGACCCGGTTCAACCTGATGTTCTCGCGCAGGTAACCGTAAGCGACGGGGTTCAGTTCGATCGCGCAAACCTGGCTCGGCCTCGCGTGTCTCGCGATGGGGATGCTGAACTGCCCAACGCCAGCAAACAAATCGACGATGACCTCACCGGGCCCCACGAGCTTCGGCAATCTCGCGCGCTCGTAGAGGTTTCCCGGCGAGAACATCACCCGCGCGACGTCGAGCTTGAACAGACAGCCCCCCTCACGATGAGTGGTTTCCGTCGACGGGCCGCCTGCGATGACCCTTATCCTAGGTCTGCGGAGCCTCCCAGCGATTCCACCCTCTCGGAGCGCGACCGTACGGACATCTTTAAGTTCGAGCAACGCTTGCGCAACCTCCGGTGCCCTATGCATCAGCTCGGGCGGCAGGGAAACGCTCACGATGTCCCCCACCCGGTCAAAACCCGCGGGTAAAAGCTCAAGTTCCTCGCTCGTCAACCTATCCCCGAGGGCTGCGCGCAGGTATCGCATGGGGAGCCACTTTTCAACGTTTGGCCCGCTTTCGTTTGACCCCTGGCTTGACCGCGCCGACCACTTCCAAAAACTTCCGTCCAACCTTGCGGTCGATCTCTGCCTTGAGGGCCCTTTTTTTCGAGATCCTGCCGAAAGCCTTGAGCGGAATCGTCGCTCCCGCCATCCGCGCGTGCCCGCCAGCCGAGCCGATCGGGATGAATGCCTCCTTGAGCGCTTGCCCTAGGTGCAGTGCCACATCGTTCGTTCGAGCCGAGGCGTAAACGACATTACCGCAGATTCCGTAGACGAACGCGGTCATCACCCCCTCGCGCTTCAGCAGGAAGTCCGCGGTCTGGGCGATTAGGTCGTGATCCTTGACCTCGCCCACGTTGGTTATCAGGTATCCTCCCTTGAGCTTGCTCCCCTTGATGGCCCGCGCGAGCACGTTGAGAGCCTCGGGGGAAACCGCGGGGGACTGGAGCCTCCCGATCAGGTCGAGGTCGGCCAGCTCCATGAGGTGCTCGAATGCGTCGAAGTCGGTGGGAGTTGCCCCCCGCGTGAGGTTCATGGTGTCGGTGAGGATCCCGATCACGAGCGCGGCTGCAGTTGCCCTATCGACCTCGACCGCGGCGAACCTGAGGTAATTCGTCAGGAGCGTCGATGTGGACCCGATGACCGTGATGTCCTGGTACCTCGCCCCCACCTCGCTCGCGGGCACGAGGTGGTGGTCGATCACGATCGTGGGCAGAATGTTCTTGGGGAGGGCGCAGTTCGCGTGGGTCGCGACATCGACGAGCGCGAAAGCTGTATATCCGGTGAAATTGACTTCCTCTGCCCGCAGGAGGTTCAGCTCGAGCAAGTTCACGAGGGCTCGGTTTTGCGGGAGCCCGATGCTACCATCGTAGATGATATCGGCGTCGATCCCGAACGCCTTCGCATAGCGCTTCAGCGCCACACCGCTCGCGATCCCGTCTGGGTCGGGGTTCGTCTGGAGCACGATCGCCATTCGCCCCCCGCTGAGCTCCTGGAGCAGCGCGCGCAGGCGCTTCTCCTTAGCCATCCCCTTCAGCTCCTCAAACCTACTGAGGGCGAAGTTCGCGAGGATCTGGGATGATGGTAGAGCATCGCTGGCGCCGAGTCGCTTCGCCTCCGCCGTCTCCGCCTCGTCCAGAACTCGAGTGACCACCACAGGGTCTATCTTCAGCTCCGTCTTCAAGCGGTTGATCGTCCCCAGCGCCCGCTCGGTGGCGCGGAAATCCGGAACCATGAGGAGTACGACCTCCGCTCGCGAGATTCCGGCGTCTTTGAGCACCTTTGGGAGGCAAAAGTCGCCCACGAGAGCGCTAAAGCCCATCTCCTTGAGCTGTTCGGTCTTTTTAGCGTCCCTATCGACCACCACCAGCTCCACGCCGAGCTCCTTGAGCCTGCCCGCCACCGAAAACCCGACATCACCGCAGCCGAGCACGAGGTACACTTGCTCACCGCGCATACTTATTGGGTTCATGTATATATTGGCTCACGGTGAACCGGGTGAAAAAATTCGTGGTGGCCGAGCTCTCCGTGGTGCCCGTAGGTACATCGAGCACTGGGCTGAGCGATTACGTCGCGGCCGCCCTGCGCGAGGTCAAGCGGGCTGGGGTGAAGTACCAACTCTGCCCCACGAGCACGGTCTTCGAGGCCGAACTGGAGACCGCGCTGGAGGTCGCGAAAGCCGCCCATCGAGCCGTCATAGGGGCGGGCGCCAAGCGCGTGATCACGACGCTCCGCATAGATGAGCGTTTGGACCAGCCCAGAACGATAAAGGAGCGCGTCGAGCGGGTGGCGGCCAAGGCCAAGTAAACGGAAGAGGACCTCACCGGCCGAGCTCGAGCGGCTTTGCACATAAACTATGATATCGAAGACTTTATTTAAACAAGTGAATTATGAATCTGAATAGGTGTTTGAAAAATGGCAATCAATAAAGAATGGCATTTGAAAAATAAAATGCCGAAAAATGCTAGTTTTGAGCAGAGAGTGAAATGGCACCTTGATCACCAGAAAAATTGTACATGCGCCCCTATCCCAAGAAAGCTGTTAGAAGAAATGAAAAAGAAAAACATTGAAACAGAATAAAAAGATTGTTTTGATTTTGGCTTTGCACCAAAAATTGCTCTGTCTGCACAAAATAACAAAATATATTTAGTGAACTTTAAGGGTTCAATTTCCACCTCAAGGGATATCCAAATTCCTTTTCAACCCAACGTCAGCTCGAGCGATACCTTTATAAGGCAGTTTTACCCCTAAAAATTCAATTCGTTGGTGATGCTCATGGAATTTTGCCCGAAGTGTGGCAGCATGCTTATCCCCAAGAAGGTCGGGCGCTCGAAGCGGCTGGCCTGCCCGCGCTGCGGCTATAAAAGCAAGATAAAGAAGCGCGCGGCCTACAAGATCAGCGAGAAGGGGAAAGAAGCAAAAGAGGTTCCCGTCATCGTCGAGGCGAAAAAAAAGAAAAAGCCCGCCGAACGGGAGTACGAGCTGGAGCCCCCGGAGTACTACGAGGAGATTTCCGAGGGAGAATAGCTAGATCTTTACCGCTGCCCCCTCAAGCGCGCGACCACATGCGCACGAGCGTTTTTCTGGTACCCTCGGAATCGCCCTGAACAGCAGCTTTTGAACTCGGCCGATGTTCTTCCTCATCAACTCGGCAACCTCCGCGTGGGTGAGCTTCGCCTTCGAGATCCCTGCCGCGAAGTTCGTCACGACCGCAACCGCCGCGTAGCAGATCTCAAGCTCCCGGGCCAGCACGCACTCGGGCACGTTCGTCATCCCCACGAGGTCGCAGCCCAAGCGACGCAACGCTTTGATCTCAGCGGCCGTCTCGAAGCGCGGGCCCTCGGTGCACCCATAGGTCGCGCGGGGATGAAGCTTGAGCTTGAGACCCTTGGCTGTCTTACGTAAGGTATCTCGCAGCTCGGAGCAGTAGGGCTCCGCAACGTCGACATGCACGACGCCCCCCTTGCCTCCCTCGTAAAAGGTCTGGGGGCGCCGCTTCGTGAAGTCGATGAACTGGTAGAGGAGCGCGAGTTCACCTGGCCGCATTCGTGGGTCGAGCGAGCCACACGCAGTCGTCGCGAGCGCCCGTTTCACCCCCAACTCATGGAGTGCCCAGAGGTTCGCGCGATAGTTGATGAGGTGGGGCGGCGCGGTGTGTCCCTTGCCGTGGCGGGGCAAAAATGCGACTCGGCACCCGCCCAGTCTGCCGATGACGATCTCGGGTGAGTTGCCGTATGGGGTGCTCACGACGGTGGTACTCGCCCCCTCGAGGGCGCCTATCGAGTAAACGCCGGAGCCGCCGATTATCGCGATCTCCGCCCTCATTTTCCGAACCTTCGATCTCGCCCCTGGTAGGTGCGGATGGCGCGCAGGAATTCAATCTTGTTGAACTCAGGCCAGTTCGCCTCGCAGAAGTAGAGCTCGCTGTAAGCTGACTGCCAGATCAGGAAACCGCTCAGCCGCTCCTCCCCGCTGGTGCGGATGATCAGGTCAGGGTCGGGCAGGCCGGCGGTGTAGAGGTGGCTATTTATGACGCTTTCGTCGATGTCGCTCGGCTTGAGCTCGCCCCGTTCGATGCGCTCGCATATTCGCCGGACCGCCTCGGCGAGCTCGGCCCTGCCGCCGTAACCAACAGCGAGGTTTAGGGTGTATCCATCGTAACCCTGGGTTGCCTCCTGCGCTTCCTCGATCGCTTCCCTCACCTGCTCGGGTAAGCAACTCAGGTCGCCTATCGCACGAACGCGTATTTTGTACTTATGAATGCGCTCGTCCTTCACCACTTTTTTGAACTTCTCGACAAACAGGTCCATGAGCACTTTTACCTCTTCGCTGGAGCGGTTGAAGTTCTCGGTTGAAAAAGCGTAAATCGTGATGTGCTTGATGCCGATTTCCCGACACCATCCCAGCACCTCCTCGAGCTTATCCGCCCCCAGCGCGTGACCCTGCAGCTTATCCAGCCCCTCCTTCTGCGCGAAGCGGCGGTTGCCGTCTAGAATTATCGCCACGTGCCGCGGGATGTGCCCTCGCCGCGTCACCTCCTCTAACAGCTGCAGCTCGTAGTACTTCGCCGCCATTGCCCGCAGCTTAGCTACGCCTGGCAATTTCGCTATTGGAAGCTTTTCGATGACCACGTGACCCCAAAACAACTCCTCTATATTGCTTTAAACTTTTAGGGCCAAGCCCGGTGAAATAAATGAAATACTGAAAATGGTGATGCGTATGCGGCGGCCATGCGAGCTGGGGAGCCTACAATGAAATCCAAAATTCCCTAGTTTTACCAAATCTCCGTAGAAAGCGCCGAAAAACTCGGAAACGAAAAATTTTTAACCCTTAAGAAGAAAATAAAACCGCTTTTGGAGGCTGACGGGGAGGGGGGGTGAATAACCCTCCTAAGGTAGAAAATGTGGCATACGTAAGCAAGATCGAGCTCCGGGGCTTCAAGTCGTTTGGAAATTCTAAGGTGAGCATTCCCCTCTCGAGGGGTTTGACGGCCATCGTCGGGCCAAATGGTTCGGGCAAGAGCAACGTCGTCGATGCACTTTGCTTCGTGCTGGGCAGGATGAGCGCGAAGCTCATGCGCGCCGAGCGATTCTCCGACCTTCTCTTTAACGGAGGCAACGGCCAGCGCCCAGCCCCATTCGCCGAGGTTTCGCTTCATTTCAATAATGAGGACAGCGCGCTGCCTATCAACTCGACGACGGTGGCGATATCTCGAAGGGTGGACCGGAGCGGCAAATGCGTGTATCGAATAAACAAGAAGCGCGCCTCGCGTCAGGAGATCGTCGACCTGCTCTCGAAGAGCATGTCCAGCCCCGGGGGCTACAACTTCATCATGCAGGGGGACGTCGACCGCTTCATAAAGATTGACCCGTTCGACCGCCGTATAATCATCGATGACTTGGCGGGGGTCGCGGAGTACGATGAAAAGAAGCAGCGATCGCTCTCGGAACTCCAGCGCGTCGAAACCAACCTCAACTCGATGGGCGCCGTCCTGGGTGAGATCTCGACGCAGATGGAAAAACTCCGATCCGAACGGGAGGACGCCATTCGTTACAGGGGGCTGAAGCAAGAGCTCGGGCATATCCGAGCCGCGCTCCTCAGCGTTCGACGTACCGCCTGCCGGAGAAAACTTTCTCAACTACAACAGAGGATAAAAATGAAGGAGGAGACATTACAAGAGCTGCGCGGCAAACGTCGAGAAATTTTGGATGAAGCTGGGAGCTACGATCGAAAAATCGGACCCCTGGAGGAACTCATAGAGGGGAGACAAAATACCGGTGCATTTGCAGAAGCGGTAAAAATACGTGAACGCCTCAAATTATTCAACAAAATGCTCAACTCGACAGCTGGGGAGTACTCGAAAATAGAGGGTGAGATTGCCGACCTCGGCGTCCAGATCAAAAAAATTGAGCCTCACGATGAGCGGGATGTCCTACCTGAAAAAATAGCCTCGCTTTCCTTGAGGTTCGAAGACCTTCACGCGAGATTTAACGCGCTGACTCAAACCCTCGATCCAAGCAGCTCGCGCGCGGAAACTGAAAAAATGCTTCAAGAGCTCCGCGGGGTTCTGGATGACCTACGTTCCGTTTTGGACGACTTTTCTAAACATCTCGCGCAGGCCTCGGAGCTTCTCAAGGGCGTACCATCGCTCGAGAAGCCAAACGAGTTCGAGGCGAGGGCCCAACTTCAGCACCGTCTCATAAGCTTGGAGGCTGTGTACTCCCAGCTGGAGTATAGGTTAAAACAGCTACAACAACAGGTTCAGGAAACCCAAGCCGAGCTCGGTAAGGCCACCGCGCTGGAAGAGGAAGAGCGGTCCTCGATCAGGGGCCTTCGCGAGGAGAGGGAAAAACTTCGGCGGAGAGCTGGAAGCCTCAAGGGGAAAGCGGGTCGCCTAGATGATGCGATAGGGCGACTCAGCGATGAACTGCAGGCGTACAGGGTCGAGGAGGCCTCGCTGCGACCTCAACTCGAAAACATCGAGGGGGAGCTAACGCAAGTCAAGGTGGGGGCTGAAATCTCTCGTGATATCGACCAAGCTAAGCTCGAACGAAGAGTTGAGGCACTGGAGGCGGAAGTCGGAGCACTGGGGGCCGTGAACTTTCGGGCCATTCAAGATTTCAGAAATGCCGAACGCCGTTACAACTCCGAAAAATTGAAGCACGACAAGCTGGTCGCGGAGAGGCAGGCAATCCTCGATTTCATGCGGGAGATAGATGAGAAGAAAAAAGAAGTGTTCATGCAGACCTTCAACGAACTCTCACAACACTTCAGCAAGATCTTCAGCGAGCTATCGCCAGGAGGCGTGGCGAGGCTTGTCCTGGAGAACGAGGAGAGCCCATTTGAGGGGGGACTCGAAATCGATGCCAAACCGAGGGGCAAGGAGATCACTCGTGTGGATGTCCTTTCGGGGGGTGAAAAAGCCTTGACCGCGCTCGCTTTTATCTTCGCCCTCCAGCACTTCCGACCCACCGCCCTCTACGTGCTCGATGAGATCGACGCCCACCTCGACCCCCAGAACCTCCACCGGATCGCGGAGCTCATCCGCCGGTCCTCGCGTGAGTCGCAAGTCATCCTCGTCACGCTGCACGATTCGATGATGTCCGTGGCCGATCGTTTGTTCGGCGTCACGATGGAGAAGAGCGGGATCTCTCGCCTGTTCTCGGTGGAGCTAGCGGGGCTTGCGGCGTGAGGTGAAAACATGACGACTATCGCCGATCAGCCTTTCCAGATCCTGCTCGGGCTGGTGCAGGAGCAGAAGCTCAATCCGTGGGATGTCGACATCGAGAAGCTCGCCGGTGTTTACTTACAGCGCGTGCGTGAGATGCGGGAGCTCGACCTTCGCGTCTCGGGACGGACGCTGCTCTCGGCCTCGGTGCTCCTGCGGATGAAATCCGATTTCGTGCTCAACGGGCGGAAAGAGTCGGCCGTGGAGGAGGGGCTCGAGGAAGTGCTCGACCTCGACTTGGAGCTCGGGCAAGTGACCATCGTGCAACGCTCGCCCCGTAAGATCACGCTTCTCGACCTCATGGGTGCGCTGCAGGAAGCAATCAAAGATATCCCGACGCGGAAACCCCTCCAAAGGAGGAAGCTGGAAAAAATCATGCGGACGCTCAGTGAGTATCACATAAACATCGAGCGGTACCTCGAGGAGTTATACCAGCGAATAAAAGGTCTCGCCGCCTCTGGGCAGGAGGTCCCGCTCTCAGCGCTCGTCCTCGAACGAACTAGGCTCGCGGTGGCCCGAACTCTCCTCCTCCTACTGTTCCTCAGCATTCAGGGCAAGGTGATGCTACAACAGCCCGAACCATTCGGTGAAATATTCGCCTCCGTGCCGGGGGAGGGATAGCATGGGAAGCAAGGAGGATCGCTCAATTATCGAAGCCGCCCTCTACGCGGCCGACCGCCCGCTGACTCTGGGGGAGCTGCGCGGAGTCCTGGGGACATCCTCCGAGACCTACGCACGCAAACTCGTGGATGAGCTCACCGCCGACTACAGAAAGCGGGGCGGCCCCCTCGTGCTCACCGAAACCTCGCGGGGAACTTTTTCGCTTCGCCTCCGCGAGGAGTACATGCCGAAGTTGGAGGGGGTGGTGCCTAAAGCTAGGCTCTCGCGGGGAGCACTGAAGACCCTCGCCATTATCGCCTACAAGCAGCCAGTCTACCAAGCTAGGCTCGCCGACCTCCGGGGTAGCCGAGTTTACGATCACGTCAAGCAGCTGGGGACGATCGGCTTTATCGAATCCAGGCCCTTCGAACGGACGAGGGTGCTCCGGACCTCACGGAGGTTCGCTGGCTACTTCGGCTTCGAGGATGATATGGACAAGATCCGTGAGCAAATTGAGGAACTCATGCGGTAGGGACTTTTTATACCCATGCGCAGAAAAGTTGCAAGTGGTGCCTAAATGGCCAAGTGGCAGGGTAGATCGCTGAAGAAGTCGAGTGGGGGGCGAATATGGGCCAGCCGGAAGAAGCGCAAGCGGGAGATAGGGGGCGAGTTCGTCGAAACCGAGCTCGGCCCGACAAAACGGGTCGAGCGGCGTGCCTCCGGCGGTGAGATAAAAATCAGCTCACTCGGTGCCGATGTCGCCAACGTCGTGGACCTGAGAACCGGGCAGACAAAAAAATCCAAGATACTCACGGTCCTTGAGAATCCAGCTGACCCGCACTTCGTCCGCAGAAATGTCCTGACGAAGGGAGCGATAATCGAGACCGAGCTCGGCCGCGCACGCGTAACCAGCCGGCCTGGACAGAGCGGCGGCATCGATGCCGTGCTGCTCGAGACCAAACCCGTTGAAGCTGAGAAACCCGCTGAAAAGCCCCCAGTGCCCGAAGAAAAATCATAACGTTTGTTGTTTCCCTTTACCCACGATGTGCACGACCTTCCATCTTCGCTTTTTCAGCTCCTTCGCTGTGAAGCGACGGTGACATGCGCTCGGGTAGATTGCTGGTACAGAAAGCGTTAGCCCCTGCCTTCATAGGTGCGGTGTTCGGTGACCTCGCCCGCTAGGCTGCCTGTTACCACCTCGTCGACGCTGTGGACGACGCCGCCCCATTCCTCAATCGCCGAGCGTATCACGCCATAATCCAGCTGCCCCTCGATGGTTACCTTGAGGGTCTCGGTGTCCTTGTCGATCTCGATGAGCGTCACGTTCACCCCGTCGACGCCCGGCATCGAGCTGAGCTTCGTCGCGAACTCGGGAAGCGTGGGGCTGTGCGGCTTGAGCACATCGAGTACTAGCCTGCGGAGCTTTCGAGCGCGGGTCCTTCTAGCCATTCAATCCTCACATCCAAATGAACCTCTATTGGCTTAAGAATTTTCATGGGTACTCGAGATGCAGCCGACTGTGTCTTTTATGGGTTACGAAAAGCTTATATATCAGATAGATGAACCCTTTTTAAATTTTTGGGGGATCAAATGCGCAAATTAGGCAAGGTCATCCACATCACCAATCGCGGAATCGTGCTGCGCGCCGAGCAGGTGCCGGACCTCGGCGGAGCCGTGTACGACGGGGCAGGCGAGCGCGTGGGGAGCGTGCTCGACCTGTTCGGGCCCGTCGCGGCACCCTACGCAGTGATAAAACCTGCCCGAGGGGGCCGAGCCGAGCTTGGGAAGCTCATCGGTGCAGAGCTGTATATGGGGGAGCGATATGGAAAGAACCGAAAAGCAAAAAAAGTGCCCGGAATGCGGAAGCAGAAAGCTCGTGCGTGACTACGAGCGCGCCGAGCTAGTGTGTGCTGGATGCGGCTTCATCATCCACGACAAGATCATGGACATGGGGCCCGAGTGGAGGGCCTTCGACCAGGAGCAGCGGGAGCGCCGGGGGCGGGTTGGGGCACCTATGACCTTCACGATTCACGATAAAGGATTGTCGACGATGATCGACTGGCGAGATCGTGACTCCCATGGGAAGGACCTGACGCCCAAACGTCGTGCTCAGATCTACCGCCTTCGAAAGTGGCAGCGCCGAATTCGGGTTTCCGACGCGACCGAGCGAAACCTAGCCTTCGCGCTCTCGGAAGTCGACCGGATGTCCTCGCACTTGGGGCTGCCCCGAAACGTGCGCGAGGCTGCGGCGGTCATCTACCGGCGGGCGGTTGAAGAGCGATTGATCCGAGGGCGTTCGATCGAGGGCGTTGCCGCAGCGGCCCTTTACGCTGCCTGCCGGGAGTGCAAGGTTCCTCGGACGCTCGACGAAATTGCAGACGTCTCGCGGGTGAGCAAGAAGGAGATCGGGCGAAGCTACAGGTTCATCGCGCGCGAGCTGCTCATCCACCTGCGCCCGACGAGCCCGACCGACTACATCCCGCGCTTCGGGTCCGAGCTGGGGCTCAGCGGCGAGGTCCAGTCGAAGGCGATCGAGCTGCTCAAGGAGGCGACGAAGAAGGGGCTGACCTCCGGGCGGGGGCCGACGGGTGTGGCGGCTGCGGCTATCTACATCGCGAGCGTTATCAGTGGGGAGAGGCGGACGCAGCGGGATGTGGCAGATGTGGCGCGCGTTACTGAGGTAACCGTGCGTAACAGGTACAAAGAGTTATGTGTGAAACTAGGACTAGATGTTGAGCTCTAGCAGCTTTATTTTTCCTTCTTCTTTGTTTTAACGCAAACTTCTTCCGAATTTTTTGAAATTACTTTGGGCTGACTCTGGGGGCAAGCTTGGCTCTGGGCCCCTGCGGAAGGCACAAGAAGCCTGCCACCAAAATTCAATCGAGCCCCATGCGCGGAACCTACGTGCTCCTCACCCACGTGCCCTACGACCTCGTGCTGAGCGTCGGCGAGCTCGGCAATCGCTCCTTTAAGGCGGGCTACTACGCCTACGTCGGCTCGGCTCTCGGTGGCCTCGAGAAGCGTGTCGGGCGCCATCTGAGGCGGGAGAAGCTCGCGCGCTGGCACATCGACTACCTGCTCACCCGAGCCCGTGCGGTCGATGTCGTCGTCGCAGAGAGCGATGAACGAAAAGAATGTGCGGTCGCTGGCGAGCTCGCGAAAAACTTCTCAAGCATCCGGGGCTTCGGGTCGAGCGATTGCAAGTGCGAGAGCCACCTTTTCTACAGCCCGGACCCTCACGAGCTGCTCAGGCAGGCGATACTCGGGTTCAAAGCTTGTGGGCTCAAGCCGAAGAAAGGTGTCAGGTATGGCTGAGCGGCGGCGGGGGCGAAAGCGCGAGCATTACTACCGAATGGCGAAACGAGCTGGATACAGGGCGCGGTCGGCTTTTAAACTCAAACAGCTAAACCGACGCTACAAGCTCATCCGGCGCGGCGATGTCGTCGTCGATCTTGGGGCTGCCCCTGGGGGGTGGCTTCAGGTTGCGCGCGAGGAAGTTGGCGAAAAGGGGTTCGTGCTGGGCGTCGACCTCCAAGGGATCGCAAAACTCCCCTATGAAAACGTTAAAACCCTCGTGGCAGACATCACCGACGCCTCGACACCGAATCTGATCGGAAATAACCTCCCCCGCGCAGCGGACGTGGTGCTCTCCGATGCCTCCCCAAAGATCTCTGGCGTCTGGAGCGTCGACCATGCTCGTTCGGTCGAACTCGCTCGCGCCGCGCTAACGAGCGCCGAGCAGGTGCTGGCGCCGGGCGGGAGGTCCCTCATCAAGGTCTTTCAAGGTGAGTACTTCGAAGATTTCGTGGGTAAAATTCGGGGAAAATTTGAATTCGTAAAGATTTCCAAACCACCCGCCTCGCGTAAGGGAAGTGCCGAAGCATACGTCATCGCCAAGGGATTCAAGCGCCTTTGAAAATTTTAACAATTTCATCCATGGGCGCGTCGGTCCGGAAGCCCGTGCCCGAGAAATGGGTGCGCGAAGCGAAGTAACCTCGTTCCCGAAGCTTTGCTATGAATTCGATAATTTTGGGTGGCGAAGCTCCTGCGCGTCTCGCGAGCTCGTGTATGTCGTAAAACGCAGGCGGCCCCTCAGCTTCCTCTGCACATTGGCTGAGCAACACGAGCTCCTGTTGCCCAAATTTAAAGTTTCTCTTCACCAAATCTCCCGCAACCTCGTGAACGAACGCTCGGTCCATTAGTCGCCCGAGCCAGAGCGGGCCGGCGTGGGCAAATTCGCTGCCGCACTCGCACGAACTCGGTAACCCGGCCGCCATGCCCGGGGTGAACCTCCTTCGCCCACAAGCGCTGCAGTGCAACACGTGCCCCTGCTGCGCCAAGAGCTCGTCCGCGCGCTGAGCTCCCCTCCGCGCCCGCAGGTAAACCCTGAAATAGTGTCTCGTCGCATGAGCGAGCACGGGTGCGAGCGCTAGTTCGTGCTTTCCCGCGACTCGCTGAACGAAACCGATGAGGATTCGTATGCCAAGCTCGTGGCAGTACTCCGTCTTGAGGGGCTTGGCGCCGTATCTCCGCAAACATGCTTTCACGTGGGTCCCCGAGAGCGGCGCGGTGTCGGTCGCAGTTATGGCCAGCATCCCCTTCCGGGAGAGCGCGGCACACGCGGCATCGACGAACGGCGCGGGTGAACCGAAGGGGTCGAGGTCCACGAAGTCGAACCTACCGCGGTCCCCCCATAACAAAACATTCGCATCCTCGTTCAGCACCTCGACGAGCGAAGCCAGCCCGTTGAGCTCGACGTTTCGCTTGGCCAACTCGAACGCCTCTCGAGAGCGATCGTTGGCGATGACTTTTGTAACGCCCTCAACTTCTTTAGCATAGCGCAGCCCGCGAGCCCCAACGCCAGCAAGTGGATCGCAAACCCGGATGCCGCCCAGCTCATCAGCCAAAACTTGCACCGCCGAAACCGAGATATCACGACAGAGATCCATCTGCGGGTTGTAAAAGACGGGCGCGAGCGAAGGGGCGTAGTCCCCAGCCCGGGTGCGGAAGCGCTCGAGCTCAGGCACCTCAAGCTTCGTCGTGCCCTCGCCCACGAGTTGGGTTCGCAAGTTACCCCCAGCCCCGATTAAACCTCCCTTTATAAAAGGAAAACACAAACCTGTAAAAGGTGTATGGATGCCGAAGAAGGGCTTCCGTGAGCTCCTATCTCTCCTAAAGCCAAAACGTGGACGCGGGATCAAGATAAGGCCAAAACGTGCCAGGGCGATCGGCATCTTCTCATGCAAGGGTGGCGTCGGGAAGACGACGACGGTGGCAAACATTGGATTATGCTTGGCCAGCTATCTGAAAGACGATGTTTTGGCGGTCGACGCGAATCTCGGCGCGCCGAATTTGGGCCTGCACTTGGGCGAACTAAACCCGAGCGTAACCATCCACGATGTCCTAGCCGGGGAGGTGCCTATCGAGGAGGCGATTACGAAGTACCATGGCTTGCAAACTATCCTCGGCTCGATCGCGTACGGGGAGGAGATTCACCTCATCGATCTAGGGGACTACTTGAAGCCCCTGAAGAAAAAACACAAGGTGATCCTCATCGACTCTGCACCTGGCATCGGGGCCGAGGTGGTCGCCGCGATGAAGGCGTGCGATGAGATGCTTATCGTCACCAACCCCGAAGTCCCGACCATCGCGAGCACCCTCAAAACCTTCCGTATGGCGGAGCGGTTCAAGATCCCGATAATCGGTGTAGTCGTGAACAGGGTCCGCGGGGAACCTTTTGAGCTCCCCATCAAGGATGTGAAGAGGGCCTTGGGGTGGCCGATCATCGCCGTCGTGCCAGAGGATGCCCGGGTTCGCGAAAGCACTGCAGCCGGCGTCCCCATCGCGCGCTACAAGCCCAAGTCCCGAGCAGCCGTTGAGTTCAGGAGACTAAGCGAATACCTGATTGAACATGTCGCGAAGGGCTGACCCAACGACGCCAGCACTCAAATTTCCTCCGTTTGTGATGTGCCCTCAGTATCGCCTGAGCTTAGCCTCGAGGCGACGCAGCTCATCGATCGAATACCCAACATGCGTGGGGACCCGGGGCCTGGCAACGCGACGGACCCTGAGCTTGATTGAAGCGCTTGCGACGGGTGAGATCAAGCCCTCCTTATCCTTGACCCTAGCGTAGATCTTCTTTAGCCCATCTCCAGCGGGCATGGTGTAGGCCTTGCTCTTCGAGAAAGGCCCCCATGCCGACCAGCTCCGCTTGTCATTGCTGAACTGCATTTGCACTACGTCCGAGACCCCTTCCGACACGGCGATGCTCAAAGTCACCTTGCACGAGGATGTAGTTTTTGCGCCGCGGTTGATCAGGAATGAGGTGATCTTCGGCTTTGCCAGAGGTTTCCTTACGCGTCTTTCCCTTGGCTTGCCCACCGCTTCCTCCAGCTCCTTGAGCATGAGGTAGGGCTTACGAAGAGGCTTCGGGGGCCTCTCGATCTTCGGCTTTGCCAGAGGTTTCTTTATACGTCTTTTCTTGGGTCTGACCACCGCCTCCTCCAGCCGCTTGAGCATGAGGTAGGGCTTACGAATAACCTTTGGGGGCCTCTTTAACCTGTAGAACCTGTAAGCTAAAGTGGAGCCACCGAGCGCCACTCCAAGCGATAGCAACGCGTAGAATAGGATGGGCACAGCTGGGGGCACAACAGGTGGTGGGAGTGGTGCACGCTTCTCGCCCGTCGCTGCGAACACCGAGAACTCTTCCATCGAGGCCTCGAAGTACAAATAGTCTTCATCTCCCCCGATGGGCGTTGTAGGCAAATTATCCCAGTCACTGCTATACTTGAGAAGCTTGATCGTGTTCTCGTCCACTTCACTACTCTCGATCCACGACCTCGGCAGCTGGAATTGTATCGTAACGGAGCTTATGTCAGAAGGCTCGATGTTGGTTTCGATGATCGCGTAGAAGAAGTACACGATGCCCCGAGGCTCTGACACCAAAGCTGGTCTTTCCTTGGTCTCCCTGATCAAGATCTGCGCGTCAGAAATATCTTGCGCCGCAGTTACCGTTACTCTCAGTAGGAACACGTTATATAGAGTGAAGTCTGCTGTTTGAGTCTCGCCAGCCAGTATCTCGGGAATTACAACGGTCGGAGGTGCTATGATTTCGATCGTGAAGGACCGCGCTGCTGACCAGTCGCCCGCGTTGCCTGCTCCATCCACAGCTCGAACGTGCCAATTATAAGTGCCTTCTGGCAATGCCTCGCCTGCCTCAAGCGTGTAAGCAGAAACCACTAGCCCGGCCTTGGTAAGCACGGATGAGCCATAGATCTCGATCGTAAGCTCATAGGTGACGCCGGAGGGATCCGTCACGTCCGACCAATCGAAGGTCGGGGTGTTGTCCTCCATCCTCGCTTTATCGAGGGGCGTTATCAGCTCTGGTGTAGGTGGCGCGATCGTGTCGACTCCGCATCTCGCATCTGCCTCGTCGGGGTCGTCCTCGACGTTGCCGTCATCGTCTGTTGCTACGGAGTAGAACTCATAGAAACCATCGCCAGCTGGAGCATCGAACGACCACTCCCACGGGCTAGAGATGTCAGTACCTCCAGAGGTCCATGCGATCCAGTCCTCGTTGTCGCTCGAGTAGCGGTACCAAAGTTCGACGCTCTCGACGCTACCATTGGGATCCAACGCCGTAGCTGTAATCGTGAATGGCGTCGAGACCTGCCAGTAGGGTTCGATCTCATCGACTCTGGAAACAGGCATGCCAGGTGGAGGTGGTACAGTAGGTGCAGCGATGATCAGGTTGTCGGAGGCATAGGTTGTCTCCCAGTTGCCAGCTTCATCCTTCGCCCGTGTCTCGAACGTGTAGTCCCCATAGGCCAGGGTCGAGGTGGCGAAGGTGAACGAGACGGACTTGCTTGACGTGAACGGATCTACATCTATCCACGACCCGCCGTTTATTCTGTACTCTATATCGACGATGTTTGTCGTCGCATCGGTTGCGGTCCCATAGTACCTTGGGGTTTTGTCGGTGGTTGGGTCCGGCGAGTATTCGGTTAACGTGGTGTTCGGCTCCGTGGTATCGATGGTGAGCGTCCAAATGTCTGAGAAGTCGCTGATTATTTCTCCGTTGTAAGCACGGACGCGCCAGTAGTAGGTGCCATCATCGAGCGCGGTCGTGATCGTGCGGTAGTTATCGGTGGTGTTCTCCAAAACCTTGGCCGATGCCTCGGATGGGAAGGTCGGGTCGTCGTCCACCCAGAGTTCATAGTTGTCCGCGACGTAGGTGTTTTCCCACTCGAAGGTCGGAGTGCTATCGTTAATAAACGTTCCATTCTCCGGTGACTTGAGGGTCGGTGCCTCGAGCTCCACGACTGGGGCCCTGACGGTTCCGGTCCAAGTTTCGATGAGCTGCCAAACGACAAGTGGGGCTTTAACCGTCCCAGTCCAAGACTCTATTAGGTTCCATGCTGTTGGAGCTCGAACGGTGCCGGTCCAGGATTCGATAAGCTGCCAGGTGGCAGGTGCTCTGACCGTTGCGGTCCAGGACTCGATCAGGTTCCACACGGTTGGAGCTCGAACGGTGCCGGTCCAAGATTCGATCAGGTTCCAAGTGGTAGGCGCCCTGACGGTTCCGGTCCAGGACTCGATTAGGTTCCAAGCGGCAGGTGCTTGGACCGTCCCAGTCCAGGATTCGATTAGATTCCATACAGTTGGAGCACGGACCGTCCCGGTCCAGGACTCGATCAGGTTCCACTCAGCCGGTGCTCGAACGGTGCCGGTCCAGGATTCGATAAGCTGCCAGGTGGCAGGTGCTCTGACCGTTGCGGTCCAG
>JAUWBN010000007.1 GCA_030601675.1 Hadesarchaea archaeon | reverse complement strand
CGCTCGTAGCACTCCATCGCGAAGGCAATCACGCCGCCGCACGATATCGTGTCGATGCCGTAGAGGTTGCAGAGCCTGTTCGCGCGGAGGAGCTTTTCGAGGTCGGCGTTCCCGCAGCGGCCGCCCAGACTTGACAGCGTCTCGTATTCGATTTTACCCTCAGAGGGAAGTCCGCCCGGCGTCCGCACGAAGTTCTCGCAGCGCAGCGGGCAGGAGAAGCACGCGCGGTCCTTGACCTTGAACTCGCGGACTATCCGCTCGCCACCGATCTGCGCCGCATGCTCGAAGACCCCACTCTGGAAGTTGCGGGTTGGGAAGCGCCCGATCTCGCTCATGAGCTCCACCAAAATCGTCGTGCCGTACTTAATCGTCGATGCCGAGAACTTGTGCATGAGCAGCTTCTCGTACGCGGCGGTCGCGAGGCGCTCAAATCGCTCGAGATCAGCGACCTCTACATCTAGACTGCCCCGCACGGCAACTGCTTTCAGCCGCTTCGAACCCATCACCGCGCCCAACCCCGTGCGTGCGGCGGCGCGGTAGTTTGTCATTATGCACGCGAAACGGACGAGGTTCTCCCCAGCTTGGCCGATGGAGGCGACCTGAACATCCCCTCCGTGCTTTTCCTTCAGCGCGGTTTCGGTTTCCGGAGTCGAGCGACCCCAGAGCTGCTCGGCATCCCTGAGCTCGGCCTTGCCGTCCTCGACGAAAAGGTAAGCGGGTTTGGGCGAACGTCCCCGGACGATGATCGCGTCGAACCCAGCGTACTTGAGCTCGGCCCCCCAGTGCCCCCCCGAGTTCGCCTCGCCATAGAGTCCGGTCAGCGGGGACTTCGCGGCAACC
Source organism: Hadesarchaea archaeon (assembly GCA_030601675.1). GTDB lineage: Archaea > Hadarchaeota > Hadarchaeia > Hadarchaeales > Hadarchaeaceae > DG-33. The sequence goes on along the minus strand of JAUWBN010000007.1, from coordinate 43,481 downwards.
TCGTATCGACCGGTTTGGGGCCAGATCGTGCCCGAGAGGGGGCCCACCGCGAACACGAGCACATTCGCCGGACCTAGGGGATTCGTCTTGGGCTTGATGAGGTCGAACAACAGCCTGGCGCAAAAACCATTTCCCCCGATGTAACTCCTCGCGAGCTCCTTCGGCAGCTCCTGTGCGACCGCCTTCCCGCGGGTTAAATCGACTTGGAGCAATCGGCCGGCGTAACCACCCAAGGGGGACTTCCCAACCAAGATACCACCTCGAAAAATAGGTGTTGAGAAATTAAAAAGGTTCTGAACTGTTAAAGCGCCGGCAAAAGTGTCTTTATCTCCCAATCGCTGACTTGGGCCCTGTAGCTGTCCCACTCCTGCCCCTTGATGTAGAGGAGGTGGCTGAAGAGGTGCTCCCCCAGCGCCTCCCTCACCAGGCTGCCCCGCCGCATGCAATCGAGCGCCTCCCCCAAATTCTCCGGAAGCGACCCGATGCCCAAGGCCTCCCGCTCCTCTGGGCCCATGCGGAAGATGTCTTTCTCGACGGGGTCGGGGGGCTCGATTTTGTCCTCGATGCCCTTGAACCCGGCCGCGAGCATGACGGCGAACTGCAGGTAGGGGTTTCCAACGGGGTCGGGGTTGCGGAGCTCGATGCGCGTGCTGGTTCCCCTCCCGGCCGGCACCCGGATGAAAGCGCTGCGGTTGCGGTTGGCCCAAGAGATGTAAACGGGCGCCTCGTATCCCGGGACCAAGCGCTTGTAGGAGTTAACCGAGGAGGCCAAGATCACGCACGTTTCGCGCGCGTATTTGATCAGTCCCCCCATGAAGTAGAGGGCGTTCTTGCTCAGCTTGTACGAACCCTTCGGGTCGTGGAATGCGCTCTTCCCCTGAGGGGTCATCAACGACTGGTGGGTGTGCATCCCGCTCCCGTTCACCCCGAAGATGGGCTTGGGCATGAAAGTCGCGTAGAGGCCGTGCTCGTAGGCGATAGTCTTGGTGACGTATTTCAGCATGGCGACGCGGTCGGCCGAGCTTATAGCATCTGTATACTTCAGGTCAATCTCGTGCTGCCCGGGGGCTACCTCGTGGTGCGAGGCCTCGACGTCGAAGCCCATCGCGTTCAGGTAGGTTACAATCTCCTTGCGTACGTTGTCCCCTCGGTCGCGCATGAGGTCGAAGTACCCCCCGGAGTCGGAGGGCTTGGTCGTGGGGTCCCCTCGCTCGTCGGGCATCAGGAAGAAGAACTCGTACTCGGGGGCGGTGTTGAAGATCCAGCCCTTCTTGCGGACTTTTTCCATTAGCCTCTCGAGCGCCGCGCGCGGGTCGCCATCGAATCGGTTGCCCTCGTGATCGTAGACATCGCAAACCATCCGTGCAGTTTTTAGGTTATCTCGAAGCCATGGGAGTACCACGAAAGTGTTGGGGTCGGGCTTGAGGCGCATGTCCGATTCCTCTATCGTGGCGTAGCCGAGAATCGAGGAGCCATCGAAAAACACGCCCTCGTCAAGTGCCCTCCCGAGCTTTGTGGTGGGGATCGTTACATTCTTGACCGTGCCGAGGATGTCCATGAACTGCATCTGGATGAATTTTATGTCTTCCTTCTTCACCGCCTGCATTATCTCCGATTTTGATGCCATCTCGCTCCCCACCCACCTCCTCACGCGTTGGATTTAAACTTTAAGGCGATTGTATAGTACATCATACTTCTGCCAAAAACATGTTGATTCAGCTATATAGTTCAACCTCAACGGTTCGGCCCTTATCAAAGCCCTCGCAATTCTCGGGAACGACCACAAACCCATCGGCGCGGGTCATCGAGCTGAGGATGCCAGAACCGGTGACGCGGATTGGCTCTGCCAAGAGTTCTCCCGCCTCGCTCCAGACCCGCACCCGCACCATGTCCACGCGCCCTAAACTCGAGGTGATTTTGCATGCCAACTTCGCTCGAGCTCTCAGGTATCCCCAATCCGGAGGCAACCCTTGCATTACCCAGAGCGCGGGTCTGACGAGCATGTCGAAAGCGACCAGTGAGGCAACCGGAAAACCTGCTAGGCAAAACACAGGCTTTCCCTGAACGATGCCGATCGCGGTTGGACCTCCTGGGCGCAGGGCGACACCGTGGAACATCAGCTTCCCTAACTCGGCGACCACATCGGGGGCGATATCATGCTCCCCCACCGAACTTCCACCCGAAATGAGAACCACGTCGCTCTTCAGTGCTTTCTGCAACGCACGGCGCAGCATTCGTGGTTTGTCGGGAACGATGCCAACTGAATTCGCCACGCCACCGCAGCTCACAACTCCCGCGGCCAAGGAGTAGCTGTTGATGTCCGTGATTTGCCCCTGGCCCAACCGCGCGCCGGGGCGCCGAAGTTCGCGCCCGGTAGCAACGATCGCGACTCGGGGCTTTCGGAAAACCCGCACTCGGAGCTCGCCTATCGACGCGAGCATGCCGATATCCGGGGGCCTGAGCTGCTGCCCGCGCCTCAATACAAGCTCACCTGCCCGAACGTCCTCCCCCCGAGCCGAAACGTTCTTGCCGGGTGTGAGCGGCATCAGCACAGCGATGCGTTTCCCCTCGAGCTTGGTGTGTTCGACCATCACGACCGCGTCCGCGCCTAGAGGCATCGGTGCCCCTGTCATCAGTTTGACCGCCTCCCCCTTTCGCACACGAAGTTTGGTCGGGGCACCTATTTTCGCGGACCCGATTACGCGTAGTCTTTTCGGTTTCGTTTCACGTGCGCCAAATGTATCCGCCGCGCGAACTGCGTAACCGTCGACTGCCGAGCGATCGAAAGGAGGCACATCGATTTTTGTGACGACATCCTCGGCCAGCACGCGCCCAAACGCTCGCTCGAACGACACCATCTCAGAACCCAGACGTTTCACTCGCGAGAGCATCAGCTTCAGGGCATCCTCGAGCTTTGTGTAACGGGCGAAGCCCCGCATTCGAACTCGCATCTCACTCACGCGCGTGCTTGATGACGTGCCCGAGCTCGGGTAGGATGAGCCCCATCGCGACCTCTGCTGCGTTCGGGGCCCCGGGCAGGCAAAAAACTGGCTTCCGCTCGATGAGGCCCACGGTAGCTAGGGTCAGAAGTGCCGCCGTGCCGACCTTCTCGTAGCCTATGCGCCGCAGGATCTCACCGAACCCAGGTAACTCCTTCTCGAAGAGCGGGCTCAACGTTTCGATCGTGACATCCCGCCTCGCTATGCCGGTGCCACCCGCTGTTATCACGACATCGATTTTTCTGTCCGCGATGAACCCTCGCATCGCTTTTTTTATCTCACGGGCGTCGTCGGGGACTACCAACCTGGTCGTCTCGTGCCCGGCCTCGCGCGCCCTTTGCTCGATGATCTTACCGGTGACGTCATCATCGCGTCCATCGCGCATCGCCGCGGCCCGGCTATCGCTCACGACGAGGACGGCTATCCCCACGTGTTTGGGGGCCTCCTTTCGGTGCTCGATCACGCTCAACCTTTCACCTTCTTTAAGACGCGAATATCTTCGATCGAAGTCGTGGGATATTGCCCGGCCTCGTCCTTCTCGAATCCCTTCACCATGTCCCAGACGGTGAGCAGCGCGCTGGCCACGCCGACCAAGGCTTCCATCTCGACGCCGGTCTGGCCCGTGCTCTTGACCTCGACGCTCACACGGACGCCCTCCTTCTCCAGCTTGAAGTCGACATCGGTCCCCGTGATGGCGATCGGGTGGGTGAGCGGGACGAGCTCGGGGGTTCGCTTCACCGCAAGGATGGCGGCGGTCTGGGCAACCGCTAGCACGTCGCCCTTGGGCACCTTACCCGCCTTGATCTTCTGGAGCGTTTCGGACTTCAAGCGAATGAAACCGCTTGCCTGGGCCGTTCGGGGCACCCTCGGTTTCGCGCTAATATCGACCATCTTGACCATGGGACCACGCTAAAAGCATCGCCCAGCGAGCAATAAAAGTTTAGGCCTTTCGCTTGGACTTCTTGCGCCAAAATCGCAACTTCTCGAGCTTGCCTGGCTTGGGTTTTGGCTTGCCCAGCTTTTGCTCGATCTCGCGGAGTTTATTCCCGTAGCGCTCGCGTAAGAGGTCATGATCGAGCTCAGAGACCCTGCTCGCCCTACGGTCCTCCTCCAGCTTATCTAGGGCATCGGTGACCTTGTCGCGTTCGATCAGGAGGATCTGAATTTCCTTTCTCCTCAATTTGGTCCCGACTACCCTAAGCGAATGAATTAATTAAATGCTCGGTCAAAATCAAATCATGCCCGAAATCCCACTCGACTGGATAATCCTGCTCATGCTTTTCCTCATCTCGGTGGGGCTCGTCTATTTTGTGCTGATGTACCGTCTCCGGACTCGGGGAGCGGCGAGAGAGTTGGAAGCCCGCGAGAGATTTTCGCTCCTCCTCAAACGGCGCGCGCGACCAACCTCCGTGCCCAAGGAGCTCAAGGAAGCGCTAGGGCGGGTGATCAAAGCCATTGAGGGAGCAGCGGCGGCTAGGCGGGCCGTGGTTAGGATTCGCCTCGACCCGAGCGTGGAGCTACGGGCTGAAACCCCTGACATCATCTCCATTCGCATGCCCGCCGGTGAGGAGAAGTGGGCGGTGCTCCACAAGTCGCTGGAACGGGCAAGAATCAAAGGTGTGAAGAAAGTAGCCCGGGGGTACGAGGTCCGCCTAGTAATACATGGAGGTTAGGTGCGGCTCTTCAACCGATGACCACGCATAACTTCTGCCGAGCTTCGTGCGCTTCACGCGGCCGGAGCTCTCGAGCTGGTGGAGCACGCGGTTGACCTCTCGAACCTTCCAATCCAAGACGTGCGCTAGGTCGGGGGCGCGGAGGATGCCGTAGCGGCGGAGGATGTACTCTATTACATCCAGCCTGACCATCCTCGGCCAATCTTTCTCCTCTTCCTCCTCTTCCTCCTCGATGAACTCGGGGAATTCATGCATGCGTGCACCAATTTGAAGTTTGGGGGCTGTATTAAAAGACTTGCGCTAAACCCGTTTTATTAAAAAACTTGGATTCCCGAAGAACTGATTTAGGTCTAATCTATAGTGGAGATGTCGGGCAATCAATTTTTATACGGCGCCCTCTATTTAGAAAATGCAAAAAGTTGGAATTGACATGACTGAGAGAGTTCATAAAGACTCCTCTTACCTGAACGCGATGTCCACCTCCGGGACACGCACGAGGGTGAGGGACGTTAGTCCAACAAGCGGAATGTGCCCCATCTGCATCAAAGAATGCCCATTCCTGTGCGAAGTCGGTTTGTCGGCATTTCGTGGTCGCGAGGTTCTCTACCCGGCGCAAGCTTATTATGGGACAAGTACTGCGGCATCCCTCAAAAATTACGGTCTTGATTGGTCCCACTTTAATATTTTATCTAGGCTCCGTGGCGCGGAGGGGATCGAGCCTGATTCTGATATTGCCCTTTTTAAAAACGTAAATATTGAATCAGAGCTAGGAGGTATCCCCCTCAAAATACCTCTCGCAAATGGCGCGTTTGGTTCCACCATGGTGGCAAGGGAAAACTGGAAAGAATTGGCCGTCGGAGCAGCCCTCACAGGCATAATAGTCATCATCGGGGAGAACGTTTGCGGAGTTGACCCAGAGGCGAAGTATACACGGGGCAAGGTAACTTCATCTAAAGACCTTGAATTCAGGGTTAAGAAGTTCAGGGAGTTCTGGGATGGAAAATACGGTGACATCGCGGTGCAGACAAATGTTGAAGATCAGCGGGCAGGCGTTGACGTTTACTCAATATCGAAGCTCGAAGTAAACATCATAGAGAGGAAGTGGGGACAAGGGGCAAAGGCTATCGGGGGGGAGATAAGGGTCTCAACCCTGGAGAAGGCACTTGGCCTAAAGAAGCGAGGGTATGTGGTGCTGCCCGACCCCGAAGACCCTGAGGTCCAAAAGGCCTTCAAAGCAGGATTCTTCAAGTCCTTTGAGCGGCACAGCAGGGTCGGCATGCCAGCTGAGAGGGACTTCATCGAGGACGTGGAGTGGCTCAGAGGGCAAGGCGCAAAGAAAGTTACCTTGAAGACAGGCGCATACCGCCCAGTCGATGTAGCCTGGACGATGAAAGTAGCATCCGAGGCAAAAGTGGATTATATGACCTTCGATGGCGCTGGCGGCGGTACGGGCATGAGTCCAGTAACGATGATGAATGAGATGAGTACCCCCACGGTATACCTTGAGGCACAAATCCTCAAATGCGCTCAAATTCTGAGGAAGAAAGGCCGTTATGTCCCAGACTTAAGCATGGCCGGTGGGTTCATCGACGAGGGACAAATATTCAAAAGCATCGCGATGAGCAATCTCGGTGATGGACCGCTGGTCAAGGCGATAACTATGGCCAGAGCACCAGTTACCGCCGTGATGAAATCCGCATATTTTTCGGAACTGGCTAAGGAGAAAAAATTGCCCCGGGAGTTCGCGGAACAATATGGCACCGAGCCGGCCAAGTTCTTCGTCACGGTGCCGGAGCTGAAAAAGAAGTATGGCAAGAGATTCAAGGATATCCCGTTGCCTGCCGTAGGACTCTATACCTATCTCAGCGATAGGCTCGGTGTGGGGCTTCAGCAGTTGATGGCGGGCGCTCGGAAATGGAGACTCGACCTTCTCGATAGAAGCGATCTCACGGCGTTAACGGAGAATGCTTCCAAAGTTACAGGCATACCGACAATGGGTGAAGTTGAAACCGACATGTTTGAACAGATACTCGGATAATTTTGGACTGCGCTTTTGTGGTCTCTATATGCTTGGCAAGAATTCTTAATATCTAGCAAGGAGAGGAATTGCGATAAGGCTGGAGTAAGTTCCCTCTTAAGCGATTTTTAATTTTGAATGCGCTTCTTCCAACATCCTTTCAAATTCCTCTGGCACAAGGGTTTTCCCAAGACCGATGCCTGGGCACTCCTCCGAAACCTCGAACCTATAGCCGTTGTTGCCCTTTTTGAGAGAGAACGGGTAAAAGCGGCAGATGAGCGGCCGGATGTTGTAGATCCTGCAGGCTTTCCCGTCCAAAAAAACGCACTTCCCGCCCCGCTTCTTCATTCGGTAGCGGTAGGGCTGGGTGCTTAGCGAGGGGGAGGCAAATGAAAGCGGCCTCAAACCCATTGTATTTGATATTTGTCTGATCTCGGATTCAAGCAACAGGATGTTTCGCCCGCGGTGCGAGCTATCACCGCAGCACTTGGCGCACCGCTGACACTCAAAACGCACATTTTTGAGATAACGTGGGTTCATCCGTTCGCCCATATTACTTAAGCGTGACTATTAATTAACATTTTTGCTCGACCTATCGCTGACACATCCGCAGGAAATACTCGTGCAATCGTGTGTCGGGCGTGAGCTCCGGGTGAAAAGCTACGGCGAGCAAGCTGCCCTGCTGTACTGCGACAATCTTTCCCTGAAACTCGGCCAGGGTTTTGGCATCCCCCCAGACTTCCTCGACCGCTGGCGCGCGGATGAAGACTGCGCTGAACGGCTCCTCACCCAAGGCTGGAATCTCCAAGTTCACCTCGAACGACTCGCGCTGCCTGCCGAAAGCGTTCCGAATCACGGATATGTCCATCAGCCCGAGCAATGGCTGCCTGGTCCGCATGACCTGCTCGTCCCCGCGCTTGGCCAATACGATAAGGCCGGCGCAGGTGCCTAAAATCGGCTTACCACCGGTCGCGAGTTGCTTGACCTGCTCGAAAAGCCCGGTCGTCCGCATGAGCTTGCCGATCGTTGTTGACTCACCGCCTGGAATGATGATGCCGTCCACGCCCTCGAGCTGCACAGGCCTGCCGACCCAGACCGCCTCTCCCTTGATGCCTAGCTTTTGCATCGCCCGCTCCGTCGCCTCGAGGTGCTCGCTAACCGCACCCTGAAGTCCGACGATGCCTATCTTCACGATTGCCACCTATCAAAACCGATTTCTAAAAGTGAGTGTCCTTAAACGCCTCTAGCCTGCAGCTTCTCTTCAGCCTTAAGGGTCTTGATGTCGATCCCGCGCATAGCCTGCGGCAGGTCCTTGCTGACCTCGAGCAAAACTCCCGGGTCGTCGTAATAACGGGTCGCCTCGACGATCGCCCGAGCCATCCGCGCCGGGTCGCTCGATTTGAATATACCAGACCCAACGAAGACCCCGTCGACACCCATCTGCATAACCATCGCGGAATCGGCCGGCGTTGCAATCCCGCCAGCGCAGAACCAAACGACCGGCAGGCGCTGCAGCTTTGCCGTTTCCTCGGCGAGCCCGACAGACACCCGGTACTCTTGCGCCTTTGCCCCGAGCCCATCGTGCTTGAGCCCTGCGAGCTCGGCTATCTGCCGCTCCGTCAGTCGAATATGTTTCATCGCCTCGACGATGTTTCCGGTACCCGCCTCGCCCTTCGTCCTGATCATGGCAGCACCCTCGTTTATCCTTCGCAAAGCTTCACCCAAATCGCGGGAACCGCAGACGAAAGGAACTTTAAACTTGCTCTTATCTACGTGGAACTCCTCGTCAGCGGGCGTGAGCACCTCGCTCTCATCTATCATATCCACGCCCAAAGCCTCGAGCACTTGGGCCTCCCCGAAATGGCCTATCCGACATTTCGCCATGACGGGAATCGTGACAGCGTTCATGATTGCCTCGACAACCGCCGGGTCCGCCATGCGAGCGACACCGCCAGCTGCCCGAATGTCGGATGGTATCGCCTGGAGCGCCATCACCGCTACCGCTCCAGCCTCCTCCGCTATGATCGCCTGCTCCGGATTCGTCACGTCCATAATCACACCGCCCTTCTGCATCTTGGCGAACCCACGCTTCAGGCGCTCGGTGCCGAACGCGACGATTTTTTCCTCGGTTCTCCTTTGCAATCTCCCACCAATCCATCTTTAATCGTCCCGCCTAAAAAGGAAAATGGTGGCGCTGTGTTCTTGCGGCACGCGAAGGGCTGGCGGGCAAAATGCGAGGTCTGCGGCAGGGAGTCGGAGGATATCTCAGCCACGCTCAAGGTCTGCGCGCCTTGCGTCCGGGAGCGCTTCGATGATGCTCGACCTCACCTCGAAGCGGCGCACGCAAAAGTGAGGGGACAATACAATCTACCCGCAAAGGCCCCAAAGGATTCGAATGGCGTGCACTGCGGGGCCTGCGGGAACGACTGCCGCATCCCTGAGGGTGGAAAGGGATTCTGCGGCATCATCGAGAACGTCGGTGGCGAGCTCGTTCGAAAGTTCGGCACCCCCGAGCGAGGCCTGCTGACTTGGTACTACGACCCCCTCCCCACGAACTGCGTTCCCGCCGAATTCTGCGCTGGGTCGGGCGGTGCGGGGTACCCACGCTGGTGCCGGACCCCCCGCGGCGACATCGGATACAACAACCTCTCAATTTTTTTGGGGAGTTGTACCTACAGCTGCCTCTTCTGCCAGAACTTCGGCTTCCGTGAGCTCACGGTCGGGGGGAAGCCCACGTTGACCGCCGCCGAGCTGGCCGAAAAAGCGAACAAGAGCGTGGGCTGTGCCTGCTACTTCGGAGGCGACCCTGCAAGCCAGATGCCATTCGTGATAGCTTCCGCGAAAATCATGCGCGAGACCGCTGAGAGGGAAAAACGCATCTTTCGCGTTTGCCTCGAGACCAACCTCAGCATGAACCTGCCGAGCCTAAAACAGTTCGGCGAGCTCTCGCTGGATAGTGGAGGTGGGATAAAGGCCGACCTGAAGTGCTGGTCCTCAGAGATTTTGTACGCGTTGTCCGGCGTAGAGCACCGCGCAGCATATGATAATTTCAGGTGGCTGGGCAAGCGTCATCACGAGCGTCCCGAGGTTCCATTTGCCCGAGCGAGCACGCTATTGGTGCCTGGCTACGTGGATGACGAGGAAATCCGAGCACTCGCATCCTTCATCGCCGACCTAGACCCGACGATCCCCTACTCCCTGCTCGCCTTCCACCCGCTCTACCACATGGACGACATGCCCTACACCAAGCGGGAGGATGCCGAGCGATTTCTGCGAATTTGTGAGGAGGAAGGGCTTCAGCGCGTCAGGATAGGGAACCCTTGGCTGCTGTGTTGAATGTAGTGCTGAATCATTTCTGTTTATGGGGTTGGATAGTACCATTATCGCTTGTAAGCCGCTCCTCTGTGTGCCACTCCGAGGACGACCACTTTCTCTTCCTCCACGGTGTAAAACACCCTGTATTCACCCACACGGAGCCTGTACATCTGTATCCTTTCACCTTTCAATCTCGCGATATCAACTTTAGGTCTATGTTCGAAAGGGTTCTCGCGCAGGGGTTCGATGTGCTTGATTATCCTACGTTGGGTTTTTCTCTCTAGTTTCGAAAGTTCTTTAGAGGCTGACTTGACGAACTCCACACTGAACAACCGATCACTTCAGTTTGAGTCTTGCCTTGACTTCCTTGAGCGGGACGCGCTCCTCCTCGTGATAACGGCGTTCAAGTTCCCTGATGAACTCCAGTGGGTAAACCTCCGAAAGAAGGCGGCGGATGATGTCGTCGTAGCTTTCCCCGTGGAATCCGTAAAACCGTAGGAGGTCCCGGGTAGACTCATCTATCGAAACGGTCGTGCTCACACCCATCATCATAATATCTATAGCAGATATAATACTTATAAATATTATGGTTTTGAGATTTCTGCGAATTTGCAAGGAGGAGGGCCTTCAGTGAGTCAGGATAGATAACCCATGGCTCCTGTGTTAGTTTTTTATTGATGCTTAACAGATTTAGATTGGGGCGCAAGTCGGTGAAAGAAAAAGGGATTGCGACAGCGGTGATGGCGGCTGTGATAGTCGTCATCGTTGCCGTAGCGGGGATCGGCGCCTACTTCCTGATGAAAGGACCAGTTTACTTAAACCATCCTCTGAGCACGTGGACGGTCTTCTCGCGCTTGGCGACTCTGTAGCCGAATCGGTGCCTTCTCACCCTGAGGCGGTAATCGTACTGAGGCCCCTTCCAAGGGCTGATGTCCGCTCCGGGTCGGCTCCTGAACGGGTCGCACTCGAGAGCCTCCACCACTGCCTCGAATAGTTCTCTCGCCTCGTCCTCGGATATCCCCTTTAAGCGTTCGATGTAGCGCTGGGCTGGAGGGTAGAATACGACTTCATAGCCCAAGTCTCTTTCTGAGCTCCGCGGCGGCGACGTAGTCTCCTTCCTCCATCAATCGCTCGGCTTCCTCAAGGGTTCCAGGGTGCCGCGGCAGGACGAGTTCCATCGTTCGCTCCCGCATCAGCCGGTTGATTACCTCGTCGTAGCTCTCCCCCTTCATCCCGAAGCGCTTCAGCTTCTCTCGGGTCTTCGGTCTCACGGCAATCGTGGTGAGTTTGGGCATCTGTATCAGTTATACTTAGCATATAACAACATATAAGTCTGTCGAGGGCAAGGCGGTTGCGGGGGCTGCTGGCGGGGAGGGGCTTCTGTGTTAGATTTTTTACTTTTCAAAATCGTCAACCTAATTGTCAATCGCATCGTCAATTCATACGAACACATACCTCGTGGCACGAGCCTTTCCCACAGATTTGATTACACTCTTCCAAAACAAAATAAAAAATAGGGGACCTTCGCGTTTGGTCCCCGCTTCCTCTTGCGTTTTTAACGGCCGCGCCTAGCTAGGACTGAATACCTCGTCGCCGAGCGTTGGGTTCACTTGGATGTCGTAGATCCGGTAAGTGATGCCGCCTGCCGTGTACTCCCACTCTCCTGATATCCAGTCAACTAATTGGCCAGTATATGTCGTGTAATCCTCGTATGCAGAACTCCAATACTCGCTGAAATCGTAGCCGAGGCTCGAAAAAGACAGCCAATAGCCCGCTGCCCCGTACCATCCTTCCTGTTGGCTTCCGCTGTAGATCCATGACACAATCGTTGTGTCTAAAGTCACGTCCCACCTCAGATCTATGTCGGCAGTCCCAATGTTCCTCGCTCGCCCCCAAAATGTGTATTCTCCTACTCCCGCGAGAGTATAGTCTATCTTGAAGCTCAAGCTCGTTGCCGATGCAATGATGCCGTCTCCCGCTGCTTCCACGTGAATGCTGAGCGCTTGGGTGTCCGTATTTTCAACGCTGTCGGTTACCTTCACGGTGAAGCTGAAGTCCCCTTCAGCCGTCGGGGTTCCAGATATCGCCCCAGCTGTGGATAGGCTCAGCCCATCTGGCAGGCTTCCGCTTTCTATGGACCACGTATAAGGAGATGTCCCACCGCTTGCCACGAGGGTCGCGCTGTATACCGCATCAACCGTACCACCTGATAGGCTCGTTGTGGTAACTCCGAGTGGGGCTACCGCTGCCACGTGAATGCTGAGCGCTTTGGTGTCCGTATTTTCAACGCTGTCGGTTACCTTCACGGTGAAGCTGAAGTCCCCTTCAGCCGTCGGGGTTCCAGATATCACCCCTCCCGTGGATAGGCTCAGCCCATCTGGCAGGCTTCCTATGTTCTCCCAAGTATAAGGAGACGTCCCACCGGTTGCCACGAGGGTCGCGCTGTATACCGCATCAACCGTACCACCTGATAGGCTCGTTGTGGTAACTCCGAGTGCGGCTTCGTCGGGCTTTTTCTCTTCTTGGGTGAGGAAATAGGCGCCGATCCCCGCTACGGCAACAACGATAATCACTATCATTGCAATCGCGGTCGTGGTTACTCCCTTTTGTTTAATTTTCACTTACTTACCTCTGGGAGTGCCTTTGTTTTTGTACTTTAAAAGACCAATACCTCCCCCAAATTCACCGACCCGTGCGTCAAAATTCGTTCTCAGTGCGATATCGTTATGATCAACCGGCCTCCCTGTTAATATCTTATAGAAGCTCAACGAAAGTCTAGTTCGGTGACCGTATGGTCGTGCATATCGCCGAATGTGTGCTCGGGGTGTTCGCGTTCGACGATGATGGGCGGATGCTCGCCTCAAAGCAGTTCCCCCGGGACGCCGTAGAGGTCGCCGGGCGGCTGGCGAGCATACAGATGGGCACCCCCACGGAAGAGCACCGCGAGCTCATCGCCAAACTGGTCGAGAAGGGCTCCCGAGAGTTCACCCTCGAGTCGGAGCTGCTCGTCGAAAAGCTGCGCGGGGAATTCCGGCGCGCCGAGTTTGAGGTGCAGCTACCGAACCGGGCCGGAGAGCTTCTGCGCACCAAGCTCAGGGAGATAGCGAAGGAGGCGGGGTTCGAGGAGGCGGACAAGCTCGCCCGAGAGGTAAACCTCACCCTCACGCGGCAAAAGCTTCGAGCGGAGGCCGCCGAGCGGGACAAGCTCGTCATTCAATCCATAGGCGTGCTCAATGAGCTTGACAAATTCATAAACATCCTCTCCGGCCTGATCCGCGAGTGGTACTCCACCCACTTCCCAGAGCTGAACCGACTCGTGCCGGAACACCAGACCTACCTGAAACTGGTCACGGAGCTGGGGTCACGAGAGAAGTTCAGCCATGCAGCGGTGAAGGGCGCGGTGGAATTACCGGACGAGGACGTCGCGCGCATTGCCGATGCCGCGGGAAGCTCCCTGGGGGGCCCGTTCGACGAGTTGGATATCAATGTGCTCCAAGATTGTGCGCGCGAGGCGTTCGCCCTCTACGAGCTCCGGGAGCGGGTGGCGGAGCACACCGACAAGCTGATGGCCCAAGTGGCTCCCAACCTACGTGCGGTCGTCGGTGGGCCGATCGGGGCCCGCCTGATCTCACTCGCCGGGGGTTTGGAGGAGCTCGCCCGCCAACCAGCCAGCACGCTGCAGGTCTTGGGCGCTGAGAAGGCGCTCTTCAGATCCCTCCGGACGCGGGCCAAGCCTCCCAAGCACGGCGTGATCTACCAGTACCCGGAGGTCCGTGGGGCGCCCAGGTGGCAGCGGGGGAAGATAGCCCGCGCCCTCGCAGGCAAACTCTCAATAGCCGCGCGCGTCGACGCGATGTCGGGCGAGTTCGTGGGGGACAAGCTCGCCGCCTACCTTAAGGCACGCATAGCCGATATCAAGGCGAAACACAAGGAGCCGAGAAAATGAAGGCGACCGAACACGAACGCTTCGCGGGGGTCTACTGGGTCGAGCTCGAGGACGGGACGCGCAAACTTGCAACGGTAAACTTGGCTCCGGGTACCCAAGTCTACGGCGAGCGGCTCCTCAAGGTTCAGGGCGTCGAGTACCGCCTCTGGGACCCCTACCGAAGCAAGCTCGCGGCTGCCATCCTGAAGGGTATCAAGGAGGCCCCGATAAGCTCGGGCAAAAAAGTGCTCTACCTTGGTGCCGCCAGTGGAACGACCGCTTCACATGTAGCAGATCTCGTGGGGCCGAGCGGCTCGATCTACTGCGTTGAAGTTTCCTCACGCCCGCTCCGCGATCTGCTGGTGGTCTGCAATCGTAGACCCAACATGGTGCCCCTCCTGGCCGACGCGCGGCAGCCGGGGAGCTATTGCGCGCTCGTCGAGAAGGCGGACGTGGTCTACCAGGATGTCGCTCAGCCCGACCAGACGGATATCCTGCTGGCGAACGTGAAGGCGTTCCTTCGCGAGGGCGGGTGCGCTGTGCTCGTGCTCAAGGCTCGGAGCATCGATGTCACCAAGGAGCCGCGCGAAATCTTCAGGGATGAGATGGAAAAACTAGAAAAGGAATTGGAAATAATCGATGCGAAGATCCTCGAACCCTACGAGAAGGACCACGCGATGCTCGTGCTACGCAAATGAAAATAAAGGTGGCACCTGTCACCGCTATTTTTTGTGAGGATATCAGAAAATTTAGGCAATACCTGCTACCGATATTTCAACGCGTTGTCACTTCGCACCCTTGCTCGGTCACGATTACCGTATGCTCAGCCTGCGCCACCTTGCCCTTCGCCCGCTCCGCAAGCACATGGTAAGGCCATAGCGCCCCGACTCCTACCAATTCACGAAGGGTCAGCTCCAGCCTCAACTTTGACATTTTCTTGGCCAACCAGCGCTCAGCGAACGGAAGGGCATCGTAGGCCCGCTTGACATCCCGCAGGAGCTCTCGGGCCATGCGCAGGCGAACCGGGCGGTCGTACAAGTACCTGAAAATGTAGACCTTCTTTTGGTCCTCGACGTACCCGGCGCCATCGGTCACGAAGGGCTCAAGGGCCACCACATCGCCGACGCTCAGCTTCTGCCCCGTCTCCTCCTTCACGTTCGGCACCGTCAGCCCCGCGTGGAGGTTCCAGCGAGCGAGGCTGTGACCCGTGAGATTTCTTATGGGCTTGAAGCCAGCCGCAGTTACAGTTTCCTCGACGAGCCTACCTAACTCACCCACGTCAATTCCTGGCTTGATTGCAGCGATCTCGGCCTCAAGTGCTCGCTCGACCGTTTGAACCAGCTCTTGCTTTTCACCCGTCGCAATCGTGAACGCGGTGTCACCTATGTAACCGTCCACGTGGGCACCTATGTCGACCTTGACCATGTCGCCCTCTCCGATGCTCGTGTCATCGTCCGCTGGGGGGCTGTAGTGGGCGGCGATTTCGTTAACTGAAACGTTGCACGGGAATGCTGGCTTGCCCCCCTTCTGCGCGATTAGATCCTCGACCACCTCGGCTATCTCGAGCAGCGTGGTGCCCGGCTTCACGATGGAGCGCACTTGCTCGCGCACCTCGGCCACGAGCTTGCCCGCCCTTCGATACGCCTCGATTTCTTCTTCGGTCAACATCCAAATACCTCGAACAAAAGTTGTTTAATCCCGCGTCCAAATTAAACCTGATGTTATGCCCAAGGATACCTTCCTGACCGAGGCGCAGGCTCGGGTACTCGGACTCCGGGTGAAGGGGTTGACCCAAGCTGAGATAGCGCGAAAGTTGAAAACCTCGCGTGCGAATGTTTGCATCCTCGAACGCCGCGGGCGGGATAACATCGCCCGAGCCGAACGGACGCTCAAGCTTGCCGCAAAGCTCCGTGCCCCGGTTGTGCTCGAGGTCAGGCAGGGCGACGACATTTTGGAGGTGCCCAAGAGGTTGTTTAAAGCGGCGGATGCGGCAAAGATCCGAGTCAAGCTAGGCACACCTGACATCATAGCCAAGATCCGTGAGGGGGCGGGGGATAAACTGCACGGTCGGTCGGCAACTCAAAGTTTTGATGTAGTTTTAACATCGGATGGTGAATTACTCATTTCATAAACTTCTCTAAGCCCATCTGTTTCTCCCGCTCGTACCGAAGGTCCTCTTGTTTATAGCCCAAGACCTCCATGATCCGCATCACCGCGGGTAGGATTTGGTGCTCAACATAGTAGTCGGGGTCGTACTCCCTGCCCTTGAAATCCTCGACGGGTATGGCGCGCTCGCTTATGCTCCCCGCGCCCTTGGCCTCGATGTAGGCAATCACCATCCCCGGCTCCACCTCCCGCCCGAGCTCGCGGAGCCTCTTCGCCGCGACCACGTGGGGACCTATCGAACGGTAGCTCTCGATTGGCATCTTGAGCCGGGTGTAAATGACTAAGTTGTCCAAGCTCACCTTCCCCTCAAGCACCTCCTGCGTCGTCTTGCGCACTATCTCGGCAGCCTTCTTGGGGGAGCCGTCGCGTAGGATCGCCTCAAGCACCGCCTCTTGAGTTTTCTTGGCGAGCGCGGCCCAATCGCGGCGTACAAACTCCAAGCCCTTGACCACCATCCTGCCTTCCTCATCGAGCATCGCGTAGCGCTTCTTCGTCACGAAAATGGCGCGGGGGTAAAAGCCCTCGAACTCGAGTTCCATAATGCCGGGTAAGCTCTCGTTCACCTGCTTTAGAAACTTCATCGCGTCCTCGCGCTTCTTGCCGTTGAGCTTGCAGTATAAACTATCGGTGTCTGAGTAAATCACATCGAAATCAAAGTCCCTTGCCATATCGATTGTTTTGTGTATGTAGTGGCGGCCGAAACTCGTGACACTTTCAGCGCACTCCTTGAAGTACCACCGCGCCCGGGGGTAGCCGAGCATGCCGTAGAAGGAGTTCGCGACGATCTTGAGAGCCCACTGCTGTGCATCGAGCGAGCGGTACTCTTTGGTGCCGCGCTTGTGTTGTTTCAGTTCGCGCTTCAGCTTAGCCCTTGCCTCGATCAGCCGCTCGAGCGTCGAGGGGATGAAGCCCTTTCGCCGCCCGCAGAACTTATAGTCGAGTTCTGGCACCGTCGTCGCCTCGCTTGACTTGCAGCACTTGCAGTTGAGTGCAGAAGGATCGATGTTGTGGGAGACTATGATGGATGGGTAAAGCGAGCGGAAGTCAAACACAATCAAATTCTCATGCAAGCCCTTCGCTGGCTCCATCACGTAGGCTCCGACATATGTCTCCTCAAGGCGCTCGGCGTACTCCTCGCCGACCGGCCTGGCGGGAACGAGTTCGCCTGCCTTGTGCGCATCTGCGATGAGCAGCCACTCCACGAGTTGCCCGGGGGTCATCCGTGTCACGTCGAACGGCGTCTGTCTGATAATCCGCGTAAGCTCGAAGAACAGCGGGAGCAACTCGAGCCCTAACTCGAGTGTCGCTTGGGAATCGGACATACTATACTCAATCAGCTCCTTCGCCCGTTCACCGCCTCGCTCCCAGGTCTCAGCCATCTCGGTGAACTTGAAATCTGGCTTCTCCTTCCCCAGCATATGCAGGTAAACGTCCTCGAGGGTGTAGTGGATTAGCCTTATCGTCCCTATCGTGGCGAGGAAGCTCACCATCGTGTAAACGTCGATGTGCGCCCGCCCTCGAATCCGGGTGGCCGTAGCGAACCGCCGCTTGCGAACTGTCATCTCCGAACCATCCCGCCCGAGCTTGAGCTTGATCCTCAGCTGCTTCGCCCGCTCCCGGATGTAGGGGAAGTCGAAGAGGTCGGTGTTGTAGCCGAGTAAAATATCAACATCCCGCTCCTCAACCAACTTGACAAACCGCTCGAGCATCTCCCGCTCGCTCCCGACGACCTCGACGTAATCGAGCTTCACCTTGAAGTCCTTCCAAGTGATAACTTTTTTGAAACCTCGGTTGTCGGCCAAACTCATCATGATGATCGGATCCTTGTCGGGGCGGGGGGTACCTGCCGGGTTGTAAACCTCGATGTCGAAGCTCATCACGTTGAGCTTTTGCTCCGGCACGTCGACTGGCTTGGGCGGGCTGTCGAGCAACAGCGTTTTGACACCCTTTTCCTCCTCCACTCTGCCACTCACGCTGACGCCCGACATCGGTGCGAGGCCTCGGTCCACCAAGTAGCGCCTTGCAGATGGGATGTCGAACTCGTAGATTTCTTTCACCCCAGGCAGCTCGCGCATCGCGTGCCTCAGGGCCGGCATATCCTTTGGGTGGTGAAATGTCACCTTGACGGCTTCGACCTCGTGGCCGAGAAAAGTCCGCTCGACGATATCGACCGACTTCGGCTTAATCGTCCGCCCGCGCTCGCTGAGCTCGAGTTTGGAGATGAGCTTCGCCGCTTTTCCAGCGTTGGTGGTCGTGGCGTAGAGGTACTGCTCAAAAGTCGGATCGATGGCTACTACGGTTTCGGCCCCGCTCTTCAGGAACAACCTTATGCGAGGCTGCGCTTCTTCTTCGGCGTAGTCCACATCAAGCAGCAAGCCCTTCATGCGCACCGTGAAAACAATCGTCTGCTTTTCAGATAAAAGTTGACCCTTAAAAGCGAAAAGGCGGGGACTTCGGCCCGTCCGTTACTCACTCGCCGAGCTTCGGAGCTTCGACCACTTCCGTCACTCGCCGTTTTTTCCCGTTGGGGCCTTTCTCCCACAGTCGCTGCCTCGTACCCTGCTTCCAGGCACTTATCCGCGACCGTCCGTGATTTTCCGTCCACGTTTTTTCGCGGCTCCCCGTTGCCCGTAGGCTTCGGTTTGGCCACCTCTGCGGGCTTCCATCCCCGCCACTTTCTTCTAAGAGCCGAACTTCTATAAATAATTTGTTTATCTTAACGGAAATATTTCCAATAAAGAAATATCACGAAACGTATTTAGAAGCGGCTTCACCCGCTTACGGTGAAAGCTCCTTCCACATGAGTTGAAGCTCGTATTTTCGGTGGGGTTTGAACTTTTTTGCTGGAATTTCATCGCCGACCGCTTCAATTTTTTCAACGCTTGGGGCCTCTACGTGCTGCAGGGTGGCGATCATCGCCCTTACTTGCGCCGCGATTTCCTTAACTCTTACTTCCCCGAGACTTGGATCCGCTCGAGCATGACCGGGCTCCGCGACTCGACCAACCCCGAGCGATTTTTGGCGGCGGAACCCGTTTCGACCCAAAGCGCGCCCGTTGGGCATCGCGGTATGCACTGCCCGCACAGGTCGCACTTTAACGCCTTTTTCCGGTCGGGGTCAAGCCATATCTCGCCGAATGGGCAGGCCTCAACGCACGCGCCACACCCTGTACACTTTTTCTCGTAGACGACCACGATCCCCGTCTTCGGATTGCGTACGATCGCATCCGTCGGGCAAACCTTTGCGCAAGGTGGGTCGGCACATTGCCTACATGCAATCGCCTTGTCAAACGCTGGCTCCCTTCGCTCGACCCGGAGGCGTGCTTTTTTGGGGTTCAACGCGTGCTCACGGATGAATGCGCAGTAGAGCTCGCATATCCTACATCCCGTGCACTTCATCACATCGCAGTACAGGTAGGGCATGCTTCAGCCTCCTATGTGATTAACGCAAGCGTGTTTTAAAATTAACTCACTCCTCGAAGATATCCCGCACGTACTTGCTCTCTCGTTTCAGAAGCTCTTCGCGGTCCAACACCTGCTCGATGCTCTTGAGCGCCGTCTCGAGCACGACGGTCTCCACGCCCTTTCGCTTCACAAGCCTAGCGTAGCGCTCGAGGTTGCCCCGTTGGAGCAGGCCCCAGCCCAAGTGCAGAGGTGGATGAAACATTTTTTCGCCTGGCACGTAATCGTTGAGGTGGAGATATTTGAGATAATCTGGCGGGATGGGCTCAAGCACCTTCTCAGGGGGATCTGGGATTTGCTTACCGAAGTCGGCTCGGGTGAACCAGTGCCCTATGTCAAAGTTGAAGTATATCTCGACGCCTTGAGCTCTAGTTTCCTTGACGATAGCTAAGCAGTCCTCAATCTCGCTGTAGATGCCGTCTAAAGCCGTGTTATTCTCGAGGTGGAACGCGAGGGCCCGGTCGGCGGCGAATCCCCCCAGCTCGATCAGGCTCCGGAGCAGGGAATCGTGAATGAAGCTGTGATACCTCCCTAGCCTGTGATAAAACGGTGCGCTGCCTGGGTGCATGTTCACATATTTCGCCCCGACATCGGCCGCGAATTGGATGCAACGCTTGTGTAGCTCGACCGCTACCCCCCGGTCGTCCTCCTGCGGGCTGCAGACGCTCCCGCCGACATAGCTGTATGGCAGGTGGAGTGAAAGTGTGACATCATTCGCTTTGGCCGCCTCTTTGATTTCCCGTCTTCGGTCGCGATCAAAATCCAAGTAGGGATTTGGCGGGTCGGCGTCGAGCTCGATGTGGTTCATCCCCAGCTCGCGCGTGACCTCGATTTGCCGCTCGACATCCCGTTTCGCCTTGACGAGAGCAATAGCGTTCACCGATTCTAGGCCGAACTCGCCCTTCTCGAGGCTTCGTTTTTCTCCTTCACCTAGGTAGTTGAAAACGAGGCAGTTCGTGTAATCCCGACCGAGCCTAACCATTTCATCCCGCTAGAACCTACAGGTGCGATTTTTTACGTCTTGTGGCTGCCCCTTTCGCGACGCTTATTAATCCGCCTACCTAACCCCTTACTGTGGTTGGGTGAAGATTGTCTCGACCGAGCGTCCAGCGACGAAGGGGAAGCGCCAGTATCACATCACATGTGCTCCTGGCGAAGTTGCGCGCTACGTGCTTTTGCCTGGTGACCCGGAGCGCGTACCGAAGATCGCGAGGCTTTGGGATAAAGCGAAGGAGGTCGCTCATCACCGGGAATATCGGACTTACACGGGCAAAGTTGGTGGCGTTCCCATCTCCTCCACTTCTACGGGCGTAGGATCTCCCAGCCTAGCGATCGGCGTCGAGGAACTCGCTGCAATTGGAGCTGACACATTCATCCGCGTGGGGAGCTCGGGCTCGATCCAGCGCGATGTCAAGGTGGGCGATGTGGTACTCTCGAGCGCTGCCGTTCGCCTCGATGGGACGAGCAAACAATACGTGCGCGTCGAGTATCCCGCCGCAGCCAACTACGAGGTTCTGCTCGCGCTCATCCAGGCTGCCGAGAAACTTGGGTATCGATATCACGTGGGGATAACGGCCACGACCGACTCCTTCTACCTCGGCCAAGGGAGGCCCGGTTTGAAGGGGTACACCCAATCGTTCGCGAAGAAAATCGTGCCAGACCTTCAGGCCGCGCGCGTGCTTAACTTCGAGATGGAGACAGCGGCGCTCTTCACGATCGCAAATGTTTATGGTTTTCGCGCCGGGGGCGTGTGCGCGGTCTATGCCAATCGGGTGACGGGCGAATTCGGTGCGGGTAAAGGGGAGATGAAAAGCGCTGAAATTGCCACTGAAGCCGTTAAAATTTTAGCACGAATAGATGCGGCGAAGCGGAAGCGGAAGAAGAAATACTGGTACCCTGGTATGGGTTGAATTTCAAACGTGTGTTGGGAATTTTGAGGTGGACCTTTGAGGGATGTCGCAATCATAGGTTGCGGGATGACGAAGTTCGGGCGACTCGAGGGAAAGGACCTCATGGACCTGCTCGCGGAGGCCTCGCTTCGAGCAATCGACGACGCGGGAGCTGGCGAGCGCGACTTCGACTCGGTCTATGTGGGGAACATGATGGCCGGGGAACTCGTCCACCAGACTGCTATCGCGAGCGCCCTCGTGGATCGAATTAACTTGATTCCAGCTGCTGCGGAGCGGGTTGAGAATGGCCCGGCCTCTGGGGCGTCCGCGGTCAAGAATGGGTTTTTGGCCGTGGCTTCGGGAGCAAGCGATCTCGTACTCGTCGCGGGCGGGGAGAAGATGACGGCTGTCGATACCGGTGTCATCGGCGACCTCGTGTCAACAATGACTCATCCCACCGCGGAGTACGTACACGGCGTGACCTTGCCCGCGATGGCAGCTATGCTCACCCGCCTCTACATGGAGCGCTACGGCGTCACCGAGCGCCACCTAGCGATGGTCGCGGTGAAAAATCATGCGAACGCGCTGAAAAACCCTTATGCCCACCTACACAGGGCGTGCACCATCGAAGGCGCCATGAGCTCGGTCATGATCGCCGACCCGTTGCGGCTTTACTACGCTTGCCCAATCAGCGACGGTGCTGCCGCAGTGGTTCTATGCCCCTTGGAGAGAGCGAAGGAGTTCACGGATAAACCCGTTCGAATCGCCGGCTTTGGACACGCAAGTGATGTCCAGACCCTCCAAGAACGGGAAGACCCAGCGGTGCTCAAATCAGTCCAGCTGGCCTCGCAGCAGGCGTTCAAAATGGCCAAGCTCGAGCCCAAGGACATAGATATCGTGGAAACGCACGACGCGTTCGAGATTTTGGAAATCGTGCAAAGTGAGGATGCTGGATTCTTTGAGAAGGGCAAGGGGCATTTGGCGGTTGAAAAGGGAGTGACCGCGCTCGATGGAGGGCTGCCGATTAACCCCTCAGGAGGGCTGAAGGCGAAGGGACATCCTGTGGGAGCAACTGGAGTAGCACAGATAGTCGAGCTTGTCTGGCAGCTGCGCGGTGAAGCTGGCGAGCGTCAGGTCAAGGATCCCAAGCGAGGTTTCGCATGTAACTTCGGAGGCTTCGGGAACAACACGGTCATTCATATCTTGGAAAGGGCGTGGTGAGCTGGCACAAAAATTCACCGGATTCAAGTGTAAGTCCTGCGGGCGGGTGATGTATCCCAAGCACGACCGCTGCCTAGGCTGCAAGGGCACGGAGTTCGAGGAGGTCGAGCTGGGGGAGGAGGCAACGCTGCTCACCTACACCAAACTCTACGTCCTCCCCGAAGGAATCGAAATGCCACCGCTGGTGCTCGGGATAGTCAAGTTTCCCGGGGGCGCCAAGGCTATGGGGCAGCTCACCACCGACGACCCGAAAATCGGCATGAAGCTCCGCCCGGTTTGGGGGAAGCTGCGCAAGATGAAAGACAGGGAAATCTTCGGGTTCAAGTTCGAGCCCGTGAAGTAATGGATTAAAAGTATGGTGTGTTATTGAAGAAGGGGATGAAATGGAAGTTGACTGGGGCAAAATAATGAAACCCTACCCGAAGAGAAAAATTACCCTCCCGAACGGCGAGGAGATGATCGTTTATTCGCAGGCCAAGGATGAAGTTGAAGAAGTCGCCGAAACCATAATGCCCAATGTAAAATACCACAAGGATCTCTTCGACCTCGTGACCTCTGAAATCACCACGGAATTGTACCTGTGGCGGGAGAACCGACCCATCTGGGGATGTCCACCCGAGGCTCACTTCAACCTGGTCGGTAAGGTGGGCGACGAGATTGTCGGGTGCTCAAACGGCATACTCAGGGACCCTAAAACAGGGTGCAGCCTCCACACCATAACGATGAAGCGTGGGCTGCAGATAGGCGCTTACCTCTGGCCGTGCAAGCTCGAGCACTATTTCGACGTGCTTGGCGTCGAGAGAGTCGAGGCGAGCGCCGAGAGCGCAATCGGGGCGCGGAAGCTCTTCGCCGCGTACGGATTTAGCTCACAACCATTTCCGGAACAGCGAAGTCACTTCGGCACCAAGCTAGAGGTAATGACGAACGAGCAATGGCAGCGGATAAAGCCCGGCAAGCTCGTTGGCGAGCGGGTTTAATTTTCGATGAAGTAAAATGTATTGGGAATCCCTTGAGACGATTTGCAAGGGCCGCATTCATCGGCCCCGCCGCATTTGACGCGCTAAAGCGGAGTACTGCCGGCGAGGTCCATAGCGTTTTCGACCGCACTTTCAACATCATTATCGGTGACGAGCTGGTTGGCGTCGCTCAGAGCGGCGTCTCACGAAGTCCGATTAATTTAATCACCGACATCCCCTCCGGAGAAAACATGTCATCGCTCGGCGTCCGCAAGGGAATGCAAGTTCAGAAGGTGGGTAATCGGGTGCTCGTCGATGAGGCGCTCGAGATTTCGTTAGAGGGTGCGGAGCTCTGGCGGCCGAAAACCAGTACTGAACGGTGCCCCGGCCCTGAGCACATCGAGCGCAACCTAGAGCTGGCGAAGCGGCTTGCTGTGAACAAGGGCGGGCGCGAGGGACTCGGACAACTTCTGACGCACATCGATGAGATTGCCGCTGGTAAGATGCCTCAAACATCTAATCTGAACGCGGTGGCTAGAGCGGCGCTACCGCGGCTAATCGATCTGGTAAAATCAACCAAATCTGAAAATGTTGAGGGGGTAAAAGGGGCAGCTCAAAAACTCATCGGGCTGGGTCCCGGGCTCTCCCCCTCAGCGGACGATGCACTATCTGGTTTCACGGCTGCCCTCTGGTGGGTTTCCCATTCGATTGGTAAGGGCATCGACCGCGTGAAAAAAATCAACGAAACAGTCATCAGCTGTTCTGGCACAACAACCCTGCTGAGCCAACAACTGCTAAGGCACGCCGCTAAAGGCGAAACAAACGAGCGAGTGGGAGAGTTGCTCGAGGCGATTTTGGCGGGCGCTCCTCCAGATATTGAAAAGTGGGTTGAAGAAGTTTTGAAAATCGGCGAGACCTCGGGGATAGACATGATGGTCGGGCTTCTGTTGGGCTTGGAGATCGGTTTAGAGACGGACTGATTTCAAGGCCCCTCTTTGCGTCCCTCTAGAGCTTTCTTGATCTCATCTATGGCGGTCTCGTCTTCTATCGTGGAGTAGTCCCCGAGTGGTTGACCGGTGACTATTGCCTTCACCAGCCTCCTCATTATTTTGCCACTCCTTGTTTTTGGAATCTTATTGACGAAACCGATGCGCCCCAATACCACGATCGGTCCTAGGATATCCCTGATGGTCTTTTTTAACTCTCCTCTCAGCTCGTCACTGGGCTTGTAACCCTTTTTTAAAACTACAAACGCTGATGCGACCTCCCCTCTTAGAGGATCTGGCTCCCCGGTTACTGCTGCTTCGACAACGGCTGGGTGGGAGATGAAGGCACTTTCAATCTCCACGGTTCCTATCCTGTGACCGGCGATCTTCAACACCTCATCGGCCCTTGCGATAAACCAGATGTATCCGTCCCCATCCTTTTTGGCCGCATCGCCCGTGTAGTAGCAGTTCGGTATCTGATTCCAGTATTCCTCAGCATACCTTTCGTCAGCTCCCCAAAGGGTCTGGGTTAGTCCCGGGAACGGGCTCCTGCACACGAAAATGCCTTCCTTTCCGGGGGGGAGGGACCTGCCTTTCTCGTCGACCACGTCACCTTCAATTCCTGGGAGGGGTATGCCCGCAGAGCCCGGTTTTATGGGGAACATCGCGATGCCGTAAGGATACCCGACCATAGGTCCGGAACTCTCCGTCTGCCACATGTGATCTATCACGGGCACCCTATCCTTTAGAACAGTCTTCTGTAGCCACTCCCATACCGGGGGATTCAGAACCTCTCCAGCACAAACTACTAATTTTATTTTACTCAGGTCATGCTTCTCGGGCCACTCGTCGCCGTGTCTCATCAGCGCCCTGACTAAAGTTGGGGATAGCCACATCTTTGTTACCTTGTTTTTTTCCACAAGCTTCCACAAGATGTCCGGCTCTGGGTAGTCAGGAGTCCCCTCGTACATTACTGTAGAACAGCCGAAAAGGAGAGGTGCATAGACGACGTAGCTGTGGCCGACTATCCAGCCTATGTCGGAGAGGCACCACCACACGTCGGTATCTTTCAGGCCGTAGACCCATTTCCCCATAGCATATATGTGGACCTGATAGCCGCCGTGAGTCTGAACCGTACCCTTTGGCTTTGCCGTGGTCCCTGATGTGTGAAGTATGAACGATAGCTCGTTGGACTCCATCGGAACGACATCGGCGGTTACCCCCTTGCCTTTATCAAGTGCCTCCTCCCAGTACATGTCCCTCCCTTCCTTCATTGGAGGCTCTGCCTCGCCCCTCTTCAGCACGATGACCTTCTGAACCTCGTTGGGCGTCTCTAGGGCTTTGTCGACTATTTCTTTTAGGTTGACTACTTTTCCTCTCCTGTATCCCACATCTGCAGTGATCAACACCTTTGAACCTGCATCCACCACCCTGCCGGCTACGGCTCCGTATCCGAATCCCGCAAACACGACCGAATGGATGGCACCTATCCGGGTGGTCGCTAACATCGCTATTGCGGCTTCAGGAACCATCGGCATACATAGGGTTACTCGATCTCCCTTCCTCACCCCGAGCACCTTTAGCGCTGCTGCGAATCTTTCCACCTCGTGAAGCAATTGCCCGTATGTCAAAACCCTAGACTCACCCGTTTCAGCCGACTCCCAGATAATGGCCGCCTTATCTCCCCTGTTTTTCTCCAAAACTTGGTAATCGAGACAATTGTAAGATATGTTGGTCTTTCCACCCACGAACCACTTGAAGAACGGGTACTCCTCTTCCTTGTAGACCTTATCCCAGGATTCAAACCAGTGGAGCTCTCCGGCGATCTCTCCCCAAAAACCCTCTACATCATCTAACGCCTTGCTCAGCATTTGCCTAAGCTTCGGTGGAAGTTGTACCTTCCTCGGTTTTCCCTCTCCCAAATCGGTCACCAAGGCTTATGTGTAGTTCTCTTCAAAAATACCCTAGTTCTGAGAACTACCCATATTTTTCAGCAAACGCCTTCAGTGCTTTTTTGAAGCAGTCCATCGGCGCCCGCACCAGTCCGAATCCGACCCCGCCAACTCCGGGATCCTTGTGTGCCACACCGGTGTTGATGAAGGGCAGAATCCCTGTCTCAACGACTTTGCGGATATCTATACCAAGCGGCGTGCCCTCGAAGTTCATGAAAGGCATCGTGAAGCTCGTATGCTTGGTAACGGTTATCTCCCTCATCTCCCGCGAGTAATTCGCTGCATCTTGTGGCGTCCCCCCGACCACTTGGACTACCGCTGGTGCATTTGCCGATGCAAAACCCCCCAGACCCATGGTTTCGGCGATTGCGCTATCCCCTATATCTCGGCCCTCGTCCCCCTTCTTGAAGCCCGGGAAGAACAGGGTTTCGGGCGTGGGGGCTGGTGCCGTGAACCATTGACCAGGCAAACCGCTGACTCGGATGCCGAAGTCGGTGCCGTTCCTCGTTAACGTCGTGGCTATCGTGCTGTACTCGATGCCGTGACCTGCGTCGAGCATGGCCTTGCAGGCTGGCATCAAGAGGTTGAGGAATGTCAACACGTTGTCGCCCATGAATTTTATTACCCTGCTGATAATCTCGCCGTCGAAGCCTGTTTCGATCATGTGGGGGACCATGGTTTTCAGGAATATCAAGCTCGTTGCGACGTTCCGGCAGTGGCACTCGTCGCCCATGTGAAGCGCCCTGGAGATTATTTCCTTCAGGTCAATCGGGCCCGATCGCTTGAAGGCCTCCGTGAGGAGCGGTGCCATTTCTTTCTCCATCCACTTCAGCTTCTCAATTACTTCCGCGGAGTAGGCTCCGTACCTCAGTACTTTGCCCAGCCCCTCGTTGAGGTTACAATACGCTTTATTGCCGTGCTCTTGATTCTCGACGACGTACACGGACATCGAAGGCGAGATTACCCCGGCCATAGGGCCCACCGCGTCGTGATCGTGACAGGGTGCAAACGTGATTTCTCCGCCCTCTGCCAGCTTGACCGCTTTATTTTCATCATCGGCCCAACCTTCGAAAATCGCTGCGCCCATCACCGCACCGCGTGTCGGGCCGGACATTCGATCCCATTCGATAGGAGGTCCAGCGTGCAAGAGCATGCGTTCGGCCATCCCCGGGATTACATCCTTTGCCTTTTTAACGCCCGTGGCTACCGGCTTAGCTTCCAGAATTCTCTTAACAGCCTTTTCATTTGCTTCCTCTATTTTTCCCACACATGTCACCTCCTTATTGTAATTTCAAAGTTTATCCAATTTATCGAGCAACTTCATCATCTCTTGGTCTCCCCCTGCTGGTGGCTTCCAATCGACGTGAACCGAATCAGCTCCTTGGGCTATGAGGCTATCGTGAAAATTCCTAGCGCCGATGTTAATGATCTTAGGTTTGCGAAGAAGCTCCACAATCATCACCCTACCATCTTATTCCAAACCCCGCCCTTGGTTACAATCAGCGCAGCCATCCGCGCCGCCTGAGCGTTGCTCGGCATAACTATTACGCCAGCTCCCCTAAGCCACTTCTCTTGGGCTGTTAGGTTCTGGGGATCTTGGGGCGTACCACAGACCGATGCTACTACCGGGAGATATCTCCTCTCTCTTTCCGCGATTTTCTTAGCCTCCCTCAAGGTTGGTGCCAAAGCGCCGACGGGGTCTTCATGAGCCCCATATCCTAGCACGACATCGAGGAGGATTACCGCAGTTTCTGGATCAGAAGCCTCCTGAAGTATTCTCTTCTGCCTGAGCTCGTGATATATCATTGGGTGAGGTTTGCCGATTTCAGCCGTGAATTCGTCCTCCCCCATGTCAACGAAGGTGTGCTCCTTGCTCTTGTTCGAATCCTTTAATTTCAGCTCCGGTTTCAGCGGCACGTTCGAGTGCACATCACCAACCAAATCTCGCACGATTAACATGGCCTCGCTACTGAAAGTCCCACCCGAGTAAATGCCTCGGATGTAGCGTTGATTAGGCCCGATCCTCTTGTGTTCCTTCTCGGCCGTATTTTTGACCTCATTCAAATCAGCGGAGAATGTCACACCTTTGGGCTTCTCCCCCCGCTGGAGCGCAATCGCCTTCGCCGCGGCGTCCTCGAGCGTGACGGCGGGGGTCAAATTGATTTCCTCAATGATCTTCGGGTCACCGCCAAGAAAATTGACTACCGTGGGTTTTCCGACCTCGCTTGCAGCCTTCAAAATACGTTTCGCTACTTCCGGAGATGGCGGCTTTGAGATGAGGATGATTGTCTTAGTCTCCGGGTCGTCGGCTAAGCTCTGGAGCCCCATGAGCATAGTGATTCCACCTACCTCATCGTGCAGATCGCGACCCCCCGTGCCGATAACGTGGGAAATCCCGGGGCCAGCGCTTATCAGCGAGGTAACTTCCTGCGCTCCCGTCCCCGACGCCGCAACCACGCCAACGGGACCCCGCTTGACGACGTTCGCGAATCCGAGACCGATTCCGTTTATGATCGCTGTACCGCAGTCGGGGCCCATCACCAGCAGGCCTTTCTCCCTTCCGAGACGCTTCAGCCGTACCTCATCCTCCAGGGGTACGCCGTCGCTGAAAATCATGACGTGCTTGCCCGCCCGCAGCGCCCGTTCGGCCTCCCGAGCGGCGAACTCACCGGGCACCGAAATTAGGACAAGGTTGGACTCGGGCTCCGCACCGATCGCCGAGTCGAGTGTTTTATAAATCACTTCAGCTTCTTCCACTCGCTTCCTTGCTTCTTCCGCCAGTATTCCCCCAACACTTGAGATCGCCTCGCCCGCGCGCTCGGAACTCACGGCATCGACTACTATCACCAAGTCGTTAGAGCTCGCGCCTTTGATCTCGTCGGTAAGCATGCCCGCATCTTCGAGCAACCCCTTGTTGGCATCGGTCGCCATTATCGCCGATGCCCTCTGCACTCCCTCCAGCTCCTCAAGTTGTTTTGAGATGCGCATCAGAAAAATGGAATCTCGATATTCGTTTTTGCGCACCAAGCTCCGAGTAACCATCTCAGCCCTCCAAGTTGTCCATGTCAAAAATTGTGGGAAAACTTAATAAGTTTATCTTGACCGGTGCCGCGGGGACCCTTACCAGATGCTCTAGAGCCCAGCAGCGATAGCAGCGATGCTGGCGCCCCAACAGAAAACCAGAACCGCGAGTGGACCCACGCGATAAAGCCAAGGCCTCATCCTGAACAAAGGAGAAACACTCAGTTGGAGCCTCAACCCGGCTATGTATCCCACAGGTACCATTGTGGTACTTAGGGCAACCCAAATCGCTCCGTTCGTGGCAACGTACGCGAGTGGTCCGCTCAGTCCCGTTACGGCCAAGATGGGGGCTCCCAGATAAACGACGATGTAGATGAAAGCGATCGAGCTCAACATGCCGGATAGCGCCCCAACCCCCGCGAGGGTAGGGGTACTCATAACCAGTTTCCTTCCCACCAAACTCGCTACCAAGCTAAATGTAATTGAGGAGAGGATGATTGCTACGGTGGGATTCACGATCGGATATGTCGTGAGGGGCGTTGTGAAGGCCGGCACGTTCTGGATGGGGATAACGAGCCAACTGAAGGAAGCCGCTACTAAGCCTATCCCCACCAACATCGCGGGCTTTTTGTAGACGGCCAAGGCTGCAGCCATGACGGGAAACCCAACGACGGCAGCTATGAGGGGACAGGGGCAGATGTGCAGTTGGCTCTTAAAGAAAGGGCCAAACCCCAGCCTCAAAGCTCCCCCCACGGTGCTTTCAAGAAACCCCCAAATGGAACCGAAAATTAAAATCCCGATGGGAAAGGGATAGCTCGCAAGACTTCTTGGAATACTCTTCACCTGAAACCCAATAATGTTTTCAATATTTAAGTTTTTGTGAGGTTAAGCAAGCATACTTGATTGCATAAACGGATCTATTCGCAGTTCGAGGAGCATAATTTAATTCCTTCATCAGTGGTATTGGGTTTGAGATCATGAGAAGGAAGCGGCGTGGGTTGCTGACCAAAGCTCAGGTGGAGGTTCTTAAACTCAGACTTACGGGCCTGACTCAAGAGGAAATCGCATCGAAGTTTGGCACCACCCGCCAGAATATAGCAATAATCGAAAAGAGGGGGAGGAGGAACTTAAAACTAGCTGAAGAAACGATCCGAGTGTACGAAAAAATTACCACGGCGGCGTCTGTAAAAGTGAGGCCGGGTACCCACATGGTTGACATCCCCCGCTTGGTCATAGATAAGGCGGATAAAGCCAACGTTAAGCTCAGGGCCGATTTCACGAGAATTTATAATGAGATAAGGTTTAAGGCTCGTGAGTGCGTGAAAGGGGCCAAAATTGTCAAGCCGATAACGGTGTTGATACTCAAAGATGGAGATATTAAGATAATTCCTACACAAAGACAGCGACGTTGATAAAATCGATATCAATTGTAGGAACAACGTTTTTACTTCTCCATCACCAAGAATTCGATCTCACCCTTGCAATTTTTCGGGCTCACCATTCCCCCGCTCTGGCTGATCTTCTTCATTATCTCCGCCGGTTTGATCACGTCGACGCCAGCGAGCAAGTCAGCCCCGTAGTCAAACAAGACCTCAGACATCGGGGTGCTCGGGCCCAGGACGATCGTGTAAGCATCCCTGCTTAATTCCAGCAGATGCTCCAAGGATTTGTTCACGAGGGCAGACCCAGTGATGACCACCAGATCGCTTTTTGGTATTTTGTGCTCGGCCGCGGTCGCTGGTAATATCCCGGCCTCTGGATTAACTAAGTAAGGATCAAGCTCCAAGAGCCAGAACTCCTTCGCGACCGCTCTAAGCTCGGAGGTCCTCGGGAACGCCCCCACCATCGTAACTTTTTTGTTTTTGCCCTCCTCTATAATGAGGTCAAGCGCGTTGATGTTCCGTTTGCCCTTGGGCTTAATCATCGAGTTTATCGCGGCTACCCCTATGCCCGCTTCCACCAAATGCCAAGATTTCGCGTACTCCGCCAGTTCCAGAGTCGTTTTTTCAGTCAATTGCCCGAAATCCCTGATGGTGCAGTGAGCCGTGGCCGGGCTGGCATAGGTCCTGCCGAGCCCGCAGCGCTTGCCCCACACGCCCGTCCACGTGATTCCGACCCGGACATCCCTCACTGGGGCTTCGTTTTTCCCTACTGCACGGATGAGATCGCTCAGGAGTTTCATCGTGTCCCCTTTCTTTTCATCTCCGCAATCCTTATAACTTCTCGAGCACATCTCCACCAAGGAGGTTGGAAAAATGGTTAAATTGTACGATTTGTCTCAGCCGCTAGGCGCCGACGCACATTTCTGGCCATGGTACCCACCCTTCGAGGCGTATTACTTCAAGCGAAAGCCCGAGCACGGAGTAAATGCGCAGTACATCAAGACCTCGAACCACATCGGCACACACCTAGACGCACCCCAGCACTTCGTGACGGGGGGTAAAACTATCGATCAAATACCCCTCGAGGACCTCTACGGCCCAGGGGTGATAGTAAATCTCAGCGACGAGCTCGACGACCTAGATGTTTACACCCCAGAGATGATCGAGAAAAAAGCAGACGTGCACGATGGAGACGTCCTCGTCCTCCACACCGGTTGGCACAAGTACGCGTGGTGCGGGTCCAAGCCAGATGAGGAGCGCTACATACACCGACATCCAGGGGCCCACCCTGACATGGTCGATTGGCTGAAAAAGAAGAAGATAAAACTCTGGATGGTTGACGCGGTTTCCACCGATCACCCCATGGACTTACCCATAGGTAGATTTCTAGGGAAAGGTACATTCGGAACCTGTGACAAGGTCCGGGCATTATGCGAGAAGAAGTTTGGCGGGAAGGAAGCCGTGGACAAGCTCTTTCCATCGGAGGACTACCAGCTGACCCACAACCGTCTGTTCCTTCACGACTGCATCCACGCGGAAAACCTGGGCGGGGAGATCAGCGCTCCGGAGATACAGAACAAGCGCATCACGATCGGGTGCTTCCCCTGGAAGTTCCAAGGGGGCGAGGCGGCCTTCGCGCGAGTGGTGGCTTTCGTCGAGTGAGCTTGAACGAGGTGTGAAAATGGTCAACGTGAGTAAAGTCGGCGAGAGATACCGCTGCAACGTCTGCGGAAACGAGGTAACGGTGACAAAGGTCGGCGGCGGAGAGCTGGTTTGCTGCGGGCAGCCTATGGAATTGATGGGCTAGGGCCCCAACCGCGCTCTCCGAAAATTTTGTCTTGGGTCAGATCGTTCGCTCTCAACCACTCGACCAACATCGCGACGTTTCCTTCTCCTCGTCCATGAATTCGTCTCGCGGGTTACACCAGAAGCTTTTCGACCCCCCTCAGATCGTGAATCACCCATTTCCCCGATCTACGCCTCGATCTGTCGAGCAGAACCGACCTCACCCCGAGCTTGCGAGGCGCTTCAAAATCGAAGAAGGGGTCGTCCCCAACGTGAAGGAGCTGGGCGGGAGTTACCCCGAGCGACTCACAAACCCGCTCGAAAAACTCAGGTTTCTTCTTGATCATCCCGTAATCCGAAACGGAGGAGAAAACTCGGGTGAAATAGGGGCGGAGGTTCGATCGCGCGAGGTTCACGTCGAGGAATTCGCGCGCCGAGCCAGATGCAACAACGAGCTCGTAACCCTTAGAAAGCCCTTCGAGCACTCGTGGGGCCTCTGGGTATGGGTGAACCCTTTCGCCACAACGCTCGAGCAATTCGGTCCAGCCCTTTCCTAGCGAAAATCGGCCAAACCAGTACTTGATGTCATACCACTCGAGCCTCTCCGGCCCAACCCTATCGTATTCCCGCTTCAGGAGCTCGAGGGCTTTGGCGAACGAAACTCCATGGCGCTCCGCGTATAATTTGGGGATTTCCTCGAACCAAACCGAGTCCGCGAAGCTCCGGTCGACTAGGGTTTCATCGACGTCAAAAGATACCACTCTTATCAAGACTACACCCGTTTGGGCTTGT
This sequence comes from Hadesarchaea archaeon, assembly GCA_030601675.1. Taxonomy (GTDB): domain Archaea; phylum Hadarchaeota; class Hadarchaeia; order Hadarchaeales; family Hadarchaeaceae; genus DG-33. The sequence goes on along the minus strand of JAUWBN010000007.1, from coordinate 9,941 downwards.
GAAGCTCAAGCCAAGCCCGCCTGTAGATTGCCCGATACTTCCCGTGCTTACGTGGACGCGGGATTCGCTTCTTCAATGTTTCCCTTCGACAGCTCGAGCAAAGGAGCACGTAGTTATCGATCTCCTCCCCGCTCTTCGGGTCTATTTTGTAGAGATTAACCCCGCGCGCGGAGCAAAACCCGCATCGATTGCCCAAGAGCTCCTTGAATTCCCGAAGCCTTGGAAACGCCAGGCTCTCGATGGCCCCGGGTACCTCTCCGATCGAGGGGACGGCGAGATCGGGCTCCGCTTGGGCTTCCTCGATCGCCTGAGGGCTAACGAGCACCGAGTACATCCCGACTCCCTTCGCCCCAACCACATCATCCTCGAGCGAGTTCCCGACGTGAACGACTTCTTCGGGGTTGGCCTCGAATTTCTCTAACGTACGCTTGAAGATTTCGGGGTGGGGTTTCCGGTACCCGACCTCTCCCGAGATCACGATCGCCTTGAAATACCGGGCGAGCTCCGATTCCTCCAAGAATCGCTTCGGGAGCAAGCTCATCGAGTTCGAGATTACCCCGAGCTCGTACGCCCTTGAAAGCCTAACTAGAACCTTCCTCACGCCCCTGCGCTCGGTCTGATGGAAGCACTTGAAATAAAGCGATCGTATGCCCCCCAAGAGTTCCTCGGAGGGGGTTATGCCGAGGTTCCGAAGGATCGTCGAGCAGAAGTCCTCGAACCCCATCTCGAGCTGGTCCTCCCTCCTCCGGTTTAGCTCTTCGAGGGCTTTACCCGTCGCCCCCCAGTAGTCGTCCGAAGTCACGTCGAAGCCTTGCCGTTGGAGGTAGCTGGTCACCTTCGACCGGTATAGCTTTTTTTTAAACCCACCCTTTGCCAAAGTTCCGCCAACGTCGAAGGTCACGACTTTGATCTCGCCCACTTCAAGTGAATTTTTATTTTTGTCCAACATTTTGAAGGATCCCCAAATATTACATGAAAACGTTTGCCGCGGATGTAGCGACAAGCGGGGTAGTTGTCCTCATCGGATCGCCAGTTGATAATTTGAATCCCAGCTTATCAGCCTTCCATCTGGCCCCCTTCGCCAAGAGAGTTCTCAAAAATTTTCTTCAACAGTTTTTACTTCTTCGCGCCCTTAGAAGCGTCCAAGATAGCATCGATGATCTGCCGGTAGCCCGTGCATCGGCAGAGAATCCCACCCACCGCCTCCTTCACCTCTTCCTCGGTCGGGCTCGGGTTGCGCTTCAGCAAGGCCCCCCCTGCGACGATGAATGCAGGGGTGCAGAAGCCGCACTGGACTGCCCCGTGCTCGATGAAAGCCCGCTGGACCGGGTTGAGCTCCTCCCCCTCCATCAAGCCCTCGATGGTGGTTATCTCCTTTCCGTCTACCTCGACCGCCAGCACCAAACAGGATTTGGTGGGCACCCCGTCGACCAAAACCGTGCACAGTCCGCAGTCCCCGCGCTCGCACGCGCACTTCGTCCCTGTCAGGCCTAGGTCCTCCCTGATGAACTGGAGCAGCGTGCGCCTCGGCTCGACATCTCGCTCGTAAAGCTGCCCATTTGCCCTGACCGAAATCTTGTGCTTCGACATCAGCCCAACCCCAGAAGTTTTCTCAATACGCGCTTCGTCAGGATGGCCGCGACGTGGGTGCGGTACTCGGCATTGCACCTCACATCCGTTATTGGGCAGATTCCTCCCGGGATGCTGGCGGCTGCTTTTTCTATTTTCTCCTCCAGCGTCCCGCCCCCCTCAAATGCATTCTGGATCTCGGCCACGAGAACTGGCGTCGGCGCCACAGACGACAAGGCAACCCTGACGATCCATTTTCCAGAGTTCGCTACGAGGCCCGCCACGCCTACAAGCGCTAGATCCTCGCCCCATGTTCGCTTCCATTTCAGGTACCAACTCTTCGCCCCATCTGGTGGGTTGGGGAGATGCACGGCCTTGACAAATTCGTCCGGCCCCAGCGCGGTCCGCTTTACCCCCTTGAAAAAGTCCTCGATGGGGATTTTCCTACTTCCCTTCGCGCTCACGGCCTCGACCTCGGCATTATGTACGAGGAGCGCGGGGGCGGTGTCGGCTGCCGGAGACGCGTTGCAGATGTTTCCCACCAAGGTGGCGCGGTTCCTCACAGTGGGGTCGGCCAGCTCGCTCGCTGCGCTCCAGAGGGCCCCGAATCGTTCCCTGATGACTTCCGAGGCGATTATCTCGTTCAAGGTTACCGCGGCACCAATCGTGAGGCCTCGCCCCTCGTCCCACGATAGCCCCTGCAGCTCCCCGATTCCTTTGATGTCGACGACGTACCTCGGCCTGACCAACCTATCGCGCATGAGCACCAGAAGATCCGTGCCCCCAGCCATCAGCTTGGCTTCGCTTCCGTGTTTGGCTAGGATGGATACCAGCTCCTCGACCGATTTAGGCCTGATGTAGTCGAATTCAGGCAAAGGCACGTTTCTCACCCTTCTTCCTGAGCGCCCGCCAGACCCTCTCCCTATTCATCGGTATCTCGAAGAGGTCGATGCCCGCAGCATCGTAGATGGCGTTCGCGATCGCCGGCTCGATGGAGATGCGCGGGTGCTCGCCGATGCCCCGGACGCCGTGTGGGGCATTCCGCTGCGGGTTCTCGATGGGTATAAACACCATCTCTTCGGGTATGTCCTGTGTCCTACAGATCTTGTAATCCGTGAGGTTCTTGTTGAGGAGCGCTCCCCTTTCGTCGAAGATGAACTCCTCCATGAGCGCGCTCCCGATGCCCTGAACAATGCCTCCATAAACTTGGCCTTTCAGCAAGAGTGGGTTTATGGCCCTCCCGATGTCGAACGCCGAGGCCATTTTAACCACCCGGACATCGCCAGTTTCCGGGTCCACCTCAACTTCGGCTCCCTGCGCCCCGAAGGTCCACATCAGCGCCGGGAGTCCCTGCCCCGTCTCGGGATCCAAGTTTGTCAGTCCCTCCGCCGTGTAGTATCCATAGCCGAGTACCGGGCCACCAATCCCCCTTCCGTCCGGGAAGATGCCAGCTGTCGCGAGCTTCGCCAAGGGGATGCTTTTGTCCGGCCTCCCAAGGGCGAACACCCTCTCCTCTGCTACCTCGAGTTCTTTCTTCGGGACCCCGAGTAGCTCCGCCGCGGTAGTTTTGACCTGCTCCTTTAGATTTCGGACCGCGTCGAGCGTTGCGTTTCCCTCCATGAAGAGACCGCGGCTCGCGACCGTCTGCCAAGTGTATGGGCTAAAATCGGTCTCCCGCTTGGTGACCACCTTCACCTTCTCAATCGGCATCTGCAGCTCGTCCGCCACCATCTGAGCCAAACCGGTCGGAGTTCCTTGGCCCATCTCGGTGGAACTTATGGATAAGGTGACGCTCCCGTCCTCGTTTAGCTTCAGAATCGCGGATGATGAAGTGGAAGAAGGCATGGCGGGGGCCTTCCAGAGTGCCGCTATCCCCTTCCCACGCAATTTTCCATTCACTTCCTTTGGCGCTTTCTTGCCCCAGCCAATCGCTTCGACGACAGCTTTGATGCACTCGTCCACCCGCCCGGCGTCCTCGCGGAGCTTCTCCCCCGTTGCAGTGATGCGCCCTGGCACCGCTGCGTTCTTCAGACGGAACTCGACTGGGTCCATCCCGATCGCCCGCGCCAAGAGGTCCATCTGGCGCTCCGTCGCGAAGTGGAACTCCGGGTGGCCGAAACCCCGGTAGGCTGTGCCATAGGGGTGGTTTGTGTATACGGTCAGGCTGTCGCACTTGATGTGTGGGATTTCATACGGTCCCGTACAAGAGTAGCCAGCAGCCCGTGTGATGTTGACACCGTAGTCAGCGTAAGCTCCCGCATCCCAAACGTAAAAGAACGCCCCAGCGGTTATCTTCCCATCCCGCTTCGCCCCCGTCTTGATGCGCGCGTAGAAGCCCTGCCGGACGGCCGTCGTGTAGAACTGTTCCTCGCGGGTCATCACGAGCCTCACGGGCCTGCCCCCCGCCTTCTTCGAGAGCAGGACCACGAGGGGCTCCCAGTGAAGCCCCGCCTTCCCGCCGAAGCCGCCGCCGAGGTAGGGTACGACGACATTAATCTTGTGAAGCGGGACCCCGAGACCAACGCTCAATAGGTGCCTGACCGCAAAGGGGGACTGCGCGCTCGTCCAGATATTTATCTGCCCGTTTGGGAGCCACTGCCCTATGGAGGTGTGGGTCTCCATTTGAACGTTTTGGACCTGGGGCTGGTAGAACTCGTTCTCGATGACGACATCTGCCTCCTTGAAACCGCGCTCGACATCGCCCTTTCGTAGCTTGAAGTGGTTCGCTATATTCGTGCCCGACTTGGGGTAGATGAACGGGGCGTGCCTGTACTCGCTCATGTTTTCATGCACTAGCGGCGCCCCGTCCTCCATCGCTTTTAGGACATCAAAAGCGCCGGGGAGCTCCTCGTACTCGACCTTTATCAGCTCGACGGCCCGCTCGGCTATCTCCTCCGTGTCGGCCGCAACTGCTGCAACCGGCTCCCCGACGTGGCGAACTTTGCCTGAGGCAAGCACCGTCTTATCGCCCATGTAAATGCCGAACTTATAGGGGGCCTCTTTGCCGATCAGGACTGCCCGCACTCCCGGAAGCTTCTCGGCCTCGCCGGTGTCGATGTTGACAATTCTGGCATGACCGAGGGGGCTCTTCAGCAATTTTGTGTAGAGCATCCCGGGGAACCTGAGGTCTCCGGTGTACAGCGCCGTGCCAGTCACTTTTTCAAAAGCGTCGATGCGGGGGACACCCTTGCCCATGTACGAATATTTCATCCCCAACTCCCGTTCGTTGTTGTTGCAAAGAATTAAAAAGTTTCTCCTACACTGACACTTGGGATTTCGTGAAAAAAGTGAAGGTAGAAGATGCTATCGGAAAACCTCTTGCCCACGATGTCGTTCGATATGGACCCGGAATAAAAATCGTCCTTTTTAAAAGAGGGCATGTGGTCCGGGCGGGGGATGTGGAGCAACTGAAAGATGCTGGGAACTACTTCGTTTACGTCGGAGGGGAAGAAGAGGGAGTTCATGAAGATGAAGCGGCAATAAGGATGGCTCGCGCCGCGATGGGCGAAAATCTTTCCTACAAAGGACCGGACAAAGGAAGCATAACCTTGATAGCTGAAAAGCCCGGGCTTTTGAAGGTCAAGGTTGAAGTTATCAAGCAGATCAACCTCATCGATGATTTCACTTTCGTCACTCGGGTGAACAACACGGGTGTGAAAAAAGGAGCGGTGGTGGGCGCTGTCAAGATAGTTCCCTTAACCGTTGATGAAGGTCGGATGAGAAAAGTGGAAGAAATTTTGGAAAAAGACAAACCGGTGCTTCAAGTGATTTCCCCGAAGATCAAAAAAGTCGGGGCCATCGTTACAGGAACTGAAGTTTACGAGGGCAGGATAAAGGACGCATTTGTTCCAGTCCTGAAGGAAAAGTTAGGGGACTATGGTCTCGATGTTCATGAATCAACCATTTTGCCTGATGACGAGGAAAAAATCAAGGAAAAAATTCTCGAGTTCAAGGAAAAGGGTTATGAACTCATCTTGGTCGCAGGTGGCATGGCGGTGGACTCTGGAGACTTGACGCCCGCAGCGATAAGAAAAACGGGAGCAGATGTTGTCTCCCGTGGTGTCCCGATTTTTCCGGGTGCAATGATCATGCTGGCCTACCTAGATGGAGTTCCTATTCTCGGGCTTCCAGCATGCGTGCTCCCCGATAAACGGACGAGTTTCGATCGAATCCTTCCAAGAATTCTCGTAAAAGAAAAAATAACCCGAGAGGAGATTGCCGAACTCGGGCACGGCGGGTTCGCATGGTTGGGGCTGTGATTTTAGCTGCCGGAAAATCTCAACGGATGGGGGCACCGAAGCTCCTCCTTCGAATCAAGGGCAAGCGGATAATCGAGTGGGTGGTGGATTCTTTCAAGGGCGTGGTAGACGAGCTCGTCGTGGTTTTGGGATACAATCCAGAAAGTCTGATACCAACTTTGGAGAAGCTTGGAACGAGATGGGTGGTGAATGAGAATTACCGAGAGGGGATGGTCTCCTCCTTCAAGAAAGGGCTCGAACAACTCAAAAATTATGATGCGGTCTTCCTCGCCTTGGGGGATCAGCCGTTTGTGGATCGAGATTTTTTGGTGAAGGCAATTGACGCTTGGAAGCGCGGGGCAAAGATCGTGAGCCCATCGTATAAAGGGAAGAAGGGGCACCCCGTCCTCTTTGACCGGAGCTTGTTTGACGAAATATTGGCCCTCAAAAAAAATGAGTTTATCCGCGATGTAATCCACAAGCACGGAGAAGATCACCGCGTCATCGAAACTGGTGAGTGGGCAGTCACAGACCTAGACACTCCCGAAAGTCTTCAAGCCCTTAGGGAGAAATCTTGAGGCTCTCGCCGGAGGCTTCAGGCTTCCTGCGCTCCTTTAAAATCTCCGCAATTATGCTGACCGCGATCTCCTCGGGTGTCTCAGCCCCAATATCAAGCCCTATTGGGGCGTGTATCCGCGTAAGCTTCTCCTCAGAAATGCCCTCGTCCATCAGATTTCTGTAGATGGTGGCCGCCTTCCTTCTGCTTGCAACCATTCCTATGTAGGTCGCCTTAGAGTCGATGACTGCCTTCAGCGCCGCCTCATCATACTTATGGCCGGTAGCAATCACAATGTAAGTTTGTGGCGTGATTTCGACTTTTGAGATACCCTTATCAACAAATTCTGGGATGACCTCGACCAACTTGGGGAAATTTTCCTCTTTCGCCGATGGGTCAATTACGGTGACCGAAAACCCAACCCCTTGACCTAGTTTGGCAACTTGGGCGCCAACGTGTCCGCTCCCAAGGATCAACAACTTCGGAGTAGGATTGATGACCTCGATGTAAACTTCAACCTTTCCCCCGCACCTCATACCCACGCCGCCAAGCTCTTCTTCCTCAAGGGTCATGCTAACAGTTCGAGATTTTCCTTCTTTTATCGCCTCGAGCGCCTCCGCCACCGTCCCAGATTCCACGCAATCGCCCCCAATGGTGCCGAAGGTGCTTCCATCCTTAAGGACGATCATCTTCGCTCCAAGCTTCCGAGGGGTGGAGCCCTCAGTCCGCACTATAGTGGCTATCGCAAACGTCTCGCCTTTCGCGAGGAGCTCATTCGCCTTCTGGAGTATCTCCTCGTGCATAACACGCACGATTAAATTTATGATTCTAGGCCTTAAGAACTGTTTTACCACTTAATATCGGATAGCACTGGTCGGACACGTCGAGAGCGGCAGAACCAACAGGTGAAACACTTGACGGGGGCCACTTTCTTTTCCTGAGGAATTAGAAGCCTGTTCAAAATGTTCGTGGAGCTAGATATTTGATTACCAGTCTTACTTATTCTTAGCGAACTGGGAGCAAAAGATTATCTCCTTGGATAAAAATTTTAAATATTGCAAGGCGGTTAATTAGAATGCGGTAATGTAATCTTCTGGGTGTGATGAGTTGGATGTAATGAAGGTTCAACCCTTTGAAGTTCTTCTAAACTGGATTCTGACAGAGCTTGAAGAGAACCAGTCCATCTTTGGGATCCCCCGCTCTCTTTTCCATATCCCTAAGAAAGACAGTCCTTATGCCGTCCGGGACGTTTTCGGGCAGTGCTTGGCTACGCCCATTGGGCCAGGAGCGGGTCCCCATACTCAGCTGGCACAGAACATCATCTGCGCGTGGCTCTGCGGTGCCCGATTCATTGAGTTGAAAACCGTACAGATCATGGACGAACTGAATATCCCCAGGCCCTGCATCGACATGGAGGACGAGGGGTATAACGTCGAATTTTCCCAAGAACTCAAGCTAGATCAATCTACATGGGAGTACATCAAAGCCTGGGTATTGATCCACATTCTCCACGGGGTCCTCGGCTTTGAAGGCAGAGTTCCCTTCGGAACGGTCTTCAACATGAGCGTCGGCTACGACCTGAAGGGAATTCAGAGCCCGCCTATGACTCGTTTCATGGACAGACTGCAGGATGCGTCTGAGGAAATCTCCAAAATCCGGGCGGTTTTGAAAGAAAAGTTCCCCCAGTTCGCTGACATCGAGATCCCTTCTGGAATCGTCAACAGCGTTACCCTTTCGACCATGCATGGTTGCCCCCCAGGCGAAATCGAAAAGATCTGTAGGTACCTGCTGGAGGAAAGGGGACTACACACGACGGTCAAGCTGAACCCCACCCTGCTGGGCAAAGAGGCGGTGATGCGCATCCTCCACGACTATCTCGGTTTCAAGGAGATTCACATTCCCGACGCCGTGTTCGAGCACGATCTGCAGTACGATCAGGCGGTGGAATTGATTAGGCCCCTGAAGAAGGTCGCCGCGGAGCGGGGCCTGATCTTTGGGGTCAAGTTGAGCAACACCCTAGCCGTGGCGAATCACAAGGGCTATCTCTCCGGCGATGAAATCTACATGTCGGGACGCGCCCTCTATCCAATCACCATCAATCTCTTCCATAAGTTCTCCAAGGAGTTCGCCGGCGACCTGAAAGTCTCTTTCTCTGCGGGAGCCGACGCGCTCAACGTGACGTCCATCCTAGCCGCCGGTGCCTGGTCCGTCTCCGCGGTCTCCGACCTTCTTAAACCAGGCGGTTACTCTAGGTTGACTCAATATCTGGAAAACCTGGAAAGGGATATGCGCGACCGGGGAGTGACGAGCTTGGAGGAACTCGCTCGGGATAGGCTGGCCAACCTGGAACTGGAAGCCGCCCGGAGCTTGGATGACCCACAATACAAGAAGGACTACCATCCTTACGGCCTTCCCAAGGTTAAATCAAAGCTGAACCTGTTTGATTGCATCAATGCTCCCTGCGTGGAGCAGTGTCCAGTCCTTCAGGACGTGCCCGAGTATGCTTGGCTGATTTCTCAGCGAGAATACGATCGGGCGCTGGAGATCATTCTAGCTCGCAATCCACTTCCTGAGGTGACAGGCTACGTTTGTACCCACCTATGCCAGACCCGATGCACGCGGAACAACTACGACGAGCCAGTAGCCATCATGGCGCTGAAGCGGTTCGCCGCCGAAAAGGGAAGGGTAACGATGAAGGCGGCCGAAAGGAGCGGCCACAGGGTGGCGGTGATCGGTAGCGGCCCCTCGGGGCTGGCCGCAGCCTACTACCTAGCCCTGTGCGGAATCGAGGTGGTCATTTATGAGACCAAAGACAGGGTGGGGGGGATGCTAGCCATAGCTCCAACCTTCAGGCTGCCCGAGGCAGTCGTCCGGGAGGACATTGAGCGAATCGAGAAGCTGGGGGTCAAAATCGATCTTTCCCATCCTGTCACGACTCCTCCGGAGGAGCTTCTTAATCAGGGTTTCGATGCCGCTTACATAGCCTCGGGAGCCCAAAAAGGTGCCCGCCTAGGCATCGAAGGCGAAGATAGAAAAGGTGTCTACCAAGCCCTCGATTTTCTCGAGCGGGCGAGCCGGGGTGAAAGGGTTGGCCTGGGCAAAAGGGTCCTTGTGATCGGCGGAGGGAACACGGCCATGGATGCGGCCAGAACAGCCAAGCGGCTCACCGGCGAGCCGGTGAAGGTAGTCTACCGGCGAACCCGCCAGGAGATGCCAGCCACCGAAGAGGAGGTTGAGGGACTCTTCTCGGAAGGCGCCATTCTGGAAGAACTGGCTTCGCCCACCCGAATTATCCTTAAGGAGGGCCGGGCCGTCGCTCTAGAATGCATTCGGAACAAACTGGGCGCAGCTGGCCCGGACGGGAGGAGAAGGCCAATCTCCATCGAGGGGAGCGAATTCCAGATTGAGGCAGATTCCATAATCGTGGGCATCGGCCAGCGCCCAGATGTCTCCTTCATCGACGGAAGCTCCGTCTCCCTGCACAAGAACGACACTATCGTTGTAGATTCTCAAACCGGGCGCACAGGACATGAGCAGGTCTATGCGGGGGGGGACGCGGTTCGAGGACCAGCCACCAT
>JAUWBN010000028.1 GCA_030601675.1 Hadesarchaea archaeon | reverse complement strand
CCATAAACACCATGCCCTTCACTTACCAGTAAATCTGCCAGATGGGAACCCACGAAGCCCTCGCACCCGGTTATCAGACACTTGATTATTTCAACACCCCCCACGCTATCGTCACTCCAATTGCCACGAGAATCGCGCTCGCAGCGAGAAGACTTGGCGACCCCAGATAGGTGCCGACAAAACCCAAGACTACACCTAGCCCAAGCGAAATTGAATACCCACACAGCTTAATCAATGGGACAATCGCTAGCATCTTTTATCCTCCGTTTCCGTCATTTGGTCGCCACCGCCCACATCCCAAAAATCGGGTACTTGGATGACAGCCCGACATCGCGGAGAAGCTCGGGCAATGTCTTTTCCGACTCAAAATGGAACTTGCTGGCCCCGCCGTGGCTTCCGAAGGATGCGGTTATGTAGAGCTTCCCGTTCTCAGCCAAATGATCGGTGAGCCGTCTGAGATGCAAGGCCGGATCCTTTAAATGCTCTATCACCTCAAGGCAGACGATAGTTCCGTATAACCCATCCAACCTGTCCTCCGTTTCCAACCCCTCTATGACGACAACATTCGGGCATCTTTTATTGAACCTCCACCTTGCGAACTCCATTGTCTTTCCAGAGAGTTCGTAATGGGTCACATCTTCCAGCCCCCTTCCCGACAACATCAGAGATATAGTCCCTATCCCGCCGCCGTAGTCGAGAGTGCGGTCCCTCGCCTGCATCGCTGCTTTCTTTCTCCCGATGTACGCATACAGAGAGCCGAAATAGTTGAAGTAAGCCAACTCGTAGATTAGCCAATCGCTCTCCTCGTAAAACTTTAGCACCTCTGACGGAGTTTGGGGGTTGCCCTGGTTCCACTCCACCCTGAACATTTTCTCCCCGACCTCGATCTTCGACTTGGCGATGTCTTGGGATGTCCCAGTGTACTCCGCGATGTCCTCGACGATCTTTTTCCTGTCCTTTTCTATCTCCCCGCGGTACTTTCTCCCGTAATAGCGCTGGAGGAGGAATGCTTTTGCTCCAAAACCATACTTTTTGATTAGCTTCATTATCCCACCCCCATCGACTCGACGTGTTTTTCGTAGATTCTGCTCCCTGCTCGGTGCCAGCGGTGACACGCCCAGCAGAAGTATGACCTAGCCCCGTGCTCGTTCATCACATCACCCTCCAGTTCCCTTCGCCCAGACGCCGCACCGCAGGGTTCCTTTGGTTCGATACCGGGGGCAGCCGCTCGGAAAGGGCGCGGTCGTCGGATTTCCGTGATTACACCAGAAGCCCCACAACGCCCTATGTTCGCAGTTCACGCGGCACTTTCTCAATCTCAGCCTCAATTCAATCACCTCTGATCTTCTCCGCCACGACACCGAAGTGCGGGGCTAGTTGTGGGAATAATCGCAGGAAGACATGCTCGTAGAGCTTGCCCACCAGATTTAGCTTCCATTCCTTTCGTCCCTTGAAAAATTGAAGCTCGACAACTTTGAACCCGCGACGCGCGAGTGTTCGTGATAGCAACTTCGGCGTGTAGATGTGGGTGTGGTTCTCAGTCAGCATCTCCTTGAGGGCGACCCCGAGGTGTCGGGCGTTCGGGGTCGTCACGATCAGGATGCCGCCGTCCTTCAAGTTCTCCCTAGCACAGTCGAGCGCGAACCCAGGGTTGTCCGTGTGCTCGATGCACTCGCCGAGAACAACTACGTCGAACTTGCGGTTGGAGACGAAGTTCTCCGCGTTCGCACAGATGATGTTGTAGCCGAGAGTCTGCATCCTTCCCACGCCCTGAAGATTGACATCGATGCCCAAGATTGAACCCGTCCGCTCGGCGATCCTCGGGTGCAGCAAGCTCTTGTCGTCAGGGTTGCCCATGCGGCGCGGATCGTCCCCAGCGCAGCCCACGTCCAGCACGTCGTCCTTGTCCTCGATGTGCATGATAATCCACTCGATGCGCTCAACTAGGGTGGCGGTCATGCTGCTACCTCCTCATAAATTTTCAGCGTTTCCATGGCCGTTTTTTCCCAAGAAAATGATTTCGCTCTACCCAAGCCCTTCTTGACCATATCTTCTCTTAGACCATCGTTTGTCAGAACGTCGTACATTGCATCTGCGAAGCCATCGATGTCATAGGGATGTTTCATTATGCCAGCATCTCCGACGACTTCTGGCAATGAGGATGCGTTTGAGGTAATGACTGGCAAGCCGCACGCCATCGCTTCTAATTGCGGCAAGCCGAATCCTTCGTAAATTGACATTGACACAAACAAGTCCGCAGAGTTGTAATAGAGGGGCAACTTATATTCGGGCACATACTCAACGAATGTTACATCGTTGATTAAATTCAGTTTGGCAATCAATTCAAGCAATTTCCTCCTGCCCGCTCTACTTTTGGGTCTCCCGACTTTTACCATTTTGACATCGGGGAGCTTCTTTTTGAGTTTATAAAGAACCTTTATCAACGAGGGGACATTCTTTCTGAAATCCTCCGTTCCAGAATACAAGATTGTTTTGCCTTGAAAACAATCTGGTTTTTTAAAGTCGCGAAGGAGCTTGTATTTATCATTCACGCCGAGATGAATAACTTCTACTCGTTCCGAGGGATACTTTAGGTTCTCCACGACCTCCTTTTTCGTGAACTCGGAAATCGCTATTACTTTTTTCGCCTTCCTCAGTGCCCTTGTCCACATCGGCACATCGAGTTTGTGAAGTAGATAGTTTAGTTTGCCATACTCCTTGCGAATGTCTTTTCTAAGGATATACACGGGGAAAATGTCGAATACTGTCACGATGGAGTTTTTATTCCCCATCGCATTCAACACATGCGCCTGTTCATGTGAGGCGATATGCACTATGCCCTCGTGTAGCCTTTTTTTAATCGTTCTAGGATAAACGAGGTGTTTGGGAATCAGGAAAAGCAAGGGAAATCTCAAGCTCCTGTAATCTATCACGTTGAACTCAACTTTATCCTTTAGGTATGTATAAATCGCCTTTTGGTATCTCGACTGGCCGAAAATTTCGTCCGTCCTTTCGCCGACGATGTAATTTACCAGTATGTGGTCGTTCATCCCGATCCCCCTATTTTGTCCCTCCAGAAATCAATGGTTTTCTCCACGTCATCCTCAAGGGGATGTTTGGGTTGCCACCCAAGCACCTTCTCAGCCTTCTCGTAGCTTCCCACCAGTTTCCTTATGTCCAACGGCCTTGCGGGGATAGAACCCCACTGGACTTCTCCAGCGAAGCCCGTGAGTTTCGCAATCAATTCCACAAGTTCTTTTATCGAAATCTCGCGCCCCGTGCAGAAGTTAAATGTCCCCCCCATCGCGTTTGGGTTATCTATGCACGTCAAGTAGGCATCCAAATGGTCATTCACATATAGAAAATCCCTTGTTGGTGTCGGGTCTCCCAGCTTCACCGCCTTGCCTTGCAACATTTGAGTTATGGTGCGCTCTACTACGAAGTGGGTGTTATCTTTGCGCCCATAGGTGTTGAAGGGTCTAAGGACAGTGACTGGAAAATCATAGGCTGCGCGCATATATTGCAGGTATTTGTCCGCAGCGACCTTGCTAACAGCGTATGGGCTATTAGGCTTTAACTCCGCCTCCTCGGTGATTGGGAATTTATCTTGGTTCCCGTATTCCTCAGAGGTGCCAGCATAGATGAAATGCTTAAAATTAGACACCTCACGCAAACACGCTTCAGCTAGATTTATCGTGCCGAGCGCGTTGACTTTGAACACCTCTTGAGGATGATCGTATGAATACGCGACTGGACTTATGGCGGCGAGGTGAACCACCGCCTCGGGTTGGGTATCTTTTACTAGCTTGCGAATAGAAAAGCCGTCCCGCAGATTCCCAAAAACAGTGGCGGTTCGGGCGCCGAGGACATAGCGACCAGTGACGTAGCGTTCTAGGGAGCATACCTCGTGCCCAAGCTCGATTAGTTTCGGCAGGAGCTCCGCGCCGATGAACCCGCTACCGCCAGTCACGAGTATTCTCACCATCGCGCCCCCTCGATTCGCTCCGCGAGCCTCATTTCCTCCGCCCCCCATGCCCCCTCGATAATTTTCCCTTGCCGAGAATGTACTGCAACAAGCCGATTAAATACCCGACACTTGAGATGAAATCGATGATGGGTGTTAGTAACCTATACTTATCACGAATTTTAATCGTGTTGAGAATAACGACAAGCATTTTTGCCATATACGGAATTGCTAAAATCAGGAACCACTTTGAGAACACCGACAAGAAGACGGAAGCAATGGAAACTAGATATATGATGGGAAGCGTCAACAAGATGAGTTTCCTCAGCAACGAGAGTTCCGATTCATTCAAGTAAGAAATGATGGTTCTACCTCGCCAAGCCGATGTTACGAGATGTTCCTCGACCGAGGCGGGGAGCCCCTTGAAGATTATCGAGGTTGACTCAAAGATAACATTCTTGGTGGGATTTTCTTTGAGGTAAATTCGTAGTTTGTGCGCCAACAAAACATCCTCGTACCCAACTAAAGGATAACCACCAATCATTTCAAAAACTTCCCTCCGCATAAACGTGAATGCGATGCCTTGCTCCACGATTTTTGGTGGCGGGGAGTTACGAATGCTCGCTAATGTCCGTTGAACCCACGTATGACGCTGGTCCCTTATTTGGGATCTGACCGCGACTACATCTGGGTTGGCAAAGTTTTTGATAGCGTTTGATATGAAGCCCTCGTTCACATCGTTGTCGGCGTCCAAAAAACAGAGAACATCTCCGTGGCTTGCCTCGGCTCCTTGGTTCCGTGCATTCGCCGGACATTTCGTGTTCGTCTCCTCAACTACCGTCGCCCCAGCTCCCCTTGCTATATCTGAGGTTCCATCCGTAGATCCCCCATCCACGACGATTATCTCCTTGTTCTGGAACGAATCGGACATCAACTTTCGGATAAGGATTCCTATATTGTCCCCCTCATTCAAGGTAGGGATTATGATTGACACGAAGTTTTGGTCAGCAGTAATCATCCTTTTCACCCTCTATTTTACGATGCTTTTCTTTTCGATGAAACCAACTTGACAGACAAGCAATGGGAAAAATTATAACAACTCCTGCAATAACCGCTAAACATTCTAAGATCTCTGCAAGTTTCTCCCGTATCCTCATCTCCGCCCCCTCCGCACCGAGCCAGCCGCGAGTAGTAAGGCGACCATCGAAAGGAACAGAATGAGACCGTCCGTCATTTTTTCTTCGCCTCGTGCGTTTTGTAAAAATCGTAGAATGCCATCAATGCGAACCACGCTGCAAGGGCGCCCACGAACACGCCACCAACTGATTCGAGTACCAACGTCATGACGGTAACGAAAACCAAAACCGCGAACATCAACATAATCATCTTGGTCCGGTGATAGACGGTCAAGTTCAATTCCCATAACGCTCGAGTGCTCGGCGCGAATCGAAGCCGCTTGAGTTTCAACCTAAGACGATGGACACGGCTAGGATCAACCGTGACACCACAAACTATGCAGTGCCCATCGTTCAACTCGCCCTGACCGCATCGGGGACACTTCATCGCTCCCGCCTCCGCTCGGCCAGTCCTATGATATGGGGACAGTAGGGCGGGGCATAATTTGGAGGTGAAAATTCATTGCCAACAGTATGGTTTCGGCTCAGTCTTTTCGCGCCGTCGTCATCTGCCCCGCCCCTTGTGGACCCCACCACATCGGAGGCT
>JAUWBN010000029.1 GCA_030601675.1 Hadesarchaea archaeon | reverse complement strand
CTTGCGTTGGGCAGCAGTCCGTCCGAGGCGAACGCCTGAGCCGAGGTTACAGAAGGCGCACCCTCCCCCATTTCAAGCCGGGTGACCTAGGTGCTGAAGCCCGCGGATTTGTAAGTTCCAGCTATAAAGACGGCCTCCTGCCACTCGAGTTCTTCTTCCACGCCATGGGTGGAAGGGAGGGCTTGGTCGACACTGCAGTTCGAACCGCGCAGAGCGGATACATGCAGCGCCGCCTGATCAACGCCCTCCAAGACCTTCGGGTCGAGCATGATGGAACAGTACGCGACGATCGCGGTGCGGTGGTGCAGTTCGTGTACGGCGAGGACGGCATCGACCCAACGCACCGCGACAACGGAAAAGCTGTTAACGTTGAAAAAATAATCGAACGAGTTGTGGGAGGCTAGCGCATGGTGGGTGTCTCTCCTGATACAATAAAGGCCGAAGCTCACAAACTAGAGGAAATAGTCCCCGAATCTGTGATAAAGAAGTTAGATGGGAGCTTGCTGCGCGTGGGCAGAGAGAGGGCGATAACGCGCGAAGAGCTCAGCGAGATAATCGAAGGCATCAAGCAGGCATACGCAAATGCGATGGTCGAACCCGGGGAGGCCGTCGGCACGATGGCTGCGCAATCGATTGGCGAGCCAGGCACCCAGATGACGTTACGAACTTTCCACTACGCGGGCGTAGCCGAACTGAACGTGACCTTGGGGCTCCCCAGATTGATCGAAATCATCGATGCGAGGCGGGCCCCCTCTGCAGCCTTAATGACGATTTACCTGAAGAAGAAGTACGCTCAAAGCAAGGGGAAAGCACGCACGTTCGCCCAAAAGATTGAGATGACCTCGGTTGAGGATGTCGTCCTACAAACCGAGACGGACCTCATCAACATAGTGTTCGTCCTCACCTTCGACCGTTCCCGTATGCAACGAAGGGAGCTAACTCCATCAAAGGTGGCCTCCACGATCAAGGGGGCGCTGAAGGCGGATGCGCTGATCGATGGCAATAAACTGCGCATAAAACCGACGACCCAGAGCTTGTCCGAGTTGCGTAGGCTCGCTACGAAGGTAAGGGCACTGCCGCTCCATGGCGTTAAGGGGATTAACCGGGTGGTCGTGAAGATGGAGGGCGACGAATATGTCGTCTATACGGAGGGTTCCAACTTCTCTGAAATCTTGACGTTACCTGAAGTAGACTGGACGAGAACTGCGACCAATAACATCCACGAAATCGAGGCAGTTCTGGGCGTGGAGGCAGCGCGCAACGCGATAATCAACGAAGCGGTAAAAACGCTTGATGAACAAGGGCTCGATGTGGATGTAAGGCACATCATGCTGGTCGCCGACATGATGACTACATTGGGCACGATGAAACAGGTGGGCAGGCATGGGGTCAGCGGTGAAAAGGCCAGTGTGCTCGCGCGGGCCTCGTTTGAGATCACGACCAAGCACCTTTTTGATGCGTGCGTTCACGGCGAGAGCGACAGGCTCAACGGCATAATCGAAAACATTATCGCGGGTCAGCCAATTCCGCTGGGCACCGGTTCAGTGGAGCTAGCGATGCGGAGGGAAGGGGAAGGTGGACGTAAATAAGGAGATAGGTCAAGCGGTCGACACCGGCAAGGTTATCTTGGGCACGGACAAATCTCTGAAGGCAATTAAGCTCGGGCAGGCCAAATTAGTGATCGTTTCATCGAACTGCCCGTCGGGAGTTTTAGCGGATATCAAGCGTTACGGTGAGTTGGCGAACATCCCAGTTCACATTTTCGGGAAAGATAGCGCGGAGCTGGGGGTTGCCTGCGGTAAACCGTTTTTGGTAAGTGTGCTCGCGGTTCTAGAGCCGGGGGACTCGAATATCCTCAGCTTGGGTGAAACGAGATGAGCATCAAACTCGGCGCCGACGAAATGCGCTACATCGCCCTCTTTGAAGGCTTGACGGGAGCTAGGATCCACGATTGTATAATCCACGAAAAGGGGGATATACTCACCTTCGTCGTGAAAGCGGGGGATATCGGCCTCGCCATAGGAAAGGGCGGGAATAAGATCCGGAGGGCAAAGCAGGTGATCGGGAAAAACATCGAAGTCGTTGAGCACTCCACAGACCCGGTGGAGTTCGTGAAAAATGCCTTGATGCCCGCGAAAGTCAGGAGGGTTAACATCGTCGAACGCGAGGGCAAGAAAATCGCGTTGATAGATGTCGAGGAACAAGACCGGGGAATAGCCGTCGGACGAGGGGGCAAGAAGATTCAACGTGCAAAGAAACTCGCCCTCCGCCACCACGGGATTCAAGACATTTCATTTGTTTAATTTTTAAGGTTTGAAGGGGAGTACTCTTTTAGGTGACTGATGTGAGCAAGGGCTCTAGAGGGGAGTTTGCGGCTCGGAAGCTGAGTTCCCGACAACAGCGGTTCAGATGGAAGAGCGCCGGGTACAAGCGGCGGGTGCTCAGGCTGGACGAAAAAGCTGACCCCCTTGAAGGGTCGCCGCAGGGCAGGGGAATCGTCCTAGAAAAGGTTGGGGTCGAAGCCAAGCAGCCAAACTCCGCGATTCGAAAATGCGTACGTGTCCAGCTCATCAAGAATGGTCGCCAGGTCACCGCCTTTACCCCGGGGGATGGTGCAATTGGGTTCATCGACGAGCACGACGAAGTCATCATCGAGGGGATAGGGGGCGCGAAAGGTGGTTCGTACGGCGATATCCCCGGCGTTCGCTACAAGGTAATCAAAGTAAACGATGTCTCGCTGATTGAACTCGTGAAGGGGCGCAAGGAGAAGCCTGCGCGGTGATCGGGTGGCATCCAAGTACTTCGACAAATGGTCGGTCGATGATATCGTGATGGAAGATCAAGGGATGAAGCATTACATCCGGCTGGAGCCAAGCACGATCCTGCACGGCGGCGGAAGACATTCCCGTAAACAATTTGGAAAAGCTGACGCGCCGATCGTCGAGCGGTTGATGAATAAAATCATGCGCTCGGGGCCGGGCGTGAGGAAGCTCAGGGGCAAGCTAATCCGCGATGCCGGAGCCTGCGGCAAAAAATACAAAGCATATAACATCGTGCGCAAGTCATTTGAAATTGTCGAGGAGCGGGCGAAGAAAAATCCGATTCAAGTTTTGGTCGATGCTATACAGAATTCAGCTCCCCGCGAAGAAACGACCCGGATAAGCTATGGTGGGATAACCTACTACGTCGCCGTCGATGCCTCCCCACAGCGAAGGCTCGACACCGCGCTCAAGAACCTCGCAGACGGGGGCTTCGTGGCCTCCTTCTCGAACAAGAAGCCGATCGAGGAATGCCTGGCCGAGGAGCTGATCATGGCAGCGAACAACGACACGAAAAGCTTCGCCGTGGCTCGCAAGGAGGAGTCCGAGCGGATAGCCAAGGGGGCACGGTAGCGCAAGGCTTTTTATGCCCATCATCGAATTGAAAATAGCTGAAGATAGGAGGAGGTATGAATGGCGAAACCGCACTTGAACCTGATAACGATCGGGCACGTGGATCACGGTAAGTCCACGTTGATAGGTAGGATGTTCTACGAGAAGGGATTGGTGAAGGAGGAGGACCTAAAGAAGTTCGAGGCGATGGGGGACAAGGGTAAGACCTTCAAGTTCGCCTGGATCATGGACGCCCTCAAGGAGGAGCGCGAGCGGGGGCTTACCATCGACCTCGCACACAAGAAACTTGAAACTGACAAGTATTACTTCACCGTCATCGACGCCCCAGGGCACCGGGACTTCGTCAAGAACATGATTACGGGGGCCAGCCAAGCTGATGCTGCGGTGCTCGTGGTCGCGGCGGACGACGGCATCATGCCTCAGACACGGGAGCACGCGGCGCTCGCCTTCACGCTGGGGATTGGGCAGCTGGTGGTCGTCATAAACAAGATGGACCTCGTTGGCTACAAGGAGGATGTGTTCAACAAGCTCAAGGCCGAAGTGATCGACCTGCTGAAGACGGTCGGCTACAAGAACCCGGAAAAATTCCCATTCGTGCCGACCTCGGCGTTTCACGGTGACAACGTTGCCAAGCCCAGCGACAAGATAAAGTGGTATACTGGGACAGTCTTCTACCCATCACTGGATGCCTTCACCGTGCCTGAGAAGCCAATCGACAAGCCGCTCCGACTGCCCGTGCAGGATGTGTACTCGATCACCGGCGTGGGGACCGTGCCGGTGGGAAGGGTCGAAACGGGCGTGCTCAAGGCTGGCGAGACCATCGTCTTCGAGCCGGCTGGAGTGAGCGGCGAGGTCAAGTCGATCGAGATGCACCACGAGATGATACCCCAGGCCGAACCTGGAGACAACATAGGCTTCAACGTTCGGGGCATTGAGAGGACCGCCATAAGACGGGGTGATGTCGCGGGGCACCCAAATGCACCACCGACCGTGGTCAAGGAGTTCACCGCACGAATTGTCGTCCTGCAGCACCCGACGGCGGTAACTGCCGGCTACACCCCAGTTTTCCACTCCCACACGGCTCAAGTGGCGTGCACCATTTCGGATATCACCCAGAAGCTCGACCCGAAGTCCGGCGAAGTAATCCAAGAGAAGCCGGAGTTCATAAAGAAGGGGGACATGGCGACGATCAAGGTGACGCCCACCAAGCCCATGGTAATCGAGAAGGCGGGCGACCTCCCGCAGCTGAGCCGCTTCGCCGTGCGCGACATGGGCATGACCATCGCCGCAGGGGTCTGCATCGACCTGACACCCGCGAAATAGTCCCAAGTCTTTTATCATCCCCTCCCTCTAGGTAGGATGAGGGGTACCTCTGCAGAAGGCACGCATAAAGCTCTCGAGCACCGACCCGAAGAAGCTCGACGAGGTCTGCAAGCAGCTCGTCGGGATAGCGGAGCGGGTCGGCGTCGATTACACGGGACCCGTCCCCCTCCCCACGCGCAGGATAGTGGTGCCCACGAGAAAATCGCCCGATGGTGAGGGAACGGCGACGTGGGACCGGTGGGAGCTGCGCGTGCACAAGCGCTTGATCGACATGCAGGCCGACGAGCGGGCGATGCGGCAGATCATGCGCATCCAGGTGCCCGAAGAGGTCGCGATTGAGATCGAGCTCAAGACCTAGTTTTTGAATAGC
>JAUWBN010000027.1 GCA_030601675.1 Hadesarchaea archaeon | reverse complement strand
CCTGTTCGCTCACCATTTTGTCGGTCTATATGGCATAGCGATCGCCGCTGTTGGCATGCTTAGCACGTTAGGTATGACGCTCGCCGCTGACACCTATGGTCCCGTGGCCGATAACGCCGCGGGAATTGCCGAGATGTCGGGGATGGGGCAAACCGTACGTAAGCGGGCCGAGCGACTGGATGCCGTTGGAAACACGACTGCTGCGATCGGCAAGGGTTTCGCGATCGGTTCGGCAGCGCTAACGGCTCTTGCGCTATTTTCAGCATATACCAACGGAATGGTCAACGCAGGGATAACTATGAATCTCAGTATAACTAATCCCCCAGTCATTGTTGGGCTGTTCATAGGAGGGATGCTACCATTCTTGTTCTGCGCACTCACCATGCGGGCGGTGGGCAGGGGCGCATCCCTGATTGTGGGCGAGGTGCGGAGACAATTCCGAACAATTCCGGGTCTGATGAAAGGGAGGGCGAAACCTGATTACAATCGATGCATCGAAATTAGTACCTCTGCCGCCCTTCGAAACATGGCGCTCCCCGCCGCGCTGGCCATCCTTACCCCAATCGCTGTGGGTCTTGTTAGCCCTGAGGCACTGGGAGGTCTGCTCGCAGGGGCGATAGTCACCGGTCTCCTGCTCGCGATCACTCTCGCAAATGCAGGTGGGGCTTGGGACAATGCGAAGAAATATATCGAGGAAGGGCGCTTTGGCGGAAAGGGAAGTGAAACTCACGCGGCTTCGGTGATAGGTGACACTGTTGGAGATCCGTTCAAAGACACATCGGGCCCCTCCCTCAACATTCTGATCAAGCTAATGTCCATGGCTGCCCTGCTTTTTGTTCCGCTGCTACTGAAAGTTTGGGGTGCATAAAATGGTCAACCTTTGGAGGGATGTGAAGCTCGACCCAAAGGCTCCGCAGGTGGTGGATGCCGTGGTCGAGATACCGAAGCTCAGCCGCAATAAATATGAGTACGATAAGGAAAGCGAGGTTTTCAGGCTCGATCGCGTGCTTCACTCCCCCCTGCACTATCCCGTCGACTACGGCTTTATCCCCCAAACTTATGAGGAAGACGATGATCCCGTGGACATAATGATATTTGGCGACGAGCCCTCCTTTCAGGCCAGCGTGATCAAGGTGCGTCCCATCGGCCTGCTTCGAATGCTTGACGAGGGTCGCCCGGACGACAAAATCTTGGCCGTGCCTGTGGGGAACCCACGCTTCAGCGAGGTGCGAAAGTTAAAAGACATGCCTGCTCACCTCCTGAAGGAACTTGAACACTTTTTCAGTGTTTATAAAGAGCTGGAGGGAAAGGAAACCAAGGTGCTTGAGTGGCAGGGTGCGGAGGAGGCGCGTGAGGTGATCGGGCGCGCCGTGAAACTGTATGAGAAAAAATTTGGAGTGGAGTGAATGTACAAGATAATAACCGTGCGCGATACCGTGCGGGTGCCCCCCAGCCGGTTTGACGAGCCCGTCGAGGAGGTGATCGTCGACATCCTGCGCAAGGACTACGAGGGCCTGACCGACAAGGATGTGGGCACGATCTTGGCGATCACCGAGCTCAAGAAGATCGGCACGGGCAGGATAATCATGGGCGACGGGGCAAGCTATCACGATGTCACCTTTGATGCGCTCGTCTACAAACCCGAGGTCAACGAGGTGGTGCTGGGTGAGGTGGTCGAGATCGTCGAGTTTGGCGGGTTTGTGCGTCTGGGCCCCATCGATGGTTTGGTGCACGTCTCTCAGGTGATGGACGATTTCGTGGGGTACGACAAGAAGAAGGGGGCGCTCTACGGAAAGGAGTCGAAGCGAGCGCTGAAGGAAGGGGACAGGGTTCGTGTACGCGTGGTCACGGTGAGCATTCGCCGAGGTGCGCGAGGCGGGAAGATAGGCCTGACGATGCGCCAGCTTGGGCTGGGAAAGCTGGAGTGGATCGAGGAAGCCCGCAAGGAGGCTAAGGCTTGACCGAAAAGGCCTGCCGCAATTGTAACTTCATCACCGAGGGGAACACCTGTCCGGCGTGCGGCGGGGCCCAGCTCTCCGGAGATTGGTCGGGGTACGTCGTCGTGCTCGACCCCGAGAACTCCGAGATCGCCAAGCGGCTCAAAATCACCCAGCCCGGGAAGTACGCGCTGAGGGTTCGTTAGTGCTAAAGTTACCCGACGAAGTGCGGCAGCTTTTAAAGCGCCCTCTGGGCCAACTTTTCCCGAATGTCACCGCGGCGATCGAGCGCCTGCGGCAACTCCACCCCCCCAGGCTGATCGCGGTCGGCGATGTCGTGACCGCGGAGTTGATCGAGGGCGGGCTCAGGCCCGATGTGGCAGTCGTCGATATGAAGGTCATGCGTTTGCCCGCCGATGAAAAAACCAAGCGGGCGGTGGAGACTTTCGAGGCAAAAGTCGTTCGCGTGGAAAACCAAGCTGGAACCATCACCCCGGGGCTGCGTGAGGCCCTAGGGGCAGCAAAACCCCCCCTGAAAATCGTGGTCGAGGGGGAGGAGGACCTCGCTACCTTGCCCGCCGTGCTCTCGGCACCCCTCGGCTCCGCGGTCGTCTACGGGCAGCCCGGCGAAGGGCTTGTACTCGTTGAGGTCACCGAGCCCAAGCGCCGTGAAATCGAAATGCTGCTAAAGCAATTCAAAACTAGTCAGTAATTTTTGGAAATTGTGGGTTATTTTTTTGAATGGAATGGCGAACGTTCGCCAGCAATATCGAAAATTGAAACACCGATAAGCATGGCTAAGGTTTAATTGAACTCCGCTCGAGGTGAAAGGGGGCAACCATGAAGGTCGAGATAATCGAGAAGACGGAAAACCCGCTCTTCAAACGCACCGAAGTGAAATTCAAAGCTGATCACGCGGGGGAGCCAACCCCAAAGCGCTTGGATGCGCGTGCCCAGCTCGCGGCCCAGCTCGGCGTCGCGGAGGAACTCATCGTCATCGAGAAGCTAGCGAGCACCCACGGTCGCCAGGCGGCATCGGGGATCGCCCGCGTCTACAGCTCCCGCGAACAACTCGAGGGGCTGGAGCCCAAATTTTTGCTCGAGCGGGACATGCCGAAGGAGGCCAAGGCGAAGGCAAAACCCGAGGAGAAACCGAAGGTCGAAAAGCCCCCTGAGAAAAAAGTAGAGAAACCGAAGGAAGCAAAACCTGAGGAACCGAAGGTCGAAAAGCCTCCCGAGAAAAAAGTAGAGGAGCCGAAGGAAGCAAAACCCGAGGAGAAACCGAAGGAGGCGGCCAAGCCCGAGAAACCCGAAGCGGAGAAGGCTGCGGAGGCGCCCGAGGGGGCAAAGCCCGAGGAAAAGGCCAAGGGGGCAGTCGAGGGTGGCAAAGAAGGTTAAGGTCGCGAAGGCCAAGCTCTACAAGCTCGAGGGCGAAAAGCTTGAGCATCTGCGCCCGGCCTGCCCGCGCTGCGGCCCGGGGGTCTTCATGGCTGACCACGGGAACCGTTGGGCTTGCGGGCGATGCGGGTACACCGATTTCAAGAAGTGAGCTCGATCGTCGCGCCGATAGTCTCGGTTGCAAGTTTTTCCAGCTCGCGCAAGTTTTTGTCGATATCCTTCTCAGCTCGCTGCGATTCACGATGGAACTCCTCTATGGTCGCGCGCGCGCGTTTCAGGTCTGATCTATATTTTTCGATCGATCCTTCGAGCTCCGCCTTTTGTTTAAAAAGTGATGTTTGCTCGCGAGCGCGTTTTTGGGTTTCCCTACGGGCTTGAAGGCGAGTGAGCCGCTCCTTGAGCTTCGATAACGTTTTTTCCTCCAGAAGTTTCCGAGCTAGCTCCATTCGCTTCCTTCGCTCACGGTCATCCATGCTTATTTTTCTCCCCTCGAGAAGTTTGATCATTTTTTGCAGAAGCGTATCGGTCGAAGCGATTTTTTCGTTCGATGAGAGCACCTCGAGTGGATTCTCGATGCAGAGTTCAAGGACTTTTACCATCTCTCGGTCCATTTGATACTCGCCCGCTCTCAGGAGCTTTTCCATCTTCCTGAGTGGTCTGCTGAGCCCCGAGATCGCGCTCGACGCGTCGCTCCTTACGCGGGCTATCTCGCGCTCGATTCGTTCGAGCTCACGCCCAGACGCGTCCAATCCCTTGAATTCCTCGCTGTTGACGAGTCGCGCCAGTTGGTCGCTCTCGTTCTCGATCAACTTCTCGAGCACCCCGACCTGATTTTCCAACGATTTCACATCGGTCCGCATACCCTCGATTCGGTTGAGGAGCTCCTTGTGCGATGATATTTTCGAGGAGATCAAGTCCAGCGAGCGCATTTCTCCGAGGGTCCCTTCGATGAGAGCATGGACCTCCCTGACAAATCCATGCAACCGTCGAAGGCGCAGTTCGATCGTGTTCAAGCGGGGCCCGAACAACGCCCGGACGTGGCGGCCGTGGGTGGCAATCGCGTCGGTCGTGAGGTTCACCATTTTCGTCAGTTTGCCATCTAGTGTCGTGAGGTCGTCGGTCGAGAACTCCCCCCCCCGCTGGATATAGGTGGCCGCACGGGTCAGCTTGTCAGCGAGGAGCCTCCGGGCCTCGAACGCCGCCGTGCGCAATCCCGGATAAGCTTCATCGGTCGGTTCGGCATTGGAAAGGGTTTTCAATTCCTTTAAAAGTGCTTCCCGCTCCTCGGATAGCCTGTCGAGCGTGGCGTTTAATCTGGATTGGGCCCCAGCGAGCTTTTCCCGCTTGAGTTTGTCTACTCGCTCCCCAAGGGAATCGATGGATAGCCCCTCAATTTGAATTGGCCCCGGGGCCTTTTTCTTGCCGAAGATCCGCTTGAAGAACATTTGCGCGCCGTTATTAATTATTTAGCAGGTCATGCTTAAATGCCAACAGGAAAAGGCAAAGAGAATAAATTCTACCTTTGTTAAATACATTAACTTAATTTTGAGAAATTTTTAAGCTATAGCGTTTTATGGGGTTTGTCCAGGTGAGGAGAATGTCGACGAAAAGAAACACTATAGCAACGTCTAGTTCTGGCACGTCGGCACCAATTTTCAGGAAGCTTATCATCGCGTCTTCCCTTGGTTTACTCACCGGTTTGGCTGCAGGTTTGCTCGGGGTCGGCGGCGGGGAATTCAGGCTCCCGGTGTTAATCACTTTGCTCGGTTTTCCGATAGCGATCGCTGCGGCGGCGAACTTATTGATAGGGCTCCTAACGGTCACGGTTGGGCTCGCGAAACGTTTGACGATGGGGATGTTTGAGTCGGGGACCATAGGCTTAATCATTTTCATGAGCATCGGGTCGATTTTTGGGGCGTATGCGGGTGCAGCGCTCACGGACAAAGTAAATGAAAAGTACCTAAAATATGCGGTCGGTGTTCTCCTCCTTGTCCTCGGGTTAAAAATGATTCATGGCGCATTCGTGCATGAGCCCGTGGGAGGCCCGGTTGTTGGTTTCCCCCTTGAGATGTTATTTTTTGGCGCGGTACTTGGCCTGTTGATCGGGATCGTATGCGGGTCGCTGGGCGTCGCTGGTGGCGAGCTAAGGATTCCGCCGCTGATCTATCTTTTCGGTTTGGGCATCAAGAGTGCCGGGACCGTGAGCTTGGCAGTTTCCATACCCGCGGTCGGCACCGGGGCATTCAAGCATAAGCGGATGGGGCACGTAAGCCGGCACGTCATTTATACTTGTATTGCGATGGGGGTGCCATCCGTCATTGGTGCATACGTGGGTGCGGCCATGGTGATCGGCGTGAGCGAGGTATTTTTGAAAGCCTTGTTGGGGGTTATCCTTCTCTTGGCCATGGTTAGGATTGTGAAGCCATAGTGCATCGGTAAAAATTCACCCGTAAGTGAACCTTTAAGAACATAAAACACCGACTTTATCCCGCAACAAAAAGGAGTTGAAGAGGTGTACGGACAAAGAGAGCAAAGAGGACCACCTGCCCCAGTGAATGTTGGCGATACCCACGACGTGAAGATCGAGTCGAAGGGCAAAGGCGGAGATGGGATTGCCCGCATTCAGGGCTTCGTGGTCTTCGTACCCGGCACGAATCCCGGGGATGAGATAAAGGTCCGCATCAGTGCGGTGCGGCGAAGGTTTGCGACAGCTGAAGTCGTTACGGAGTAAGCTCATTTTTACTCTGGACTTTGGCAACCTCGCTTGGCTCAGCGGTAGCTAGTTCGGGTTAATTGCTTTAAGAGCCGACAAAAGAGATTGTTCGAGGTTCAAGGATGTTGTGTTTGGGCATCGAGGGCACTGCGCACACGTTTGGCGTGGGCATCGTGGACTCGCGGGGGAAGGTGCTCGCGAATGCTTCAAAGACTTACGTGCCAACGAAGGGGGGCATTCACCCTCGAGAGGCGGCGCAGTTTCATGCCGCCAACGCGCGCGTGGTTCTGGATGAGGCACTAAAAGCCGCGAGTGTATCCATCGAAGACGTAGATCTCCTGGCATTTTCGGCTGGTCCGGGGCTTGGCCCCTGTTTACGTACAGCGGCAACAGCGGCGAGGGCATTGGCGAGCTGGCTCGACGTCCCAATCATTTCGGTTAATCACTGCATCGCGCACGTCGAGATCGGCCGTTTAACCGAGCGAGCTAAAGATCCCGTGACGCTTTACGTGAGCGGGGGCAACACCCAAGTCATAGCTTTCGACGCTGGCCGCTACCGCGTTTTCGGTGAAACCCTTGATATCCCAGTGGGCAACTGCCTTGATGTCTTCGGTCGAGAGGTCGGGCTCCCCTACCCCGGCGGCCCCACCGTTGAGCGACTTGCGCGAGATGGAAAGCGTTACATCTCGCTGCCCTACGTGGTCAAGGGGATGGACCTATCATTCTCAGGGTTGATGACCGATGCCGTGCGAAAGCATCGCGCCGGCGCCGATTTACACGACCTCTGCTACAGCCTGCAGGAGACGGCTTTCGCAGCGCTCGTTGAGGTAACGGAGCGAGCGGTCGCACATACGGAGAAAAAAGAGGTTATGCTCACGGGTGGGGTTGCGGCAAATAAGAGGTTGGGGGGGATGTTGAGATTAATGGCGAAAGAACATGGGGCGAAATTTTTTGTGCCACCGATGGAACTTTGCGCGGATAATGGAGCAATGATAAGTTGGACGGGCATTTTGGCATACAAACATGGGCTCAGGCAAAAGTTCGAGGAGACCGGGGTAAAACAACGCTGGCGGACCGATCAAGTCGACATCCCTTGGAGGACCGGTTAAATGTTGATGAAGAAAGGTGCGGAAGCAAACCTCTACCTCGAGCCATTCGCGCGGGTGCTCCATCGCGCGGGCGAGGGCAAAGTCGTGGTCAAACATCGCATCGCCAAGCGCTACCGAATTCTCGAGATTGATAAACAGCTCCGGGAGTCGAGAACGACGCTCGAGTCGAAACTTTTTGCGGATGCCAAGCGAGCTGGGGTGCCGACGCCGCTCGTCTACGAGGTCGACCGGGCGGGCATGCGCATAGTGATGGAGTTCATCGATGGCAGGCAGGTGAAGCTCGTGCTGGACAAAATGAGACCCAAAGCGAGACGGAAGCTCTGCGAGCTCATAGGCAGACAGGTGGCCCGCTTGCACCGCGCCGGCATCGTGCACGGGGATCTCACGACCTCGAACATGATCTTGACGCGCGAGGGCAAGGTTTACTTCGTCGACTTTGGGCTGGGTGAGTACAACCCCTCGCTCGAAGCTCGCGGCGTTGATTTACACCTGCTTAGGCGCGCCCTTCAAAGTATCCATTTTCGGGTCACCGACGAGGCTTATCGCGCGATTTTAGCCGGCTACAAGCGAGAATTCGGTGGGGGGGCAAACGAGGTGATCGAGCGGGTTGAAGAAATTGGGCGTCGTGGGCGTTACGTGCCCAAGGAGGAGCGGGCATGGCGCTGATATTCGCCACGGGCAACCGCCACAAGTTCGAGGAGGTTAGCGAGCTAGCGGCGCGCCACGGCATTGAGCTCGAGCACCGCGATACGTCCTACATCGAGATTCAAGCGGACGAGCTCGAACAGGTGGTGCGCCCGGGCGTCCAGCAAGCATGCGCCCTGCTCAGGCAGCCCTGTTTCGCCGAAGACGCGGGGCTATTCATCGAGATCCTGCGCGGTTTCCCGGGCCCCTACTCAAACTTCGTCTTCCGAACTTTGGGCAACCGAGGTTTGCTGAAGCTGATGACGGGCGAAAACGATCGGCGGGCGGAGTTCAGGTCAGCCGTTGGATACTGCGAACCGGGTGAGCGGCCAGAGGTCTACACGGGGAAGGTCGAGGGGACCATCGCACTCGAGGCCAAAGGCACACAGGGATTTGGATTCGACCCGATTTTCGTGCCGAGCGAGGGAGATGGGCGAACGTTCGCCGAGATGTCGACGAGCGAGAAGAACCGTTTCTCCCATCGAGCTCGGGCAATCGAAGCATTTTTCAGGTGGTATAAACAAAGGCAGAAGGTCCGTGGGTGAACGAATGGCGAACGAGCAAAGGAAACGCGGGGGCGCAAGGCTGAGCGAGTTATCGGCCAGCGAGGTGGAGGAGCTCGTGGTGAAGCTTGCGAAGGAGGGCACCCCCCCGAGCCGAATAGGCCTAACCCTACGCGACCAGCACGCGGTCCCCAGCATCAAGGAGGCGACGGGGAAGAGTGCGAAGCAGATCTTGGATGCAAATGACATAAAACCCGAGTTGCCCGAGGATCTCACAAATAAAATTCGCAAGGCGGTGGCCCTGCACAGTCACCTCGACCGCAACCCGAAGGATTTCGGAAGCAAGCGTGCGCTGGAGGTGGTGGAGGCCGAAATCAACAAGCTGGCCAAGTACTACAGGCAGAAAGG
>JAUWBN010000020.1 GCA_030601675.1 Hadesarchaea archaeon | reverse complement strand
GTCGGTTTTAGGCGCAATTTATTCCCATCGATTAACGCATCCACTTTCAGCGCCCCTTTGATCGCGGAGGCCACCGTTGAAGGGGTTAGTTCCCTTCGCTTCATACGGGAACGGTCGAGGGTGAGGACGAACATAATGTTGATGAGGTCTGTTTCAGTTTGTAGAACGACATCCTCAACCGTGGTCATCTCAATCTTTTGTGCGAATGCACGTGCTTTCTCCTTGCTTCTAGCGTACTTCTCCTTCAGATAGATCGTCATTAGGGCGGCTGAGGGGATCCGCCTCGCATCAATAATCTCGATTAATCTGGGGAGCCCCAGCGTTACGTTCAGCTCGGCTACGCCTGCGTAGTGGAAGGTCCGCAACGTCATCTGGGTGCCGGGCTCGCCTATCGATTGTGCAGCGATTGTGCCAACGGCCTCCCCGGGCTCAACCATTGCATTTATGTATGCTCGCTTCACGCTTTCGATTATCTCGCCGAGTTGTTCGCGCGTTATCGCCCTCTCTTTTCCCACACGCAGCAAGCTCCCCCCTAGCTCCTTGACCACCGATTCGGGGACCACTTCCTCCAGCTTGCGAACTTCAGTCTTTATTGTATCGGGAGAGACGCCCACCATCACTAGCCCCCCACAACTCGTTCGATTATCTTTTCAACGTTGACGGCTTTTCCATTGTCGCTGTGCGCCGGGTCGACGCCGTCCTCGCCGTACACGAACTGCACCACTGCACCGCGATCGTCACGTACCGTTCCATCGTACTCGACGCGAAGGTCTTGGAGGGCGTTGATCAGGCGGCGTTGCATATAGCCGCTCTGCGCGGTTCGAACTGCGGTGTCGACCAAGCCCTCCCTTCCGCCCATGGCGTGGAAGAAGAACTCAAGTTGCTTGAGGCCGTCTTTGTAGCTGGAACTTACGAATCCTCGGGCTTCCGCGCCGAGGTCCCCCAACTTGAAATGAGGTAGGGTGCGCCCCCTGTAGCCCCGGCTCAGGCGTTCGCCCCGGACGGACTGCTGTCCCACGCAAGCAGCCATCTGCGTGAGGTTGAGCATGCTGCCCCGCGCACCAGTCCTAGCCATGATAACGGCGTGATTGTCAAGGCCCAGATATTTCTCGGCGATCTCCCCTGCTCGGTCCCTGCTCTCCGCGAGCACTTCCATTATGCGCATCTCGAGCGTCTCTCGGAGGGATCGCCCGGGCAATGGTTCGAGTTCTCCGGCGTTATAAATATTGATCAGCTTGTTCACCTTCTCCCGTGCATCATCGAGCACCTCGTTTATCCGCTCCTTCGCCTCGGGAGGGATATCTTCGTCGTCGATGCTCGTTGTGAATCCGAGCATGACGGCGGCAGCTATCGAGAGCTTTGTGGCGCGGTCTAAAAATTCCCGAGCAGCCGTCGTGCCGTAATCTTTGACGATTCTGTCCAATACTTCACATCGGTCAAGTGCCTTGTAGCTCCGCGCATCCATAACCCCGTGGAGCAACTGTCCATCCCGTATGACCACGTATGCGTCTATTTCGCACTCCTCTTTCTTGCAGCGGGCGCAGTTCTCACATATCTTGGCCTTGAACGTCAAATTCAGCTCCTTGGGGAAGAGCATGCTGAAGATCTGTTTCCCGGTCCAATACTCAACGCCCTTTTCTTTGACCGCTGACTTGGGCAGGTCAACAAACATCCCCACAGCCGCCAAGAGCTGTTGGCTTTGTTCTCTCGTCAGCAGCGTGTCTTTACGTGTGAGTAGATATGCGCCCGTTATGTGATCTTGGATGCCCCCTATGATCGGCCCCCCGAATCGTGGCGAGATGATCTGCTCCTGGACCTTCATTAGGATGCGGGCCTCGGCTTGGGCCTCCTCGCGTTGGGGGGCGTGCACGTTCATCTCATCGCCATCAAAGTCGGCATTGTAGGGCGGGCAGACGCTTAGGTTGAGCCTGAACGTGCGTCCGGGCAGGACCTTAACCTCATGAGCCATTATCGACATCCGGTGGAGGGAGGGTTGGCGGTTAAAGAGTACGACATCGCCGTCCATCATGTGCCGCTCGACGATGAATCCCGGCTCGACGGTTTTCGCTAGTTCCTCGCAGTCAGCATAGCGCAGGTCGTAGCGCTTGCCATCAGGGCTTATCATACAATTCGCGCCCGGGTAAATGTCGGGCCCCCGGCGGATGAGGTTGCGGAGCTCCTCGATGTTGTGCTCGGTCGCGCGAATGGGTACGCTTAGGGTCCTTGCGATATGTTCGGGCACGCCTATCTCGTTGATGCTGATGTTCGGGTCCGGGGAGACGACCGTGCGTGCGGAGAAGTCGACGCGCTTGCCCGAGAGGTTTCCCCGAAAGCGCCCCTCTTTCCCGCGCAGGCGCTGGGCGAGTGTGCGCAGGACACGGCCCGACCTGTGCCGTGCCGGGGGGATACCGGAAATCCCGTTGTCGAAGTAGGTCGTGACGTGATACTGCAACAGCTCCCAGAGGTCCTCGACGATCAGGTGGGGAGCACCAGCTTCGATGTTTTCACTCAAGCGCTGGTTGATCCGTATGATGTCTACTAGCTTGTGGGTAAGGTCATCTTCGGATCGTACCCCAGACTCAAGGGTTATGCTCGGTCTGACGGTCACGGGGGAAACGGGCAAAGCCGTTAGGACCATCCACTCCGGCCTAGCAATTTTTGAGTTTATCCCTAACAGTACTGCGTCATCACCTGTTATGCGCTCGAGCCTCTCCCGTATATCGCTGGGTGTGAGACGGTTTTTACCTTCGTTGAATGTGGTGGGTTTTTCAAGCTTCAGTAAGGCCCGTTTTTCGCCACAGTAGGGGCACTTCTCCGTGGTGGACGCGCTCTTGACGATCTCATTTGTCATCTCCCACCATTTCTGTCCAGCCTCCCTCATCTCCACAATCCACTTGCGATATTCCTCAAGTTTTGGCTCCTGTAATAATATCCTGCCGCATTTTCTGCACGTCGCGCGAAGGCAGTTGTAGATGCTGTCGATGTAGCCCACATGGACGACGGGGCGCGCCAGCTCGACATGGCCGAAGTGACCTGGGCAATCGCCCGCCCGCGAGCCACAGGTTCGGCACCTCAGGCCCGGGTCAACCACGCCGAGGCGGGAATCCATGAGTCCCCTCTCTATTGGGTAGCCGTCTTCATCGTAAGTGTCGGCGGCGATGACTTTTGTCACCGATACTTTACGTATCTCGTCGGGTGACATCAGGCCGAAGTCCACGCGGTTGATTAGTTTGGGGATGCGCATCATGATTATCACCTAGGCCCTATCCTTCAACCGCAAGTGCGGCGACATGCACATCGACTTAAGCTCGTCGAGGAGTAACTTGAACGCGTAGGACATCTCCACCCCGTAGATCTCTGAATCCTCGTCACAAACCGGGCAGTACGTACGATCTCGCCGCCTGTCGTAAACCGCGAAACTGCCGCACTTTCCGCAGATTAGGCTGGTGTACCTATCCGAGGCCTCCAGAAGGCGCTCCTTTAGCAGCATCGCCGCACCATGGCCAACCAAACAGTCGCGTTCCATCTCGCCAAAGCGCAGCCCTCCCTCGCGCGCCCTGCCCTCGGTCGGCTGATGGGTCAGGACCTGTACCGGCCCTCGAGCGCGAGCATGAATCTTGTCCGCCACCATATGGTGTAGCTTTTGATAATAGCAGACGCCGACGAAGATGTCCGTGGGGATCATCTCGCCCGTGATTCCATTGTACATGACCTCCTTGCCCGTGTGCTTGAACCCGTAAGCGTGCAACATCTCGCGCAGCTGTTTTTCCGGCGTCCCCCTGAACGGTGTGCCATCGACCCGCTGTCCCGCCATCGCCCCGACCTTGCCGGCAATCATCTCCAGCAATTGTCCCACCGACATGCGTGAGGGGATGGCGTGCGGGTTGATGAGGATATCAGGCACTATCCCACTTTCGGTGAATGGCATGTCCGCGCTGTCAAGGAGGAGTCCAATGACGCCCTTCTGACCGTGCCTAGACGCAAGCTTGTCCCCGATCTCGGGTATGCGCAGATCCCTGACTCGAGCCCTCACGAGTTTGTTTCCCTCCGACGTCGTGCTCACGAGGACCATGTCGACAATCCCTCCCTCGCTGGGCCTGACCCTCATCGAACTTTCTCGACGTCCATGCTCGACCGCGATGCCGAACTCGTCTATCTCCTCCAGGAATCTCGGTGGGCTGGTTCGCCCGATCAAGACATCCTCGCCACGAACTTCAGATTCAACCTCAGTTATCCCATCGTCCCCGAGGTTCCGGTAGAGGCTGGCGTCGGCGTACCCTCGAATCTCTTCGCTTGGGATTTCGAATTTATCCTCTTGCCCTCCAGGGTACCGGCCTTCATCGGCCTCGTAGACCCTGTAAAATGTCGTTCGCCCCAAGCCGCGTTCGATGGAATCTTTGTTGACGATGAGGGCATCCTCCATGTTGTAGCCGCCGTAGGTCGCAATTGCCACCACCACGTTTTGCCCGGCAGCCCTGCGGTCGAAGCCGACTGCGTCCATCACCTTGGTTAGTACAAGTGGGACTTGCGGGTAATGCAAAAAGTGACTCCGCGTATCCACGCGGTTGTGGATATTGACTACCCCGACCCCGAGCGCTTGTTTGGCCATGTTCGCGCCGTAGGTATTCCGTGGCGATTGATTGTGTTCGGCATAAGGAATGAGGGCGGCGCTTATTCCCAGGATCGCTAGCTGGTGAAGCTCCAAGTGGGTGTGTTCGGGCGTCAGTTCCTCTTGCGAGATCGCGACGAAGGAGTTTTCCTCCTCCTCGGCGTCTAAGTACTCAATTATGCCTTCTCGAATTAAGTCGCGCCAAGTGAGTTCACCGCCCTTGATCTTCTCGACGTGTTCATCGGTCAGGAGGGATTTTCCACCCTCGACGACGATTACCGGTCTGCGCACCCGGCCGGCATCTGTGTTTATCCACACCTCGTTTGTGTCATCCCTGTATGCTATGTTGATTTGCTCGTCGATGCTTCCCCTACGACGGTGCCGCCTGAGTTCCTCCACGAGCGTTTTCCCGTTTTCGACTGTACCGACTAACCGCCCGTTGATATAGGCGGTGTCTCTGCCTTTGCGCTCGCTACCTTTCTGGATTTTTACGACACCGAGCTTGTACAAGAGTCGCTCGACTTTCCCCTCCTCGGTCCCGGTCGAGATCTCGGCCATCAACGCGAGATTTTTCACGAGCCCACAGTTTGGACCCTCTGGTGTCTCGCACGGGCAGATCTTCCCCCAGTGCGTTGGGTGAAGGTCGCGTGCCTCAAAGTGGGGCTGGCTCCTGCTCAAGGGGGAGACGACGCGGCGCAGGTGTGAGATGGCGGAGATATAGTTCGTCCGGTCCAAGAGCTGGCTCACCCCGGTTCGTCCACCCGGCCAGTTGCCCGTGGCCAAGGCGTGCCGGACCCGCTCGGTCAGCACGTCCGCGCGCGCCGCGGTCCAGACATTGAGCTCCCTATTCCTCGCATTTGCCCGCTCGAGTTGATATTTAATATCTCGGGTGAGGTTGAGGAAAGCCAGCCTGAACACGTTTTCGAGCAAATCGCCCGCCAGCTTCAGCCGTTTGTTCGCGTAGTGATCCTTGTCATCCACGTCCCTCCGGCGGAGCGCAAGTTCTATCACCTGCTCAGCCATCCTGCCCAAATAGTACACCTTGCCGATGCGGTCGCGCGGTTGGGAGCCTATATGAGGTAAAAGGTATCTGTCCAGCACCTCTTGGGCCCGTTGCAGCCGGTATTCCTTTGTCTGCCCGATCGCCACCCGCTTCCCTATTAAATCGAGCGCATCCTCGCGCGTTTTTACCTCGATTGCTTCATGTAGGTTCTCGAAGAGTTCTCGGACGAGCTCTGGGTCATCGGAAACAGCTTCGACGATCTCGCGGTCGCTCTCGAGCCCCATGGCGCGCATCAGGACCACGAGCGGCACCTGTCCGGGAACGGCTGGGAACGAGACGCGCAGCAGGCCATCGCGCTTTCGCTCGACCACGACGAGCGCCCGAAAACCGCGCTGGGTTGAGAAGACCTTCGCCACCTCGGTGCCCATGCGCTCATCGCGCTCGACCAAGATTGAGTTCGACGCAAGATCCTCTTGGGTGACGATCACGCGCTCCGAACCATTGACGATGAAATAACCTCCGGGGTCGAGCGGGTC
The DNA here is from genome assembly GCA_030601675.1 of Hadesarchaea archaeon. Taxonomy (GTDB): domain Archaea; phylum Hadarchaeota; class Hadarchaeia; order Hadarchaeales; family Hadarchaeaceae; genus DG-33. The sequence goes on along the minus strand of JAUWBN010000020.1, from coordinate 8,858 downwards.
CTCGCCGGAAGCTATCAGTTCATCCTCGTTCTTCTCACTCAGCTTGCAGAGCTTCGACTTGAGCATCACCGGCATCTCGCCAATGTACACTTCAACTGAGGGTTCTTTCCTTTCCCGCTTGACGATGCTCATGTCGAGGAAAATCGGTGCGGTGTAGCTGAGGTTGCGCAGCCTCGCCTCGTCGGGAAATATTTCGGGGCGGGAGCCATCGGCTTCTTTGACCGAGGTCTTACCCACCCTTATCTGGCCAAACTTGACATTGACGCCTTCTATGTCGAGATCTATACCGCTTATTTCGTCGATCACTTGCTGAATCCCATGCTCGATGAAATCGTTGTAGGAGTCGAGATGCTGCCTCACGAGCCCCTTTTCCTTGAAGAAAGCCTCGACAAATGGCCAAGTGTCCTGCATACACATCCTACTCCTCAATCACGTACCTGTACACGATGGCTCTACCCGCGGTTGGACTGTTGCGGCTGACCTGGAGGATGTCGCCCGGTTTTGCGCCGATGGCTTTGACAACGGGGTCGGAGCTCATGATAAGGGGGAGCTGGTGTGGAGAAATTTTGTAGCGCTCAAGGACCTCTCGCGCCTTCTCCTTCGACAAGATCTCATGTTTTGGCACAAGCACGTGCTGCCTAGCATCAAACTCGACTGACATGCCTTCCCCCCGCGTGCCGCCTCGCAACGGGCCCGGAGGGATTCGAACCCTCGACACCCGGCTTAAAAGGCCGGTGCGCTAGCCAGACTGCGCTACGGGCCCCCAGAAAGCGGCTCTAGACTCTCCTTTTTATGCTTTTCGCTATTTAAAATCATCGGAAGTGCATTTAAGGCTTGTGCAAGGGGGTTCTGGTGCATTATCGGGACGTGATCTGAGGTGGTGCAATTCGGGACTTTTCGGTCAGTAGTCGCAAAGTAGGTATTTTAGGTTCTGGTAAATATTCGTGACTTAATTTGTGCGGTAAATTTCGAGACTTTTTCAACACCACTATAACTATAAGCCCTCCTCCTTATCGAGGGTTTTATTTAAAAAGTTTTTAACACGCAGCAGAACCCTAAAAAGAGGCGCCCTGGCCGGGATTTGAACCCGAGGCGTAGGCTCGACAGGCCTACATGTTAGACCGGTCTACACCACCAGGGCCCAAATAAAACTGAGTCGCGCCAATAATAATCTTACTCAAGTGGGCTGGCAGCGTCCTAGAGTTCCCATGTCCTCTCGGAACATAGTACAGCCCAGATCGCTGGCGAGCTTATCTTCGGCGTTCGGAATGAGTGCCGGAGTTTCCCCGCCGCTGTGACTGCCAGCCCGATTAGTTATTGGTTTTGGAATTAAAAAAGCTTTTTCAAGTGGTCCCGCGGGGGAGAATTTCCGGGTTTGGCACCCTTTTGAACTCCCGACATGTCGGTTTCGGCTTGGGTCTACAGCCGACCACTCTACCAAACTGAGTTACCGCGGGGCCGATTAAAATTTAGATTTTTCGGCTCTTAAACCTTCATCAAAGAAACTCATGCAGCCTGCGAATCGCGTTGAGCCTCTCCTTCCGCTCGAGCTTGGCCTCCTGGATCGCGCCCTCCAGAATCTCTGTGGTTTTTTGGTAAGTTAGTTTATCCACCGGGTAGGGCACCCCATCTTTGCCGCCGTGCGCGAAACTGTACTTGGCGGGGTCTCGCCAGGAGGGTGATTTCCCGTAGATGAGGTCCGAGACCAGCGCGAGCGCCCTCACGGCTTTTGCCCCGATCCCCCGTATAGCCACCAACCCTTCATAGCTCGAGGGCTGGAGCTCGTAGGCTTTGCGAAGCGCCGCCATCGTCCGCTCGGTGAGGTCCGAGATCGTGTGTTGGGTCGGCATCATGAGGGTGAGCACCTGAGGCGAGCGCGCCAGGTAATCGTCGAGCGACCGCTGCTCGGCTTCTCGAACGTAGCCCCCCAACCGCCTCGGGTCGTCGCGCACGAGGTCAAGGCTCGCCTTCCGTGTTTCCTCGCTCTCACGCGCGGTCATGTCGAGCACCACCTCTTCACGCCGATCACCCGCGATGCCCGTGTGGGGCTCCTCGACGAAACTGCGGATGCCCTCGGAGAGCCAGTGATAGCGTCGCGCCAACCGCTCGTGCATGCCCTGCTGCACCACAGCCCAATCGCCGTCCTCGCTCAGCACGAAAGCATGGTGGTAGAGCTGGTAGCCGTCCTGCAGGCAGGTGTTGTCGACCTTTGCGGCCATCCGGCTGGCATACTTGAGCGATTCGATTTTCTTAGTCGGGAGGGGAAACGCATCGGCTAGTTTTTCGATTTCGTTGGGTGTTTGCTTCGAGACCCTGCCTTTACCGCCGCAGACCGCTATGCCGAGTTCCTCCGGCTTTAAGGCTTCTTTGAGCGCCCCCATCGTTACCGTGGTGGTGCCACTGCTATGCCAATCGTATCCCAGCACACAACTCAGCGCTTGGAAAAAGAAGGGGTCACTTAGCCTTCGAAGGAACTCCTGTCTGCCGTACTCATAAACGATGATCTCACTGATGCTCCCAGCTAGCTTCCTCATGCGACTGAAAAGCCATGGCGGACATCTCCCACCGTGCAGGGGCAATTCTGCAACTCCAATTCGCTTCATCAGAATAATTTTGTTTTTATTGAATTAAAGCTTAGAAGAAAAGGCTTGAGGATGTGAACCCAACCGTGATGACCTGAACCAAGAAAGTTGGTGAGCGGTTCTAGAAGCGGGTCGGTCGCGGCTAGTCACTTCGTGATGAAGTGCAGAAAATATCACTTACTACCCACTATCTTCCTAGATTTTCTCGACCTGCTCTCCTTTTTCTTTTTGCTTCTTTAAGGGGAACTCGCTTTTTTATTGTTTTGCCCTTCAGCTAGACCATGATGTTTATTCGTATTTTTCCATAGCCCTCGGTGATCTGTACTTTATGAGTGGATGCATCGAAAAGTCCCTCAAAGAAACTCCTCACAAACTTCTTGGCCTCTCGCACGCTGAGTATCAGGGTGAACCCATACTCGGAGTCCACGCTTAGCTTGTACCAGTTCGTCTTTTCGACGTATTCCAAGATTTCCTTCACGTCTCTGAGCCCCTTATCGTAATACTCTCTCCAATGGTACCTCCCTATCTCTCGAACTTCCTTCCAGAATTCGTCAGAGCCGCCCCCGATTTCCGAGAATAGAGCTTTCCAGTGCTCGACATCAACTATGACGTGCTCTCCCCTGCTCAGGAAATCTAGATATATCTTACACGTATCTAGAGGAACTTCGCCCCCTTCCTCCGCGACATTGAGATAGCGAACGGCTCTGCGAATAATATCAGCCTTAGAGGTTTTGTGCTTGCGCTGTAACCTCTCAATTAGGGCCGCGCTCCCCTCGTCTAGGGAAATGCTCAGGCGCACAGGGGGATGTCTCCCCGATTTTAATTTCTCCATCTACCTCTATAGATTAATAATGCCTACAGTATTAAATTTATCTCCTTTTTTATCAACACTTATTAATTAAGGTGAAAAATTATTAAGATTTATTCAATTGTCTCAAATAATTTAATGAATTGTTTTACTTGTTAAACGTAACTGATGAAGGGGAAACGTTTTTTTGTGGGGTTGAGGATGACTGAGAAGCAACGTTCCATTTTGTCCCACATTCAAAAGAATGCCAATTTAAGCAAGACAGAAATCCTCCTAAAAGGGTTAGAGCTTCTTAGCGAGTATTATTCTCTGGGTCTGGACACCCCGCCCCTGAGTCTCGAGTTGAAAAGGCTTGAGGAGGAAGCTGTACATCATACCGAAGCCCTGAAGCGTATTAGACGTAGGGAAGACGCCTTGGAGGAGATAATCCGCGAGCTTCACGATATCGATGGAATAGTGGACAGGTATGGTGGGGATCCAAACGCTTTAATTCAGATACTTCTAGATATCCAAACACAATTCGGTTGGATTTCAAAACTTGCAGTGATGTGGATCTCCAAGAGGCTTAGGATTCCTTTTTCCTCCATTTACCAGATTGCCACGTTCTACAAAGTTTTCAGCCTGACACCCAAGGGCCGCCATAGGGTTAGGGCGTGCCTTGGCACGGCATGTCACATCCGCGGGGGTCCAAGAGTCATGGAGAGAATAGAGCGTGTCTTGGGCATCGGTGACGGGGATGTGACTCCAGACGGCAAATTCGGCTTGGAGGGGGTCAACTGTCTTGGCTGTTGTGCACTGGGGCCCGTGATGGTCGTGGACGACGACTACTACGGGAATGTGAAACCCGCAGAGGTGGAAAAAATCATCTCAAAATACGGGTAGGGTCTAGGTAGGATGGTAAAAAAGATAAGGTCTCTAGCAGAATTGGAAAAGTTAAGAAGCGAGATTATCGCGCGAAGAGACCCCAAGAGAAAAATCATAACCGTGTGTGCCAGTACCGGATGCAGCGCTTTGGGGGCCAGAAAAGTCATTGAGTCCCTAAAGGAGGAAGTTAAAAAACGGGGCCTCTGTGGCCAAGTGGGAATAAAGGAGGACGAGGTGGAAATAAAGGAGACCGGTTGCTTGGGTTTTTGCGAGCTCGGACCCAGGGTAATAGTGTACCCGGGGGAGGTCCCGTATTTCAGGGTCAAACCCGAGGATGTATCAAAAATCGTCTCGGAAACTGTTGTTAAAGGAAAGATAGTCGAACATCTGCGTTATGCAGATCCCGTTACGGGCGAAAAAGCTTGGAAGCTCGGAGACATTCCCTTTTACAAACACCAACTAAGACTCCTGCTAAAAAACAATGCTTTGATAAATCCTAAAAAAATCGAAGACTACATCGCACTTGGAGGCTACAAGGCGTTGGGCAAGGTTCTCTTCCAGATGGCTCCCGAACAGGTGATGAGAGAAATCAAGAAGTCAAATCTGAGAGGGCGCGGTGGCGGGGGCTTCCCCACGGGACGAAAATGGGAAACCACGCGCAACGCTCCTGGAGAGCCAAAATATGTCATCGTAAACTGCGACGAGGGCGATCCTGGGGCATTCATGGACAGGTCCTTGATGGAGGGAAATCCGCATAGTGTCCTTGAAGGTCTGATAATAGGGTCTTACGCCATAGGAGCAAATGAAGGATTCGTTTACGTACGGGAGGAGTACCCCTTAGCTGTAGAGAACATAACCACCGCCATAAAACAAGCCGAAGATTACGGGCTGTTAGGTGGGAATATCATGGATTCAGGTTTTAATTTTGGGATTAAAGTTCACAGGGGGGCCGGGGCCTTCGTATCCGGTGAATCGAGTGCCCTGATGGCGGCAATTGAAGGGAAAGTGGGCGAACCTAGACCAAAATACATACACACGGCTGTGAAAGGGTTGTGGGAGAGACCCAGCTGTCTAAACAATGTTGAAACGTGGGCCAATGTTCCGCTTATCATACTCAATGGCGCTGATTGGTTCAGGGATATAGGAACCAAGAACAGCAGCGGAACCAAGATTTTCTCGTTGGTTGGCAAAGTTAACAACACGGGTCTCGTGGAGGTTCCCATGGGGATAACCCTTAGAGATCTCATCTTCAAGATAGGTGGCGGGATCAGGGACGGGAAGAAGTTTAAAGCGGTGCAGACTGGGGGGCCCTCGGGAGGGTTTATCCCTGAAAAATATCTTGACCTGCTCATAGATTTTGATGAACTTACAAAGGTCGGTTCCATGATGGGTTCGGGCGGAGTGATCGTCATGGACGAGGACACATGTATAGTTGACGTGACCCGGTATTACATTGATTTTCTCTCAAAAGAATCCTGCGGCAAGTGTGTTCCATGCCGGGAGGGATTAAGGCAGATTCTCAGCATATTGAACAGGATATGTTCAGGTTTGAGCGAGGAGGAAGACTTTAAAAATTTGGAGGATCTATCTGAGCTTTTAAAAGAAGCCTCACTTTGCGCTCTCGGGACTACCGCCGCAAATCCGGTGGTAACCTCCCTGACCCACTTTAGGGGGGAATACGAGGCGCACATACGTGAAAAACGCTGTCCGGCCAAAGCCTGCCGTGCGCTGGTGGCCCACTACATCCAACCTGAAAAATGCCAAGCTTGCATGGCATGTTCAAGAAGCTGTCCCGTTGACGCAATCACAGGCGATAAAGACACAGTCCATGTGATCGACCAAGAAAAATGTATCAAGTGCGGGGCATGTTATGAGGAATGCCAGTTCAACGCTATTGAAAAAATCTCACCACCGACACCACCCCCACCCCGCTACGGGATAAAAGTAACACGCAAAAAGAAGAGGGAGTGAAAAATTGGTTAGGGGAATAAGTTTGAAGATAGACGGAAAAGAGATCAAAGCAAGGGAAGGAATGACCATACTCCAAGCAGCCAAGGCCAAGGGTATAGAGATCCCAACCCTATGCTACGATGAGCAGCTAAAACCCTACGGAGCATGCAGACTGTGCACAGTCGAGATAGTCAAAGGGGGAAGGAGAAGGCTAGTGGCTTCATGCGTCTACCCCGCGGGGGAGGGATTGGAAGTCGAGACCAATAATAAAAAAGTTAGGAAGATTAGAAGGTTAATCTTGGAGTTACTACTTCCATTACTACCACCACCATCAGACACAGTCACAGGTCCCATAGAGACCCTGGCCGAAAAATATGGAGTAAAGAAAAGCCGGTTCAAGGCTGAGCCTACAAACTGTATTCTTTGTGGCCATTGTGTGCGTTATTGTATTGAGGTTAAGAAAGCGAATGCTATCTGTTTCATAGGTAGGGGGACAGAGAGACAAATCGCTTTTGTGCCGGAGTTAGCACCAAACCACTGCTTAGCCTGTAGAGAATGTTTTTCTCTCTGCCCTACAAGCAAAATGGTCGATTCGGTAGAAGGGATATGGGGCGTGTGTTCGCTTTCCATTCCGATAAGTGAAAAAATTAAGGGAAAACATTAAACATTCAGCACAAAGTTGGTTTTACCTATCATTTTTAGGTTTACGGGCGGCTGGCTGAGGGCGTCAGATACAGAGCCTCATTTCTGCTAAACTTGGACATGCTCTATTGGTTCGCAATCGGGTGGGTGGTCGGCATGATTAGCGTTTTACTCTAACCGAACCGAACAACCGAACTCAGTCCTAATCTGAACGCTGACCCCCGCCTGTTCATAACTATCTATTACCTCCCCTCTATGTGTATCACACAACCGAACGCCGAACAAAAGAGCTAAAATTGGTTAGTCTAGTCCAAGGGGTTGGTTCCCCACCGATCCCGCACTTGTTAAACAGGTTGGGACCATTATGGACCGCTCTCACAGCATCGAGGCGACTAGGCGAGTAATAGGCGATAATTCCATCACTTCATGATGTAGTAGCCCGCGGTCTTCTGTCGCGCCACCCGCCTTGCATACCCCTTTGCGACGAGCTCCATCAGCGCGTTGTTCGTCATGCCCTTTGGCAGGCGAGCCGCGCGCGTGACATCGTCGGCGGTCCTGAGGGCATCCGGATTCGTGGCGCCGAGCTTTTTAAGCGCATCGTATGCCCTTTGGCCAGCAGGTGTCAGCTCTGCCATCGGGTCACCTCGATTTCTGCTTCTTCCTGCCAGCGGCGGGCTTAAAACCCTTACCCAAAATTTCTAAATTCATGTCAAGGGCCGGAGCTTTGAACGTCATGCAGCTAGAGCTCACGATGTCCACGCCAGCAGCTGCGTAGCTCGCGACGTTAGCTGGTTCTATGCCTCCTGACGCCTCGATCAAAACCCGCTCGCGCAAGCCAGCCCGCTTCAACAGCTCAATCGCGCGTTTGGCCCCAGCTGGCGGCACGTTGTCGAGCATCACGATGTCCACGCCCGAACGAGCTGCCTCAAGCGCATCCTTCGGGCTGCTCACCTCGATTTCAATTTTCTTAGTAAAGCTAGCTCGCTGCGCCCGCTTGACGGCTTCCTTCACCGAGCCCGCGAGCTTGACATGATCGCTCTTAATCAACACGCAATCGTCGAGCCCGAAGCGATGTGGGTCGCCTCCCCCTGCTCTAACCGCACGCTTATCGAAGTAGCTAAAGCGGGGTAATGTCTTGCGCGTCGCTGCAACGACAACTTTTGGGTTAACCTTCCTAGCTAGCTCGAGCATCTTCCTCGTTGCCGTCGCCACTCCGCTCATTCGCATGAGCAGGTTGAGAGCTACTCGCTCTGCTGCAAAGATGCTGCGGGCTTGACCCTCGAGTCGCATCAAAACATCCCCTGCTTTGATCGTTTTCCCCTCTGCTTTCGTCGCTTTCACATGGACGCCTAACTCCTCAAACGCGAAAGCCGCTTCCTCGACGCCAGCTAGGATGCCCGATTGCCTAGCGACGATTTCAGCTCTAATGAAAGCTCGCGCTGGCACCAGAGCTTCGCTCGTCACGTCCGCAAAGCCTATGTCCTCCGCCAACATCTCGCGAATTTTCTCCCTCGCGATCGTTCTAGTCACTTGTGGCCCTCCCGGATATTTCGAGCATTCGTTCGGTGGCCGCACGCGCCTGAGACGCTATCTTCGGCGGCACGCGCACCACGTGTTTTTTATCGCGCAAGGCTAGGTAAAGCTTTTCAAGGGTGTGCCGCTTCATTTGTTCACACACGGCAGTCTCGAGAGCGGGGATAAACTCTTTATCAGGGAATTCCCGCTTCATCCGCTCAACCAACCCGACCTCGGTGGCGATGATGAATCGCTTGGCCGGCGAGGCTTTGGCGCGGAGCAACATCTGGCTCGTGCTGCAGATGTGGGTGGCGATCCGCTGAACCTCGGGGTCGCACTCGGGGTGCACGAGCACCTCGGCATCGGGGTAGCGCTCCTTCAGGAGCATGATGTCGGCAGGGGAGAACATCCGGTGCACGTAGCAGTAGCCGCGGTCGGGGAGCGGGATTATCTGCTTGTCGCTGCGCCGCTGCACGAACCAGGCGAGGTTCCGATCA
>JAUWBN010000026.1 GCA_030601675.1 Hadesarchaea archaeon | reverse complement strand
TGGGACCGGTGGGAGCTGCGCGTGCACAAGCGCTTGATCGACATGCAGGCCGACGAGCGGGCGATGCGGCAGATCATGCGCATCCAGGTGCCCGAAGAGGTCGCGATTGAGATCGAGCTCAAGACCTAGTTTTTGAATAGCGTTAATTAGTGAAAAAAGTACTCTCATTTGGTGCCGGGGTAGCCAAGCTAGGTAAGGCGCCGGATTTGAGATCCGGTGGCCCTTTGGGCCTCAAGGGTTCGAATCCCTTCCCCGGCGCCAGGTGATGGGATGAAGCGTTTCGAGTGGGTCGAGCATCCTTCGGACGTGGGCTTTCGCGCGTACGGCCGCGACCTAGCTGAGGCATTCGAGAATGCTGCACTGGCATTTTTTGAAGTCATGGTCGACACGGGTAAGGTCGAGCCCCGCAAGGAGGTCAAGGTCGAGCTCGAGGCTGAGGACGAAAAAGCTCTGCTCTACGACTGGCTCGAGCGACTTTTGTACCTGCACGATGCCCAAGGACTCGTGATGTCGAAATTCAAGGTTGAGGACCTCTCCCGCTCCAAGGCCGGGCTCAAGCTCAAGGCACGAGCATGGGGCGAGCGCTTCGACCCGGCCAAGCACGAGCCCAAGGTTGGGGTCAAGGCCATAACTTATCACATGATGGAGATCGAGCGCGGGCGAGGGCGCTGCTCGGTGCAAGCGGTCGTCGACATTTGAAAATCGTGCGTTTTTCGGACCAAAAGATAATTAACGATACAATCACCTGTTAGTTTAAGGTGTAAAATGGTGTGGACGGGAAAAATTAAGCAAATTGACGATGTACGATGGGAGATCCCTCAGGACCACAAGCGCGGCATGCGGGTGCCGGTACGAATCTATGCGGATGCGGAGCTGCTTAACGAGATGAGAAGGGACATGACGCTTGAGCAGGCCACGAACGTGTCTTTCCTCCAGGGTATCTACAAATATTCTATCGCACTGCCCGATGGGCACCAGGGATACGGATTTCCAATCGGTGGGGTTGCTGCCACGGATGCCGAAACGGGAGTCATCAGCCCGGGGGGCGTCGGCTACGATATCAACTGCGGGGTCCGTCTACTCCACACAAACTTAGAAAAGAAGGACGTCGAGCCCAAGCTGCGCGATCTCGTAGATGCTCTCTTCCGGAACGTCCCATCAGGCTTGGGTAGCAGGGGAAAAATGAGGCTGACTCGTGCGCAGCTCGATGAGGTCCTCGAGAACGGCGCCCGTTGGGGGGTTGAGCAGGGTTTCGGTTGGCAAGAGGATCTCGAGCGGCTCGAGGAGGGGGGCTGCATGGCGGGCGCGGAAGCTGAGCGCGTTAGCCCTCGTGCGAAGGAACGCGGTTTGCCCCAGCTCGGCAGTCTCGGTAGCGGTAATCACTTCCTCGAGATCCAAGTCGTCGATAAAATTTTCGACCCTGAGGTGGCGAGCAAATTCGGCCTTACCCACGAGGGGCAAGTCACCGTGATGATCCACACGGGCTCGCGGGGCCTAGGGCACCAGGTGTGTTCTGACTACCTGCGCACGATGGAGCGAGCAGTTCATCAATACAAAATCGTGCTGCCCGATCGGGAGCTCGTGAACGTACCAGTGACTTCGCCCGAGGGGCAAGCCTACTTCTCGGCGATGGCCTGCGCAGCCAACTACGCCTGGACAAACCGCCAGATGATCGTGCACTGGGTCCGGCAGTCATTCGAACAGGTTCTCGGGCGGGACGCCGAGAGCTTGGGCCTTCACATTATCTACGATGTGGCGCACAACATCGCCAAGCTAGAGGAGCATCGCATCGATGGCGGGCTCAAAAAGGTTTACGTGCACCGCAAGGGGGCGACGCGCGCATTCGGGCCGGGACACCCGGATATACCTTCGATTTACCGCGAAGTCGGGCAGCCCGTGCTGATCCCCGGTGACATGGGCACCGCCTCTTACGTGCTCGTGGGCACCGAGCAGGCGATGCAGGAGACTTTTGCATCTACAGCACATGGTGCGGGGCGCCACATGAGCCGAACCGCTGCACGGAAACAGTACTGGGGTGAGAATGTGAGGAAAGAGCTCGAATCGAAGGGAATCATAGTGCGAGCGGCCAAGGTTACGATGATCGCGGAGGAGGCGCCGGGAAGTTACAAAGATATCCATAAGGTCTGTGAGGTATCCCATAAGGCAGGGATCGCTCGAATGGTCGCTCGCCTTAAGCCGATGGGAGTCGCAAAGGGTTAGGCGATTATGTTTAAATTATCTCCATCATTTTTCGTGCTGATGCCTTCCTCGCTCGTTGCCGATGCGCCTGACCTTCGACAGAAAACCCTCAAGATCGGTTCGATCGGGCGTGCGCTGGCAATTTTTCATGTTGGTAAGGTTTGCATTTATAACGATGATGATCCCCACGTTAAAAATCAAGCCTCCGAGGTCGGGGTTATCTCAACACTTTTACATTATTTGGAAACACCGCAATATCTGCGCAAACTCCTCTTCCCACGCGCGCGAGAGCTCCGCTACGCCGGTTTGCTGCCGCCGCTGCGCACACCCCACCACCCGCTCGCGGATGAGAAAACAAGGCCCGGTGATTACCGTGAAGCCGTCGTTATGGATGAGGGCAAACGTGGCAGCCTGCTTGAACTTGGCATACGCGAGCGTGGCTTCACGAGCGAAAAACTCGGCGTTGGTCAGCGAGTGACGGTTAGACTCGGTGAGGGTTTGGGTGAGGGCAAACGCGCGATCGAGCTGGTACCCCGGAGTGAAGTCGGCGAATACTGGGGCTACGAAATCTCTCGCGCGAAAACCCTCGCAGAGGCCTTAAAAGTTCTGAAAACAGATTATATGATAGGAACGTCGCGGTACGGCCAAAATTTATATGAAGCCGTGCAGGCGATAAGGAGTAACAACCCTCGCAGCGTGGCGGTGGCCTTCGGGGGCTCCTACGCGGGCCTCTTCGAAATCTGCGAGCGTCAGGGCGTCGATGCGGGCAAACTCTTCGACGTCATCATAAATACGATCCCGAATCAGGGGACCGCCACCGTTCGAACGGAGGAGGCGCTCGTGGCCACGCTCGCGCTGCTGAACGCGCTCATAGGGGGATAAGATGGGAAGGCGAAAACACCGTCCGAGGCGGGGTTCGCTCGCCTACACGCCGCGAGTGCGAGCCCCACGCCCGATCGCCCACGTGCGGGCTTGGCCAGCGGAAGCTAACCTCCGTCTCCAAAGCTTCGTCGGCTACAAGACTGGAATGACCCAGGTCTTCATGATAGACGACCGCAAGGGGAGCCTGACCTCGGGTCAAGAAATAAACGTCCCCGCCACGGTCATCGAAACCCCTCCTCTTATCATCTGTTCTGTTCGCCTGTACGGTTCAACCACCTGGGGACTCAACGCTGTAACGGATATCTGGGCGAGCGAGCTGCCGAAAGATCTTGCTAAAACGATGAGCTTGCCCAAAAAGTACGACCAGCAGAAAGCGTTTGAGCGCGCAGAAGCTCTCATCAAAGGGGGAAAAATCGCTGACGTTCGTGTGCTCGCGTGTACCCAGCCCCGCGCGAGCAACATGCCAAAAAAGAAGCCTGACTTGGTCGAACTCCGCGTCGGGGGCAACAAGATAGAGGAACGGTGGAATTACTGCAAGGGATTACTGGGGAAGCAGATCCGTGCGGCCGATGTCCTCAAAGAGGGAGAATACGTCGACGTGCTCGCGGTCACCAAGGGCAAAGGATTTCAAGGACCCGTCAAACGTTGGGGAATCAAAATTTTGACGCGCAAGACCAAGGAGGGCCACCGCCAAGTCGGGACGCTCGGTCCCTGGTCGCCAGCGCGGGTGATGTGGACCGTCCCCGCCGCAGGACAGATGGGCTACCACCAGCGCACGGAGTTCAACAAGCGCATCTTGAAGCTCGGGGGTGAGGGAAAGGAAGTGACGCCGAGCGGCGGTTTCCTCCGCTATGGTCCGGTCAAGGGGGATTTCATCGTGCTCTCGGGCTCCATCCCGGGGCCGACGAAGCGGCTCGTGCACCTCCGGCAGCCCATGCGCTTACCCACGGGCGCCCCAACCTCTCCACCATCAATCACCTACATAAGTACGACTTCCCTGCAAGGTGCCTGAAGATGAAAGTCCACGTCTATTCCCTTGAGGGTAAACCCGTCGAGGAGATCGAGCTCCCAGCGATCTTCAACGAGCAGTTCAGACCCGATGTCATTAAGCGTGCAGTATTAGCCGCCCAGAGTGCCCGGCTTCAACCTTGGGGGGCCGACTGGGCGGCGGGCAAGCGCACTTCCGCTGAAACTTGGGGGAAGGGACATGGTGTCGCTCGAGTTCGCCGCGTGAAGGGAAGCCGTTACCCGGCCGCTGGACGTGGAGCTTTTGCCCCCTTCACGGTCGGCGGGAGGCGGGCCCACCCACCGAAAGTCGAGAAGGTTCTCCGCGAGCGCATCAACCGAAAGGAGCGCCGACTTGCCGTTCGCTCGGCGGTCGCTGCCACCAAGGAGAAGAAGTTGGTCAGCTCCCGGGGTCACGTCGTTGGGAGTGTTGCTGAGCTTCCACTCGTGGTAACTGACGAGCTCGAGGGGCTTGGGAGGGCCAGCCAAGCGAAGGAAATCCTCCGAAAGCTCGGATTATGGGAAGATGTGGAGCGCGTCGTCAAGAGCAAGCGAGTGCGGGCGGGGCACGGCAAGATGCGCGGCAGGCGATATCGGCAGGTCATCGGTCCACTCATCGTGGTCGGCGAAGACAAAGGCATCAAACTCGGCGCGAGGAACTTACCCGGTGTCGAGGTCGCGGAAGTTAAAAATCTCAGCGCGGAACAGCTCGCCCCCGGGGGTGTTCCGGGGCGGCTTACGGCGTGGACAAAAGGGGCCATCCAAAAGCTCGCTGGAGGGTTGTTCACATGAAGAACCCGCACAAGGTCGTGCTCTACCCGCAGGCCACCGAGAAGGCCGTGAAGTTGATCGAGTCCGAAAACAAGCTCGTGTTCATCGTGGCGAACGACGCGACACGATCGGACGTGAAACGCGCGGTCGAGATGCTTTTTGAGGTAAAGGTCGACAACGTGAAAATAGAGATAATTCCGGATGGGCGAAAGCGTGCCTACGTGAGACTTGCGCCCGAGTTCATGGCCGATGAGATAGCCTCGAAACTGGGGATGATCTGATGGGAAAGCGAATAAGAGCGCAAAGGCTCGGAAGGGGAGCGCCTACCTACCGCGCGAAGTCTTGGCGAAAGCTCGGTGAGGTTAAGCTCCCTCCAGCCGAAAAAAAGGCGGAGGCAGTCGTGGTCGACATCCTACACGATTCTGGCAGGAGCGCCCCCGTGGCTAGGGTAAGATATGGTGATGGGGAAGAACGATTGGTGCTCGCGCCTGAGCGGTTAAAAGTGGGAGATAAAATAACGTGCGGTATCTCGGCCCCCATCAAGCCGGGTAACACGCTCTCGCTCGCCGAGATCCCCGAAGGTACCCCCATCCACAACATCGAATCCAAGCCCGGGGATCGTGGACGCTTCGTTCGCGCCTCCGGCACCCATGCTATCCTGATCGCCCACGACATCGGCCGCGCGACGGTCCAGCTCCCCTCGGGCGAAATCCGAGACTTCAACCCCCGTTGCCGCGCCAGCGTGGGGGTTGTCGCCGGGGGCGGGCGCTCGGAGAAACCGTTCGTCAAGGCCGGGAAACGCTACCACGCCATGCTCGCGCGAGGAAAGCCGTACCCCCACGTGCGGGGCGTCGCGATGAATGTAGTCGACCACCCCTTCGGAGGGGGCAGGGGCAAGCACGCGGGCCGGCCGAAAACCGTGGGACGGGGTGCTCCGCCAGGACAAAAGGTGGGGTTAATAGCGGCCAAGAGAACGGGTAAGAGATGAACCCATGCCGAAGAAGTTTACGTTCAGAGGTCACTCGATCGAGGAACTCCAAAAGCTCCCGCTCGACGACTTCGCGAAGCTCCTTCCAGCGCGCCAGCGGCGATCGCTCACTCGCGGCCTCACGTCCCCGGAGAAGAAGTTGATCGAACGCGTTCGAAGGGCGCGAGAGGCAGGAAAAACGGAAAACCCGATCCGTACCCACTGCAGGGGGATGATGATCCTACCCGAGATGGTCGGCCTGAAGTTTGCCGTCCACAATGGCAAAGAATTCGTCACGGTCGAGGTGAAACCCGAGATGATCGGCCACCGCTTCGGCGAGTTCTCCCAGACGCGCAGAAAGGTTACCCACGGGACGCCCGGTATTGGGGCAACCCGCAGCTCTTTGTACGTCCCGCTGAAGTGATCTGATGCCTAGGTTCGGCTATTCTACAAAAGTGGAAGAACCCTGTGCTAAAGCTTTCGGCAAGGAAATGCGTGTCTCACCAAAGCATGCGGTGGAGGTCTGCAGGGCGATCAAAGGTATGAAACTGGCTAGGGCCAAGGAGTATTTACAAGCGGTTGTTGATAAAAAAAAGCCCGTGCCGTTCAAGCGCCATCGAAAGAAGCTCGCGCACAGGCGGGGAGCAGGAGGAAGCGGGCAATTCCCGACCAAAACAGCACGCGCGATCTTGAGGGTTCTAGAGAATGCTGAGGCCAACGCCACGTACAAAGGGCTGGACGCGGAAAAACTCAAGATTGTACACGCGAGCGCCAATAAGGGGATCACGATTCCCGGCTTCATGCCCCGCGCTTTCGCTCGAGCCACCCCCTTTAACAAGCCGCTGACCAACGTTGAAATCATCCTCAAGGAGGCAGCCTAGTGCCCGTGGAGCGGACTTTCATCAAGCTCGGCCTGAAGCGTGTGGGGCTGGAGGAGTTCTTGGCAAAAGAGATCGGGCGGGCGGGGTATGGCGGCGCAGACATCCGGCGGATTCCCACCGGCACCAGGGTCGCGCTCTACGTCGAGCGGCCTGGGATGGTAATCGGGCGCAAGGGAAAGAGTATAAAACACCTCACCGACGAACTCGCCCAGAAATTTGGGCTGGAGAACCCACAAATTGAAGTCGTCGAGCTCACCAAACCTGAACTCTGCGCCCCTGTCATGGCGAAGCGGATTGCGTTCGGCCTCGAGCGTGGGATAAGTGCGAGGCGGGTTGGGTACACCGCGATGCGCAGAATAATGAACGCTGGAGCCCGTGGGGCCGAAGTCGTGATCTCCGGTAGGATAGCGGGGGAGCGCACCCGCAGCCAACGCTTCTATCGGGGTTACCTCAGCAAGGCGGGGGAGCCAGCGGAAAAATTGGTTAGTCATGGTTACGCGGTGGCGAAGCTGAAGCCGGGGGTAGCGGGGGTAAAAGTGCTGATAATGCCCCCTGACGTCCCCCTGCCCGATGAGATTAAAATTGCAGCCGAGGAAGTTCCAAAGCCGGCGGAAGCCGCGCCAGCGACAGTAGCAGGCGAGGAGCAGGCAGAGGCTAAGCCCGCCGAAGGAGAAGCGAAAGAAGCTAAAACCGAGGAAGGCGAGGGGAGTGGTGATACTCAGACCCAGTGAGATCCGAGACATGAACGTCGAGGAGATGCGAGCGAAGCTCCGAGAACTACAGGTCGAACTCGCTCGGGCGCGTGCCACGGCTGCCGCGGGGGGGTCGCTCGAGAACCCGGCGCGGATCCGCGAGCTCCATCGCACGATAGCTCGGATCCTCACGATAATAAAGGAGAAACAAAAAGGAGGTGCGTAAGAGCTGCCGGAGGTATGCAAGGTCTGTGGCCTGCCCAAGGAACTCTGCGTTTGCCAAGAGATCGCCCGCGAACAGCAGCGGATTAACATATATTCGATTAAACGAAAATACGGCAAAATCGTGACCATCGTTGAGGGCGTGAACGAGAAACAACTTGATATCAAGGAACTGACGAAGAACCTGAAGTCGAAGCTTGCGTGCGGCGGGACCTCGAAAGAGGGTCGCATCGAGCTTCAGGGCAACCACAAGGCCCACGTTAGAGAGGTACTCGTGGGGATGGGTTTCTCCCCCGAGATGATCGACATGAGATAGGTGGAGCATATGCCGATAACCAAGCAAAACGTGCTACGGCATGAGCTCATCGGGCTCAAGGTCAAGGTCACGAATAGCTCGGACCCAACGCTGCTCGGCACTCATGGCACCGTCATCGATGAGACGCGCCATATACTGGTGATCGAGCAGGCTGGGGGGACCAAGACCGTGCCCAAGGCGAGCTCTAAATTTAGGTTCACCCTTCCCAGTGGCGAGGAGGTCGAGGTCGATGGAGAGAAGCTCGTCGGGCGGCCCGAGGAGCGGGTGAAGCGGAGGAGGTAAAGCTATGGTGGGCATGGGAATTAAACCTCCAAAAGAGCGATGTTCCGATCCAAGGTGCCCCTTCCACGGCACGCTCTCGGTCCGGGGCAGAACCTTCGAATGCGTCGTGGTGAGTGATAAAATGCCGCGCGCGGTCACGGTCGAGATGGAGCGCATGCAGGTGATCCCGAAATACGAGCGATACGAGCGCCGCACCTCCAAGCTCCACGCTCACAACCCGCCCTGCATCGCCGCTCACGCCGGGGATAGGGTGAAAATTATGGAGTGCCGGCGGCTGAGCAAGACCAAATCGTTCGTCGTCGTGCAGAAGCTGGGGGCTTAGCGGGAGCATCTCTGAACGCACGTAGGGGAAACGACTGATACCGTAGACATGGACCAACTTGTAAACTGAATTGGAAATTATTTATTAGCTGGCCCCCAATGTTTATTCAGGCGATCGAATGGAAGTTGGGATTGTTTCCTACGGACACACGAAATTTGGCGTGTTAGAACAAGATACTCCGGATCTCATCAAGGAGGCGATGGACGGCTGTTTGAAAAACGTTGAGAAGGGCATTTCTCCCAAAGAGATAGACTGTGTCATCGTGAGTTGTGTAGACAATGCCTTTTCCGAACAACACCAAACTGGAACTTTAGCATGGGAATATTTGGGAAACCCCGACGCCTATGGTTTCAAAGTTGAATCGGCCTGCGTGAGCGGGAGCATGGCGATCTATCGAGGTAAGAATATGATCGAGAGGGGGGAGGCGAAGAACGTTCTTGTCGTGGGCTTTGAGAAGATGAACAAGTTCGGAACCGACAGAATCACAGAATTTTTGACTCACGGGTCCTCTCCCGAGGAGCGAAAGTACGGAATAACCCAACCCGGCGCATACGCCTTG
>JAUWBN010000018.1 GCA_030601675.1 Hadesarchaea archaeon | reverse complement strand
GAGGAAGCCCGCGAGCAAACTTTCCCGTTTCACCCCATCACCGTTGGGTTCGTCAGCTTCCCACGAAGATCGGGCGCATCGAGAGCAGCTTGGGCAGGGCGAGCGACCTGAACGGCATCCCCTTTGTTTTTCGCTTGATCTCAGCAGCTAATCCCTTGGCGGTCATGAGCCTGAGCTTCTTCGTCCCTCGAACCCTAACCGGGAGCTTCTTACCCTTCATTTCCTTACTCCCGATTACCAAAACGTAGTTAATCCATTTGCGTTCCGCGTCGCGCACTTTTTTGGCCACGGTTACGCTTCGGTCATCGACATCAACTCTGATTTTAGCTTTCCCAAGGGAATCGGATAGTTTAACACAGTACTTCAAATGTTGTTCGGCAACCGGGATCAACCTGACTTGGGTGGGTGACAGCCAGAGTGGCAAGCTCGGCACCTTTCCGGCCTTTTGCGATTTCGCCGCCGCCTCAAGTGCAGCGTAGATCCAGCGCTCGATCGAGCCCATCGATGAGTGCAAAATTATGCACCCGCGTTTCTCCCCGCGCTCGTCCACGTAAAAGATCCCGTAGCGCTCCGAGTCCTCGATGTCGAGCTGAACCGTCGCCAGCTGGGCGTTCCCCCCCACCGAGTCGATCACCTGAAACTCGTGCTTCATCACCCAGTAGTGCTTCCGCTCGGGCAGGAGCTCGATGAGCGCGGGACGCTTGACGAGCCTCACGAGGCGGGTGAAGAAGGCCCGGTTCTGCTCGTAAAAGTCCTTGAGCATGCGGAAGGCGACCACGTAGTCGAGCCCCATCGCGCCCTGCAGCTTCGTGTATGCTTTGAACAATCGCTCGTACTCCTCGAGCCCCTGCTTCAGGTCGCGGCAGAAGCAGTGCACGTCCGGCATGGTGAAGGCGCGGAGCCGCTTCAGCCCGACGCACTCGCCGCTCTGCTCGAGGCGGTAGGATGGGGAGAGCTCGAATATCCGGACGGGCATCTGTTTATAACTCATCCCGGTTTGCTTCATGAGCTTGAAAAGGCCGAAGTCGCCTGCGAACCGTAGGAGCAGGGTGCGGTTTGGCAGCTTGATCTTGTAGTCCTTCTGGTAGAAGCGTGCCGCTTGCTCGGCTATGTCGGGTTCATCCGCCTTATATAACAGCGGTGTTTCGATGCGGCTCGCGCCAATTTCGTTCGCGAGTTGAGTCGCGAGATCCTCGAGCAGCCCCTTGATGAGTGCCCCGTTCGGGTAGAAGCGGAAGTGCCCGGTATCGCTGGCGGGCTCGTAGTCGACGAGCTCTAGGCGGCGCATGAGCTTCAGGTGCGCGGGCTCCTCACCTGGTTTCTGCCCCAGCTCCTCGCTCAGCACGAACTGGCGGAGCAGGGGTTGATTACGAAGCGCTTTGCACGCGTTGATATTTTTTAAGTCGAGTTCGTACTCCTTGCCATCGGGCGCCAAAATGATATACTCGCTCGGCAACTTCGCTTCCTCTGCCACCGCCTCCTCGACGGCCTCAGCGGTTATCGTTCGAGAGAGCTCCGACAGCGGATGCCCCTTGCAGCTGAGCCTGAACGCCTTATACCAGCCGAAGGGCAGGCGATGGACCTCCAGACCCTGCTCGCGCAGCGCATCGCGGGTGGTGTCGAGCAGCCTGATGGCGACCTTTGGGGGGGCGAGCGAGGAGCTCAGGTGAGCATATGGATAGAGCGCCACTCGTTCGGCCTCGACTTTCTGGGCGACATCGGCAATCTCCCGGGCGGCATTCTTGGCTATCGCATCGACTAGGCCCTCGTCTTCCTCCTCCGCGGCGGTAAAGACAACGAGCACTTCCTCGAGGCGCCCCGAGCGCTGCTCGGCCGGCACCTCCTCAGCCACGGGGGTGCGCTGTTTCGCCTCGAATTCGAGGTAGTCGGCGTGGACCAGCAGGATTCGCAAGCGAGCACCGCGCGAACTTGATTGTCCGAGTTTAATAAAGTTATATCCATACCTAATTGCTATTTAATTTTCCCGTTCTCTGTCAGAAAGGTCACGAAATCTGAATTGTTATATTTTCAAAATCTCTTCCTTTATTGTTCTGTGGGTTTCGATTACGGGAAATGTCGTGTTTATGAGGTAGATCTCAAGATGGCTGAAGAAATCCTGGAAGAACTGTCGTCTCAAATGGTTTTTACGAGAATCTTTTACTAACAGGTGAGGGTTGCAGAAGCCCACGGTTCCCATGTATTTAACTGCTTCATCGGGCATCAACTTTCTAACCATGGTATCGTCTTCTGGATCACGCTTTAACAGGATGGCTGTTCTCAATGTGGTCATGGGTAATATTTTCCCCTTTCCAACTATCCACCTAACATCCACGATAGCTCTACCCCTATCGTCAAGCTCTGCATTCTCAACGAGTTTCTTGTATTCACCCCACGTATCTGCGATGTCCGCTTGAATGTAGAAGTTTTTCTCGGAACCGAATGCAATGTCTTGATCAGCCATGAAGCGGGTGAAAAACCAGTCATCAGATACAACGCGAACTCCTTTAAGCCTGAGAAGACCGTAGGTGTGCGTTGTTTTACCTGTCCCTGAGGGTGCTATTAAGCAGACTCCTCGTCCATCTATGTCCACACAAGCACCGTGAACAGCGTGTATGCCATGGCCATCCTCGAGGATGTCACTGGCGATGCTCAAAGCTATGGATTTTATCCAACCGTAATAGTCCACGTTAATTAGAAAGGCTGTTTTCGAAAGTTTGTCATAGATTATGCGTTGTTTTTCATCACCATCTTTTATTACCCACATTCTCCCGTGAGAACGAACGTGCGCAGACATGGGATAAAAGTTTTCTTCCCAACGTTCCTTCACATATTTGATGCCCGTCAAAAGTTTGATGCAGCATCCATATATCTCCGCTCTCTTTTCATAGAGAATATTTTCTTTGTATTTTTCCATCAACGCGTTTTTGTCCTCGATGGAGATTAGTTCGACTTCATATTTTGATGTCATCGGCAACAACCTCTTTACTCTAATCCTAACGAATTTCCTTAACTACTTTTCTCGTGAGGCAGTCGGGTTTAAACCCTGAAGAAAAAACTTGATTGGTTACATGAAGCGTTTTTGCTACCGGTGCGGTGCGCTCGAGGCGGAGCGTGGGCCATTGATCGGGGGGCTATGTCAGCGGTGCTTCGCCGAGGGAAACCGCCTCCTCCAGGCGCCAGCGGAGCTCGCGGTCACGGTCTGCGGGCGATGCGGGGCCCACTTGCTCGGAAAGCGATGGCATGAGGCGGGCGAAGGAGATGCCACCACCAACGCAGTTCGAGCGACCGTCCTTTCGAGCCTAAAAGTTGCACGCCTGACCGATGCGGGGACGAAGTTCCTTCGCCCTCACGAGGTACCCGAACTCGAGCTTCGGGTCGAGCCAAAGCTGGCCGAGGGGGTGATTAAAATCAGGGCTCGCGGGAAAGTTCACGAGCTTCAGGTCAAGCCCCAGCTCGAAGAGGCGCGCATAAAATTCGCACTCAGGCGGAGTACCTGCGACGTATGCAGCCTCAAGAGTGCTCGCCACTACGAGGTGATCCTGCAGGTGCGAGGGAAGCTCACGGGGGAGGAGCGCTCGGAAATCAGAAAAATGCTTCAACAACTCGCAGCCGAGGCAGGCAAGCGCGACCGAGCCGCGTTCATCGCCGACATCGAGGAGCGGCGGGAGGGCCTCGATCTCTACGTGAACCCGGCGAGCTTGGCGAGGCAAATGGTGTCGATGCTCAAATCGGAGTTCGGGGCCGAAATCAAGGAGAGCGCGAAGCTCGTGGGGCAAACCAGAGATGGCCGCCAAAAGTTTAGGTTCTCCATCCTCGCTAGGCTTCCGAGCGGAGAGGTTAGTTTTAAGCGGGAAAAATCATAGCTTTAAGGCGTGGTGTGGATGGCCGAGTTAACGGGATCGAAGGCGCTGTTCGAGGCACTCAAGGCGGAGGGCGTGAAGCACATCTTCGGAATCCCGGGCGGGGCGATAATCCCTGTCTACGATGCCCTCTACGACGAGCATGAGATCCGGCACATTCTAACGCGGCACGAGCAGGGCGCGGCGCACGCGGCCGATGGATACGCCCGGGCGCTTGGGAAGCAGGGAGTCTGCATGACGACCTCTGGGCCCGGGGCGACGAACCTCACGACGGGCATCCTGAATGCCTACATGGACAGCTCGCCCGTGGTCGCGATAAGCGGACAGGTTCCAACCCAAGCATTGGGCGCCGACGCTTTTCAGGAGGCAGATATGCTCAGCGTGATGTTGCCCATCACCAAACACAATTTCATCATTCACCGCATCGAGGAGCTCCCGAGTGTGGTGAGGCTGGCCTTCAAGGTTGCGATGACGGGGAGGCCCGGCCCCATACACATCGATTTGCCGAAAAATGTACAGGCGGCCAAAGCCGACCTGAAAATACCGGCCCAGATAAAATACGAAAAGCCCATCAAATTCGAGCCCGATGCGGGGCAAGTGCGAAAAGCCGTTGACATGCTCACAAAGGCCGAGCAGCCCGTGATCTTCTCAGGGGGAGGGATTGTGTGGTCGGGCGCATCGAATGAGCTCATCGAGTTGGCAGAGCTCCTGAACGCCCCGGTCACGACCTCGCTACTGGGCAAGGGAACCATCCCCGAGGACCACCCGCTCGCGCTTGGGATGCTGGGAATGCATGGGCGGATGGCCGCGAACACAGCGGTGACCGAATCGGATATGTTGCTCGCAGTTGGGGTACGATTCAGCGACCGTTCGACCGGCGACGTGCACTACTTCGCCCCCAAAGCCAAGATAATCCACATCGACATCGATCCCGTTGAGATCGGAAAAAACGTGCGTGTCGACCTACCCGTCGTCGGTGATGCAAAACGCTCGCTCACCGCAATCATCAAGGAACTACGTTCGCGCGCCAAGCGGGGGCGAGCGAGCGGGTGGCTCGAGCGGGTGAAAAAGCTGCGCAAGGAGTTCGCCCCCCGGATGGACTACGACGAGGTCCCCATCAAGCCCCAGCGCGCGATTAAGGAGATCCAAGGCGTGCTCGATGAAAACGCGATAATCGTTACCGAGGTGGGACAGTGCCAGATGTGGGCGGCCCACTTCTACGTGGTGCGGAAATCCCGACATTTCATCTCCTCGGGTGGTCTGGGCACGATGGGATTTGGGTTCCCGGCTTCGATGGGCGTGAAGGTCGCCCGCCCGGAGTGCGATGTCGTGAACATCGCGGGGGACGGGAGCTTCCTGATGAACTCCCAAGAGCTGGCAACGGTCGTGGAGAACGAGATAAACGTCGTCTCCTGCATCTTCAACAACCGCTACCTAGGGATGGTGAAGCAGTGGCAGGACATGTTCTTCGAGAAGCGCCGCTCTGCCACCAGCCTAGGTAAGGTACCTGACTTTGCGAAGCTCGCCGAGGCATACGGCGCATGGGGCGATCGCGCGGCAAAACCGAGTGAGGTGGCTCCAAAGTTGCGCGAGGCTCTGCGCTGTGGAAAGCCAGCAGTACTCGACATCCCGATCGACCCCGATGAACACGTGCTACCGATGGTTCCAGCCGGAGGGCGAATCGATCAGATGTTGACTTAGGTGAACCCATGAAGATCCGAATCTTCTCCGTGCTCTGCGAAAACGTCCCTGGGGTGATGATGCGGATCACGCGTGGCTTCACCCGACGCCAGATTAACTTAGATTCGATCACAGTTGGAATCGAGCCTACCGGGCTTGCGCGCATCATCCTGATGTTCAAGGCGGACGATCACATGGCCGAGCTGATGCGCAGGGTGCTCTCCCGCTCGGAGCCCATCGTGGACGTCGAGGTGATTGAGCCCGAGCGAAGCATCGTCCGAGAAGTGGCGCTGCTCAAGACCCGGAAGCTTGACGAGAAGCAGCTCTTGGAGGTTATACAGCAAGTCGAGCGGGTAGGGGGGCGGGTGCTCGAGTCCAAGGGCAATGTGGTCATCGCCGAGCTCAGCGGGGAGCACGACGAGATCGAGCGCGCGATTGAGGCATTGGGTCCAAAATTATTAAAAGAAGTCGCTCGATCGGGGCAGGTTCTCATGTCGCGCGAGGTGAGTTAGGCGAGGTGTTTACATGGCGAAGATCTACTACGATAAAGATGCTGACTTGGGCGTCCTCAAAGGCAAGACCATAGCGATTATAGGCTACGGCAACCAAGGGCAGGCGCAGTCTAACAACCTTCGCGACTCTGGGTGCAAGGTCATCATCGGGAGCATAAGGGACCCGAGTTATGAACAAGCCGTGGCAGATGGGTTCGAGGTCTACGATATCGCCGAAGCCGCAAGCAGGGGCGACATCGTCCACATGCTCATCCCCGACGAGTACCAAGCTCAGGTCTACCGCGAGAAGGTCGCCCAGCACATGAAACGCGGCAAGGCGCTCTGCTTCAGCCACGGGTTCAACATCCACTTCAAACAAATTGTTCCACCCGCCGATGTCGACGTGATCATGATCGCCCCGAAGGCACCTGGCGCGATCTTGCGGCGCATGTACCAGCAGGGCTCCGGAACCCCCGGGTTGCTCGCGGTCGCCCAAGATGTGAGTGGTCAGGCGAAGCAGCTTACCCTAGCGCTCGCCAAAGGGGTTGGGCTAACACGAATCGGGGTGGTCGAGACGACGTTCAAGGAGGAGGTTGAGACCGATCTCTTCGGGGAGCAGGTCGTGCTCGTGGGCGGGGTCTCTGAGCTGATGAAGGCCGGGTTTGAAACCCTGGTTGAAGCGGGATATCAGCCGGAGATAGCGTACTTCGAGTGCATCAACGAACTCAAGCTAATCGTCGACCTCGTTTACGAGCATGGAATCGAGGGGATGATGAAGGCCGTCAGCAACACCGCTGAGTTTGGTGGCAGGACCAGGGGCAAGTGGGTGATCGACGAACGTGCTCGTGAGGTGATGAAGAAGATCCTCGCGGACGTCCAGAGCGGCAAATTTGCTCGAGAGTGGGTCGCGGAGAGTCAGGCGAAAATTCAGAACCTGCAGAAGATGCGCGAGGCGGCGAAGGAGCACCTCGTCGCGAAGGTCGGACGAGACCTGCGCAAGTGGGCCGGCATCGAGAAGTAATGAACGCGTTTTTACATCGCGGAAAATTAAATATAGCCCGAGGGTGAAGCCTTCTGGGAGGTTGGACCGATGAAGCTTCGTAGCCGAGAGGTCGTTTCTGGTCTTGAAGGTTTGCCCCGACGCGCGCTCCTGAAAGCCGATGGTTTGACCGACGCCGACATCGAGCGCCCGTTCGTCGCGATAGCAAACTCTTACAACCAAGTGGTCCCAGGGCACCTTCACCTCCGAGAACTGGGCGAGGCAGCTGCAGCTGGCGTTCGCGCGACTGGGGCGACGCCTTTCGAGTTCAACACCATAGCGATCTGCGATGGGCTGGCGCAGGGACACAGGGGGATGTGCTTCTCGCTCCCTTCGCGCGAGGTCGTGGCCGACAGCGTGGAGCTGATGCTTGAGGCCCATCGCTTCGACGCCGTGGTTGCGATTGCGAGTTGCGATAAGATCGTCCCTGGAATGCTCATGGCTCTCGCGCGGGTCAACATTCCAGCAATCATGATTACAGGTGGCCCGATGATGCCGGGGGAGTGGCGGGGGCAACCTTTAGACATCATAAGCGCCTTCGAAGCAGTTGGAGCGGTCAAGGCGGGCAAGCTCAGTGAGCGCGAGGCGAGGGCGATAGAGGATAGGTGTTGCCCGGGTTGCGGCTCCTGCGCGGGCCTGTTCACCGCCAACACCATGGCATGCTTAAGCGAGGCGCTTGGAATATCGCTGCCGAGCATGGGAACCGCCCACGCCGTCGATGTGAAGAAGCGGAGGCTGGCAAAGCAAAGCGGTGCGCAGGTCGTCAAGCTGCTGCGGCAGGGCATAACGCCCCGCAGGATAATGACGCGTGCGGCTTTCGAGAACGCGATCATCGTCGACATGACCATAGGCGGCTCGACCAACACCGTGCTTCACCTGCAAGCGATCGCTCACGAGGCGGAGGTGAAGCTTTGCCTGGACACATTCGATCGGCTCAGCCGGCGGACGCCCCACATCTGCAACTTGCGGCCGGAGGGAAGCCACACGATGCTCGACCTCGAGCGAGCAGGTGGCGTGCCCGCTGTGATGAAGCGGCTCGGCAGGTTGATCCGGGGGAGCCCGCTCACCGCCACCGGGCGTCGAGTCCGCGAGAATTTGAAGTTCGTGAGGTCCAACGGCTCTGACGTGATCAGGCCGTTGACCAAACCGTATCATCGCGAGGGGGGCATAGCGATCCTGTACGGCAGCCTCGCTCCCCAGGGTGCAGTGGTCAAATATGCGGGTGTGAAGCCGCGCATGCTCCACCACCGTGGGCCGGCAAGGGTGTTCGATCGGGAGGAGGATGCGGTCAAGGCAATCTTGGGCGGGCGAATCAAGCGCGGCGATGTGATCGTGATTCGATACGAAGGTCCGAAGGGTGGCCCGGGCATGCGGGAGATGCTCGCCCCGACCGCCGCCATAGCCGGGATGGGCCTGCTCGAATCGGTTGCCCTCGTGACGGACGGACGCTTCTCGGGGGGAACGCGCGGCGCCTGCATCGGCCACGTCTCATCGGAGGCGGCCGAGGGGGGACCGATAGCCGTGGTACGTGAGGGTGATAAAATTTTGCTCGACATCAGGCGGCGCAGGCTCGAGTTGCTCGTGCCCGGCCCAGAGCTCAAGGAAAAGCTGGCCCGCTTCAAGTCCCCGGAGCCCCGCGCCAAGAAAGGTTATCTGGAACTTTACCAACGCGTTGTGAGTTCTGCAGCCGAGGGCGCCATCCGCAGGTGATACGGTGGGCATGACGATTGCAGAGAAAATCCTTGCCCGAGCTTCAGGCCGTAAACGGGTTAGCCCGGGAGAAATTGTCGAAGCGTCGATAGATGTGGCGATGACCCACGATATCGAAGGCCCGATGGTCGTGGAGGGCTTACGCGAGCTTGGCACCAAGAAGGTCTGGAACCCTAACAAGATCGTCATCGTATTTGACCATCAGGTCCCGGCGAACTCGATCGATGCGGCACTGAATCACATTATGCTCCGCGAGTTTGCGGCCAAGCAAAAAATTCCCGATTTTTACGATCTCTTCGAAGGCATCTGCCACGTGGTTTTACCTGAAAAGGGCTTTGCGCTGCCGGGGCGCCTTATTGTGGGCACCGACTCCCACACCACCACTTACGGCGCACTCGGGTGCTTTGCCACCGGCATCGGCTCCACCGACATGGTTGCGGTTTTCACCAGGGGCAAGCTTTGGTTTCGCGTGCCCGAAAGCGTTAGGATGACAATTGAAGGCAGGCTGCCGAGACGCGTCACGTCAAAGGATCTAATATTGAAAATAATTGGCGAAGTCGGGGCGGATGGCGAGACCTATCGCTCGGTCGAATTCGTTGGGGGAGGCATGCGTAACATAAGCATGGCGGGAAGGATGACGATGTGCAACATGGGGGTTGAGATGGGGGCGAAAACAGCGATCGTGCCCCCCGATGGCCTGACAACAAGATACCTCAGAGGCAGGGCGAGGGGATCTTACAAACCCGTGCACGCCGATCGTGACGCCGCATATGTCGAGGAACGCTCATTCGATGTGAAAAAGCTCGAGCCGCAGGTGGCGCGTCCATACAGCGTTGATAACGTGGCCCCGGTGAGTGAAGTTGAAGGCGTAGAAGTCGATCAAGCATTTCTCGGCAGTTGTACAAACGGCAGATTTGAGGATTTGGTGGAGGCGGCCAAGATTGTAAATGGCAGACAAATTTCAAAGAGGGTAAGAATGTTAGTCGTGCCGGCCTCGAGAGAAATATACCTGAAGGCGCTCGAACGCGGTATCCTCGCCATTTTTGCCAGGGCGGGTGCACTCGTTGAGGCTCCTTCCTGCGCGGCTTGTATGGGGGGGCACGTTGGCATCCTAGCCCCAGGCGAGGTTTGTATTTCAGCGTCGAACCGTAATTTCAGGGGCCGCATGGGGAGCCCCAAGGGGAAAATTTACTTGGCCTCCCCCGCAACGGTTGCCGCATCCGCGCTAAAAGGGAAGATAACCGATCCGAGGGATCTATGATGGCCCGCGCTTGGGTTTTTGGGGACAATGTTGATACGGACCAAATCATCGCGGGACGCTACCTGGTAAAGCTCGACCCCCGCGAACTCGCTAAACATGTTATGGAAGCGGCAGACCCGAAGTTCGCGTCCAAGGTCCGAAGGGGAGATGTCATAATCGCCGGGCGTAATTTTGGGTGCGGCTCAAGCCGCGAGCGAGCCCCCCTTGCCCTGAAGGCCGCAGGCATCTCAGCAATCGTGGCCGAGTCATTTGCCCGAATATTTTACCGCAATGCCGTCAACCGAGGCTTGCCGGTGCTGACCTGCGCCGGCGTGCGAAGGGGATTCAAAACAGGCGACAAGGTCGGAGTAGACATGCGAGAAGGCGAAGCACGTAATTTGAGCACCGGTAAGACTTTTAGGGTCGAACCCCTGCCAGATTTCCTCCTCACCATACTCCGCGCTGGGGGCCTGCTCCCTTACTTGAAGCGATCTGTCGGTAAAGCTGGTCGGTAGGGTTGCCAATATTTTCAGATCGAGTTTGTAAACTCTATGGGGCTTAACTTCAAGTTTGATTTAATTACAACAAAAACTATAAGAAGATAACAATAGGTATTTTATAAACCTCAGGGTGTAAAGCATGAAAGCCGAGGACTTCAAAAGCATGGAAAAAGTTAGGCGGGAATATCTGAAAAAGATAAGGCAGCTCTCTTTTCTGGAGTTTAGTCTGGAGAAGTGGGAAAAACTGAGAAAACTTGTCTACAAAGTGGTTCCCCTCGATGTGGACGTAGTTATTGATGACACCACGTTGAGGGAAGGAGTTCAGATGGCAGGGATAGTCAGCCCCCACCCCTCAGATTCGTGTAGGATAGCTTGCTTACTTCGAGACATCGGCGTTGAAAGGCTCGAGGTCCTGACCTACACCAAGTCAGACCAAGAGGCGATAAGGCGGATGAGAGACGAGAACCTGGGAGAAATATTGGCTGCTTGGTCCAGGGCCACAAAAGAGGACATCGATCTTGCACTGAAACTAGATTTTAAGCAGATCGGCATCTCCCATCCAGTTTCCTACATTCACTTTGAGAAGTGGGCCGATAAACCTGTGGAGCAACTTTTCACGAGGGTCACGGAGGCGGTGGAATACGCAAGGGACCACGGTTTGACCATATTCGTGCATGGTGAGGACAGCACCCGTGCGGATTGGGAGTTCGAGAAGGCGTTCATAAACACGGTGGCAGATGCAGGGGCAAGCGTGTACAGGATCTGCGACACCGTTGGATGCGGCGTGTCCGACCCCAAGGCCCCACTACCGTATGGAATCCCGGCGAAGGTCGCACATATAAAAAAGGAAACGAAGATACCGCACGTTGAAATCCACGCCCACGATGACCTCGGCAACGCCGTGGAAAATACAATGGCGACGGTCAGGGCGGCATCCGGGCTCTATGATAAGGTGTACGTGAGCACGACTTTTGTCGGGTTAGGAGACCGGGCAGGGGGCGCTGAGACGGAGAAAGTCATCTTGAATTGTTACCTGCACCACGGCATCGACAAGTGGAATTTAGGCCCCCTACGAGAGCTCGCCTTGTTCATAGCCTCTTCCACAAACTTCAACCTGCCAGTGAACAAGGCAATCGTCGGCGACTCCGCGTTTGCGCACGAGTCGGGCATACACGTTCATGGGATAAGTACCCTTCCGCTTACCTACGAAACCTTCCCTCCGGAACTCGTGGGACATGAGAGGACGATTGTAGTCGGGATGCGCTCTGGAAAGCATGGAGTGAAGCTGAAGCTAGAGGAGATCCTAAAACGCGAGGTGGACGAAAAGGACCCCAAGCTCACGGAATTTGTGGAGTTGATCAAGAAAAAATTTGTCGAGGGAAGGAGGAGGTATCCTATAGGTGAGGATGAGTTCAGGCGTCTAGCCCGCAAAGTAGGTTTTTATGAGATATGAGATTCGCGTTTCGGGTGGGAAGATGAGAAGGTTCATACCTTCCCTTTTCTCCCCTCGTGTATTGCGCCAGTTTTATCGACTCCTCCCTGATCGCCGTTCTAATTTTCGTGCGAGAGTTTAAGAAGCATGTGAAAAAAATAGTATCTGAGAATCTGACATGCGCAAAGTCACCTTAATCCCCGGTGATGGGGTGGGCCCGGAAGTCATTGCGGCGGCGAAAAAATGCATCGAAGCTACAGGCGCTCCAATCCAGTGGGAGGAGATGGAAGCGGGGGCAAGCGTTGCAAAAAAGTACGGCACCCCCCTGCCAGAGGAGGTCCTTGAGTCCATCCGTAAAAACGGAGTTGCTCTGAAAGGACCGATAACCACCCCCATCGGCACCGGATTTCGCAGCGTCAGTGTGGCCATAAGGAAAGCACTCGACCTTTACGCCTGTTTGAGGCCATCTAAGTGGTATCCAGGAGTACGCTCGAGATACCAAAACATCGACCTCGTAGTTGTAAGAGAGAATACCGAAGACCTCTATGCGGGAATAGAATTCGCCGAGGGATCCCCGGAGACCGAGGAGTTCATCAAATTTGTAAGGGAAAAGAAAAAAGCTGAAATTAGACGTGACGCGGGAATAAGTTTGAAACCGATTTCCCACTTCGCGTCCGAGCGTATCGTGCGCTTCGCCTTCAATTACGCAAAGGAAAACGGGCGCAAGAAAGTCACCGCCGTGCACAAAGCCAACATAATGAAATACTCGGATGGTATCTTCCTAGAGGCCGCCCGCAAGGTGGCGCAAGAGTTTCCCAAAATAGCATTCGAGGAGCGAATTGTGGACAACATGTGTATGCAACTCGTGCAGAAACCCCGTTTGTACGACGTGATAGTCGCGCCGAATGTGTATGGCGATATACTCTCCGACCTCTGCGCGGGCTTGGTGGGGGGGCTGGGTGTGGCGCCAGGGGCGAATATCGGCGACAAAATCGCCGTTTTCGAACCGACCCACGGCAGCGCGCCGAAATACGCGGGGTTGAACAAGGTTAACCCCACCGCAGCAATCCTCTCGAGCGTGCTGATGCTACGCTATTTGGGTGAAGCCGACGCCGCAAAAAAATTAGAGGACGCCGCGGCCAAGGTGATCGCTGAGGGTAAATATGTGACTTACGATCTCAAAGAAAATCCTCGCGACCCTTCAGCCGTGGGCACCAAAGAGATGGCCGAAGCTATAGTGCGAGCGGTGCAAAGCGGATTATAAGATTCCCCCTTGACGTTAAACTAGTAGCGTTGCAAAATTGTTATCTAGGAACTCTAAGCTTAAGTGAGAAGGTGAATAAAGATAATTGCCCAAACGAAGTGATCGCGTGAAGCATGAAATCGCTGTAATCCCCGGGGATGGGATAGGCCCTGAGGTCATCCGCGAGGGCATGAAAGTACTAAACGCCGCAGCCGAAGTGACGTCCGGTTTGAAACTAAAATTCACCGAGTTCCCTTACGGTGCCGAGAACTACCTAAAGACAAAAGAACTCGTGCCTGAGGAGGGGCTAAAAAAGCTTTCCAAAATGGACGCGATTTATCTGGGTGCCTTAGGTGACCCACGTGTACCGACGGGCGTGCTCGAGCAAGGCATTCTACTCAAGCTTCGCTTTTACTTTGAACAATATATCAACCTCCGCCCCGTGAAGTTGTACCCCGGGGTCCCCTGTCCGCTAAAGGGGAAGGGCCCCGAACACGTCAACTTTTACGTGGTGCGGGAGAACACCGAGGACTTCTACGTGGCGATAGGGGGGCGGGCGAAGGGTAGATTGAGGGCCGAGCTAGAGGTCCTCCGCTCGATCTACACCGCAAAGTTTGGCTTAGACCTAGATGTCGAGCGCGACGAGATAGCTTACCAGATAGGCGTCATCAGTCGAAAGGGGTCTGAACGGGCCATACGCTACGCCTTCGAGCTAGCGCGCAAAAAAGGCAAGAAGCGCGTGACTTCGGTCGACAAGGCCAACGTTTTAACGCACGTCTACAGCCTGTGGCGCGAGGTCTTCGAGCGGGTGGCAAAGGATTACCCCGAAATCGAAACCGAGTTCGCATTTGTTGACGCGGTCACGATGTGGTTCGTGAAAAATCCAGAGTGGTACCAAGTCATCGTCGTCCCAAACATGTTCGGCGATATCATCACGGACCTCGGGGCTATGATCCAAGGTGGCCTGGGGGTCGCTCCGGGGGGTAACATCAACCCCGAAGGTGTAAGCATGTTCGAGCCGATTCACGGTTCCGCACCCAAGCACGCGGGAAAAAACGTCGCCAACCCCCTTGCTACAATTTTGGCCGGGCAGATGATGCTCGAGCACCTCGGCGAGCAGGAAGCTGCGGACAGGGTCGAGCGAGCAGTTGTCGATGTGCTGAAGGAAGGCAAAGTCCGAACCTATGACTTGGGCGGCAAATCCGGCACTTCCGACGTGGGGGACGCAGTCGCCACGAGGGTAAGGGAAATAAATTAAACAGCTCACCCACAACAGCTCTGGGGATGCTATGCATCTGGTCGTCGCAATTACGGGCTCCAGCGGTGTTGTTTACGGGATGAGGTTGCTCGAGGTTTGTAAACAGACGGGTATCGAAACTGATCTCATCATCTCGCAAGCAGCCGAAACCATTCTAAAGCTAGAGCTGGGCAAAACCGTCGACGAGTTGCGAGAGCTGGCTACCCGGAGCTACTCGCCCGATGACCTCGCGGCGCCCCCCGCTAGCGGCTCTTACCCCGTCGACGGCATGACGATCGTGCCCTGCAGCATGAAGACACTGGGGGCCATAGCCAGCGGCGTGTCGGCCGATTTGATCGCGCGTGCCGCCGATGTCATGCTCAAGGAAGGCCGCCCCCTTGTGCTCGTCCCCCGGGAGACACCGCTCAACCTCATCCATCTCGAAAACATGGTCAAGCTTCGACGCGCGGGAGCGACAATCCTGCCAGCGATGCCGGCGTTTTACCACAAACCGAATGCGATTCCCGACCTAGTCGATTTCATCGTCGGACGAATTCTCGACATGTTTGGGGTAGAACATCAGCTCTATCAGCGGTGGCAGGGGTACCAAGAGTAGGTGGGGGAGGAATGAAGAAACTCCCGGTCGCGAAGTTCGAGTGCCTCAAGTGCAAGCACTCTGATTACCGGATGTCGGCGCAAGAGGTCGGCGAACTCGTCCCTAGCGAGTGCCCACGGTGCGGTAAGGACATGAAGGTCGTCGCCAAGGAGCCGCCCAAGTGGCTGGCTGAACTCCTAGCACTCGTGGCGAAGCATTTCGAAATCTCGGACTTCGTCACCTCGAAAGACCGGATAGAACTTGAAGTGGCTGCACCGGACTCAAAACGGTCATTTCGTTCCCTTTTAGATGCCGCTAAGCGGAAGGGTTTC
Source organism: Hadesarchaea archaeon (assembly GCA_030601675.1). Taxonomy (GTDB): domain Archaea; phylum Hadarchaeota; class Hadarchaeia; order Hadarchaeales; family Hadarchaeaceae; genus DG-33. Next base: position 2,310 of record JAUWBN010000018.1, on the reverse strand, counting down.
CTACCCGTGATGCGCGGACGTGAGGGTGAGCTGAAGTTAATCGTGATGAGATATCCGCGCATCAGCAGGGGAAATATCGCGATAAATTTGCTCCTCCTAGGAGCGACCTTCCTGACGACTTTCGCGGCTGGCTACTTCTGGATTTTCGATGGGAAGACCTTGTACGCTGCCCTGTTCTCCGGCACGATCATGCTGATGCTGGGGGCGCATGAGCTCGGCCACAAAATCGCAGCGTGGCGAAATGGGGTTGAGTCGACCCTACCCTATTTTATTCCAGCGCCGACAATGCTCGGTACCCTAGGCGCGGTTATCCGTATCAAAAGCCCCATCCCAACGAAGGAGGCTTTGGTCGAGATGGGAGCAAGTGGGCCGCTGTTCGGTTTCCTCGTGGCCCTCCCACTCGTCACCATCGGTCTGATGCAAAACCCGGCGGCACCCGATTTCGGGTTCACACCGGCGATATACGCCATGTTGCAGCTGCTCACTTTCGGTCACATGCCAGTGGGGGAACCTAACCCGCTCGCATTCGCAGGATGGGTGGTGCTTCTCGTGACGATGTTCAACTTGCTCCCAGCTGGGCAGCTCGATGGGGGGCACATCGCGCGTGGGCTGATGAGCCGGGGGTGGCACTACGGGCTCACGCGTGCGCTAGGCTTCTCCCTCCTCTTCTCTGGCCTCTTCATCCCCGGAATCCCCCTCTGGATATTCGGCTTCCTTATCCTCCTGCTGTTCAGGGGCTATCATGTGGGGGCGCTCGACGATGTTTCAAAACTATCAAAGCGTCAGAAATTGCTCGCCGCGGCGACCTTCATCGTGTTCCTGCTGTGCCTGCCCATACCCTCAGGCTGACCGATAGCTACATAGGTTCATCAATGTTAGGGGCTCTGGTGCCAACATGAAGAGGAAATTCATCTCGATTGAGGGGATAGACGGGTGCGGTAAGAGCACTCACGCCAAGTTGCTCGCGAGATGGCTTCGCTCCCGCGGCCGTAAGGTTATCATCACAGACGAGCCGACGAACGGCACGGTTGGAAGGATTATCAAGCGGGTGTTGAAGGGTGAACTCAAATTACCTATCGCTGCCGAGGCGCTGTTGTTCGCCGCCGATAGAGTGCAGCACATCGCGGACGTTATCGAGCCTGCCCTCAAAGCTGGGAAGGTGGTGCTGAACGAACGGTACGTTTGCTCGTCGCTCGCGTACCAATCGGCGCGGGGGTTGCCGGTGGGATGGATAAGCTCGATTAATAAATATGCGCTCAAACCGGACTTGGGAATCTTGATCGACGTGCCCGCTGAGGTCGCGTTTGCCCGGATTAAACCATCACGCAGGCTCGATGAGTTCGAAAGAAACCTGCGACTTCAGAAGCGGGTGCGCCGAAATTACCTGCGTATCGCTAGACGAGAGGGACTGAAAATCGTTGATGGTACGCGCTCACGCGACGAAGTTCAAGCGGAGATGAGGAGACTCGTTAGCGCTGTGCTGTGATTTTCAGGAGCGGGGGCTGTTGAAGGTTGTTTTGGATACAAATATTTTCATCGCGGCTTATTTCAACCGGAAAAGCGCTTCGGCGAGAATCATCAACCTCTGCCTCGAGAACGAGCACGAATTAATTTTCTCTCCCCGACTTCATAAGGAAGTAGAGTTGATTTTGAAAAACGTAAAAGTCAAGGGAGAGTTTCAGGAGAGGATACGAAGTCTTTTTATGAACGCCTCTCGAGTCGAGCCAACTCAAAAAGTTTTCGTGGTTAAAGAGGATCCAGACGACAACAAATTCTTGGAATGCTCTCTTGAAGGGAAAGTGGATTACTTGATCACTTCCGATAGGCATTTGCTAGAACTTGGAGAGTTCGCCCAAACAAAAATTTGTAGACCAACTCAATTTCTCAAACTACAATACACTTGATGCGCGTGCATAAGATTGAAAGCGCACGCAGGTGTTCTCCATAAAAAGTGCGACTATTTTGATGCAAAAATAATTAGAACGTTATGGATGATATTTTTTGAAATGATAATTTTGATGGGAGTTTTTTGCTTTATAATGATGATACGATGATTAAAAAAATAAACATAAATACAGGGATTTTATATTACATAAGGTCATTAGATGAAAACCCATAACACAAATCATTTCGACTTTGCTCGAAAGCCCAATTACCCGCGGCTTCTTACCAAACCGATCTTGGACATCGCCGCTATCTTCTGGGAGGATGAGCGGTATGACGCCGCCAAAATCTGCTACCAATCCATGCGGGTCGTTGATGATTTGATTGACAACCGCAAAGCCGCTGCCCACAGAATATCGGAAGTTG
>JAUWBN010000002.1 GCA_030601675.1 Hadesarchaea archaeon | reverse complement strand
CCCGGTGCTGCCGAGGGAGTTCCTCGAGCCGAGTACCATCTCCCCGCTCCTCGCCGCGAAAAACCTAACGCTGAGGGTGATAACCTCTGAAAAGGGGAAACACATCAACAAGTTGAAAGATATCCCCAATCTTGAGGTCAGATTCAGGAAACCGCTCTTCGGCGGCGGTGTAATCGTGGACGGAAAAGAGGTTTTATTGCTTCTCGCCAGCGCTGGGGAGAAGTTGGGGGTGTGGTCGAATGAAGTCGGACTCGCCAAGTACGCGAATGAATATTTTGAATACCTCTGGAGGGACTCTAAGGTGAGGAATTGAACGAGCTGCTTCAAATCCTGGGCTCAGCACTTTGGTTCATCCTGCCCGCCTATGTTGCGAACGCTGCGCCCGTCGTGCTGGGCGGGGGGAGACCGATTGACGCGGGTAAAAAATTTACCGATGGGCGTCCGATTTTTGGTGCTGGCAAGACGGTGCAAGGGTTCATCGCTGGGCTGGCGGCTGGCACCTTCGTAGGGCTGCTCCAAGGCATCGCCGCAGGGACGCTCTCGCACTACCTCGTCTTGAGCTTCCTGCTCGCCCTGGGGGCTCTGCTGGGCGACCTGCTCGGGAGCTTCATCAAGCGCAGGCTTGACATCAAACGCGGTGACGCGGCCCCTGGACTCGATCAACTTAGTTTTGTAGTCGTGGCTCTGCTCGTTGCAGGCACACTAACTCTTCCCAGCTGGGAGAGAATTCTCACGATACTCATCATTACCCCCCCGATCCACCTCGCCACAAATTTCGGTGGCTACAAGCTGGGACTCAAAAGTAGGCCCTACTGACCGCCGCGCTTGAGGGGTGCTTCCTCCCAGGGAAAGACGATCCATTTATCCGTTTCGAACCTGTAATAATCCGGCTTGAAGCGCGATTTCGGCTTATACGCGATGGTTGCGACGCGTATCTCCTTCGCCCCCTTACGCTTGAGGTGTTTGAGCACGAACTCCAAGCTCGTGCCCGTATCCGCGACATCATCGACGACCAACACCTTGCCCGAGATCCTCTTGATGTCGGCATAGAGCTCGGGTTTTCCGCGATGCAGGTTGACGCCTTTGTAATACTTCACGTGAATGACGCGCAGGAGCTTGTCCCCAAGCAGATGCGAGAGCCTCACCGCGGGGATCAGGCCACCTCGAGCCACGCCGACGATGACATCTGGGTCGAATTCGCGTTTTATGGCGTTGGCTAGAGTAGTAATGGCCTCCTCGACCTCTTCCCAACTCATCGATACGAGTTCCATCGCGGCCACCGGGGATATTATTTCTCGGAGGGTTCTGGTAAATATTAGCGACTTTCAGCATTAGAATCATTTTCTGGTAAATTTCGAGACCCGTTGCTCATTCTCATAAGAGAAGCCACCTTCTTCACCAAATCGTTATGAATTTTTAAATTAAACAGCTTTGGTGTTCTCAAATTCCGCATTTGAACCCTAAGGTTTCCAAGCCCTGACTAGGCGCCGATCCAGCCTCTTAAGCTCGAGCTGTGTGTCTCGCTCCATCTTCTTAAGCGCTTTCATACTTTTTCGATCCCTCGCCGCTTTAAACGAGATCCGCGCGAACTTCATCACATCCTCGAGGTGCTGCCTGAGCCTGAATATGCGATCGCCCCAGTCGAATATCGCGCAAATATTACCGGGCAGGAAGGCGGTTTCGTAGTCCCCGTAGACCTTGCTTACATATGCTTTCGTTTCCTCGGGCACGATCGCCTCGTCCTCCTTCCTGAAGCGCAGGTGCGTGCCTTCGCCGAGCCCGAAGAGTTCCTCGGCGGCAAACAGATAAACCTTGAAGTTCGGCCAGTGTTCCTTGAATTTCTCCTCCCATTCGAGGAGCCTTGTACATCCCCTGAAGGCGGCGGCGATGCTAAACACGAGCAATTTCTTGATGCCGTAGTCGCGCTTTAGAAGCTCATCCCGTACCTCGCCCAATGTCTGGCTTACCGACGCGCCAGTTGCAATGGTGTCGCCCATGAGCAGGACTCCATCGTCGGGCAGCGGGTCGAAGTTACAATAACTTATCTCAGCGCCGAATTCCTCTTCGGATATCCTGAACCGCCGAGCGCCTATGAAGCACTGCGGAAGGTAGCCCCCGAAGAGCTCATCGAAGGCCATGTTAAGGGCATACCCCAAGCCGCCTCGAAGCACGACTATCTCAGCGACCTCGTTTGCACGGGGCTTCCTGAAGTTTGGAACGAGGTGCCAAGCCGCCGCAAGGAAGACCTTGCTGCATTCGATAGCTAGGCTTCGAAGTTTTCTCCCACAAACAACAGGATCATAGAGGATTCGCCTAGCTTGGGGCATGCAGACAATGTAGGAGTTTCTCGGTAGCTTCGGGTGGCTGACTTTGTAAACTCTCGCCTCGATCGGCACGTTAATTCCTTTTAGGGCCTCCAAATGAGCACCACTGTATTTTGTTTATTTTCTACTTATAATTTCGCACCAGCAAAGTCTTTTTGTTCAAAATGTAATGGAACTTTAGGTGTATAGTTGATCCTCTCGGGCAAACAGATTCGTGAATACATAATGCAGGGTAGGATAATCATCAAGCCCTTCGATGAGCAGTTGATCGGCCCAAGCCAGATAGATCTCCGTTTAAGCAGCAAATTCAGGATCTTCAAGCCAACAAATTTAGTTGATCCCTTTGACAGGAGGTCGGTCGAGAAAAATACGGAGCTCGTGGACACGAAGGGGGATCCATTTGTCATTCAGCCCGGTCAGCTCGTTTTAGGTGTCACCCTGGAAAAAGTTGCAATTCCTAACGATTTGGTGGCGTCGATCGAAGGAAGGTCATCAATCGCCCGCATGGGGGTATTTATACATATCTCCTCCGGTCACGTGAACCCAGGCTCTGGCTCAAGGAACCCAATTCCGGTCACGCTGGAGATATTAAACATGAACCCCGCGCCCGTAAAGCTTTATCCGGGTATGCGGGTTTGTCAACTATTGTTTTACACGATGGATAAGGCGGTGAGTAAGGGATACGACGATCTAGGAGGTAAGTATGCGGGTAAACTCGAGCCCTCAGGCAGTTTGGCGTTTAGAGAGGCCCCATCCTAACTAGTCATTTCGGCACGGGACAGGAATGCCTTCGCAACTATCACCGATGTCTCCGTACTGCCCTAGGCCGCTAAAGTCACGAATATTTACCAGAACCTTCAGAGAGTGAATTAAAAAAAAGGATTTCTGAAGCGCGGAATTGCAGCTATCCCCCGGCCCCAAGTGACAAACAAAACAGGTGAGTATGGGCGTGCCTTATCATTTGACCCATCCGCATCTAGATGGCAACATTTAATCATTCAGTGCTTCAAAATTTATAGGGTACGAAATGGGCAGGGTTGCCGGGGTATGCTCGATATGCGGGCGGGCCAGCGTCGACGTCTATCGCTGCGGAATCTGCGGCGCCACGGTTTGCTCGCGCTGCTTCATGCACGACATCAACGTCTACAGGCAATGCCTCAGGCGCGGGCTCTTGGTAAGCGATCGCGGCCCGGAGTAACTCCTGTATTGCAGTTTTGAGGTAAAACATGCTAAACCTCGAGGCTCTCGAACAAATCGAGGAATTGCTCAGCGAACTAAGAGAATGCTCTGCTCAAGGTGTGCCCATCTTGGTCGAGGGTGTGAATGATGAGAGGACCATGCGCGAGCTAGGGATGGAGGGACGCATTTTCAAAGTTTCAGGCAGCAGCAAAACCCTGCTGAATTTCCTTGAAGGATTGACCGACTTTAAACAGATCATCATTTTGACCGACTTCGACCGAGCCGGCGATAAACTCGCAAAGTTCTGTGCCGAGCACTTGAAGAGGCTTGGGGTTGAGCCGGTGGTCGAGTTTCGGGGGAAGCTCAAAGCGATCCTTCACAAGGACGTCAAGGACATCGAGGGGCTCGCGAGGTTCCTCCGCGGCCAACGAATTGCCCTCAAGCGCTAGCAGTTATCCTCTCCAGCTAGAATCTGTGGGGTAAACTTTTTGACGATCGGGGGCCTCATGCCAATCCGCACGAGCTCGGCCTCTATCTCCTCCCGTGACTTGCCCCTCCCCTTCAACTTCAAAATTATCTTTTTCATGGTCTCATAGATCTCGTGGGGGAAACATATCCATGCGTCGGTCGTGCGCGCCAAGAAGTCTGGGGTCACGATCGACCACGGCTTGCAGTAAAGCGCACAAATTTTAACATCGGCCGCACCTTGGTCAAACAAGTGTTTCTTGACCAGCTTGAGGCTTTTTCCGGAGTCGGCGATGTCGTCCACCAGCAATATCTGTTTTCCATCAACTTCAATTGGTAAGGGCTGTGTTATCTTCGGGCGGGCGCGCGTCTTATAAATACCGATGTAATGCTCGACCTTGATGGTGGCGATGTTTGGGTTCTCAAGTAAGTCAGATAGAACCCTTCCGGGAACCCACCCGCCCCGGGATATTGCCACGAGTAGATCTGGCTTGTAGCCGCTGCGCCTGATCTGATCTACAACTTGGATGCAGAGCTCGTAGATGTGGTTCCAGCTCGGCGCCTCATATTTCTCAGGTTTTTTGGAGGATGATACGGACACGCATTTTATTGGATACTCTGGCGCTCTTAAGGTTTGCTAAGTTGACTAGAGGTAATCCAAAAGCTGGGGGAGATGCTCAAAATCGCGGATCACGACATCGGCGACCCTCGCGAGTTCTAAGTCCGCTCCTATCGCCACTCCCAACCCCGCGTGCTTCAAAAAATTCACGTCGTACTTGCTATCGCCGACCGCGACGCACTGCTGCAGGTTTATGCCGAGCTCACTCACCAGCCCCGCCAACAGTTCGTGCTTGAAGCGTGGCTCAACGCGGAAGATGCCCTCACCGGTCAGGTGGCCTTTCTCATCAGCGGCCAGCCCGTTCGCGAATACATATCGGATGCCAAGCCCTCGCGCGACCTCCTCCGCCAGCAGGTCAAGCCCGCCCGTTATGACCGCCGTCCGATAGCCCCTCCGGTGAATCTCCCCGACTACCCGCTCGACGTTCGGCGCCAACCTGCAAGGGGTGAGCACGCGCCTGACCTGCTCGAGCATCGGCGGCGGGCGCCATAGCGCGATGTCACGGCGCATGAACTCCGGGTAATCTATCTCCTCACGCTCGTAGGCCTTGAGGTTCTTCCGTGCGGCCTCCTGGGTGCCGAAGCAGCGATGGAGCACGCCCCAGCAGCTGTCCTCCTCGACCAGCGTGCCGTCCATGTCGAAGGCGATGAGCTTGTACCGCATCGTCACCCCAGCAAATACTGATTTACCCCCATAGTAATATTGCTTGGAGGTATGGGAGTGATAGAGTGGTTAGTTTTTCTTATCTCCGTGGCGCCCTTCATTGAACTGCGTGGTGCCATTCCACTCGCCATCGCTGCTGGATATGACCCAGTTTCCGTGTTCACAATATGCGTGGCGCTGAATCTGTTAATAATTCCAATCGCATTCGTTATACTAGATTTCATCCTCCCGCCAGTCCGCCGTAGAGTAAAATTTGTCGATCACATCTTCCAGTGGTTTGTAAAGCGGGCTCGTAAGCATCAGAGGTTGAGCTTGGTTGGGCTCGCGGCATTCGTTGGCATCCCCCTGCCTGTCACCGGCGCGTACACCGGTGCGCTCATAGCCTATACTGCGGGCATCGATCGAAAACGTGCGGCGCTGGCAATCGCGGCCGGTGTCGTTATGGCGGGCATGCTCATGGTTCTAGCAACCCTTGGGATAATCTGGATTTGGAGGATATCGCCGTAAAAATGCCCCACGAAAATTTGTTGCTGTAAATAAAACTAACGTCCGCGCTGCAAAATTACGGAGGCTGGCGCGCGAATCCTGAGCTCCAAGCTTTTAAGCGCTCGCTCGCAATAAATTTGGAGGCTGGAATTTGCGCGCTCGACCACGCTCGATATCGATCGCTTCGGGAAAGGGTGGTACAGGAAAAACCACGTTGACAGCAAATCTCGGTATCGCCCTCGGCAGTCTCGGGCGCGATGTATGTATTTTTGACGGCGCCCCCGCGATGATGCCGCCCGCAGTCGGTCCCGACAGCGATGCCACGAGCAGGGCCCCGACGACGATGGCCCCGCCGAACAAGAAGTCAAAGGCTATCGATCTCACGCTTGATTTCATTTTCAACCCGCGTCGAATTTTCGGCCCCGACGAAATAAATCCCTTGGCATTTAGTTGTTATATATATAACAAGTCAACAACGATTTCATTATAAAGTGGGGACGCGAAAATGCGCTGGGATCGAGTGTTAAAACTGGGGGATTTGAGCATCATCGTGAAGCGGGGGGACCTGACGAAACAAAAGGTCGATGCGGTCTGCAACCCCGCGAACAGCCTGATGAATATGGGCGGGGGGGCGGCTGGGGCACTGAAGCGCGCGGGCGGCGAGGAGATCGAACGGGAAGCGCTAAAGCACGCGCCGGTGCCGGTCGGAAAGGCGATCGCGACTGCCGCGGGTAAACTTCAAGCACGCTGGGTCGTGCACGCCCCCACCATGGAGCGCCCTGCGATACCCACGACGGGCGAAAAGGTTTACCTCGCGACCAAAGCTGCACTCGATTGTGCAGAGCAGGCGGGCGCTGAAAGCATCGTGTTACCCGGCATGGGAACGGGCGTCGGCGGGGTGCCGTTTGAGGGCGCCGCGGAGGCGATGATCAAGGCGTTGAAAGAGTTCGCTCCCGCTGCAAAATCACTCAAAGAAATTATTTTATGTGATTTGAGCGGGGAAATGGTCGATGCCTGGGGGCGGACGCTGAGGTGATCGCTTGGGGTACGCGGAGTTCAAGGCGCCTAAAGGTGTAATCAAGGTCGAGCTCGAGCTTACGGACGATGCCATCTCGCACGTTTCAATCAGTGGTGATTTTTTCATGTATCCCGAGGACGCGCTTGAACGACTTGAGCAGGCACTGGTTGGCGTCAAAGCTGATAGGGAGAGTTTGCTGGCAGCAGTGCAGCGATTTTACAGCTCGACCGGCGTGCAAACCCCCATGGTGGAGCCCGAGCACTGGGTCGAGGCAATTCTGCGCGCAGCGGGTGAGTAGGTGGAGTGGCGTTTGTTACCTCTGCGCGTGGATGATGCGTTCACGAGCATGGCGATCGATGAGGCGCTGCTCAAACTAAACGCGGAGGGCAAGTCACCCAACACCATCAGATTTTGGCGCTGGCTCCCCTCGACGGTTTCGATCGGCTGCTTCCAGAGCGTCGAGCGCGAGGTCGACCTCGAGGTGGCGAAGCGTTACGGTGTAGACGTTGTGAGACGAATAACGGGTGGGGGTGCAGTTTTTCATGACCACGACGGCGAGCTCACCTACAGTGTCGTGTGCAAGCAAGGTGATGTCCCCGACGATGTCATCGAGTCCTATCGCTTGATCTGCGGCGGCTTAGTTCACGGGTTTGAGCGGTTGGGGTTACAAGCGGAGTTCAAACCTGTCAACGATGTGTTGAGTAACCGAAAAAAAATTTCAGGCAGCGCTCAGACCCGCCGGTGGGGTTCAGTCCTTCAGCACGGCACAATTCTCATTGATCCAAACATCCGACAAATGTTTGAGTTATTGAAGGTAAGCCCGGAGAAGATCTCTGATAAATTCATCGCCTCGGTCTTCGAGCGAGTAACGACGGTGGTGCGGGAGTTGGGCAGAAAGCCGAGTTTTGACGAGGTCAGGGCCGCGATGCGGACTGGGTTCGAGCGCTTGCTTGGTGCCAAACTAGTTGAGGGGGAACTGACGAGCGAGGAGTTCGAGCTGGCAGCGAAACTTAAGCCCAAGTACGCGCCAAACGGATGGTTGAAAAAACGTTGATGGTTACTGAACTCCAACGCCGCGCATTTTCGATGAAGCTTAAACGCGATCCCACATTTTACGCTTGCTACCCTCACCCGAAGTTTCCCACTCTCTCGATTACTGGCGATGAATGCGCTTTAAACTGCAAGCACTGCAATCGCCACTACCTACGACACATGCTACCTTGCCTTACGCCCGATGTCTTATTTACGACATGCTTAAACCTGACTTCGAACGGCGCACGCGGGGTGCTGCTCAGCGGGGGCTACAATGACGAGGGCTACTTGCCATTTGAAAATTACCTCGACGCGATCGAGCGGGTGAAGCGCGAGACGGGACTATTCATCAGCGCCCACACGGGCCTAATGCCGGGCTGGCTCGCGCACGAACTGGGCCGCGCAGGCGTCGACTTGGCCGACTTCGACCTGATAGGCGACGATGAGACGATAAAGCTCGTGCTCGGGATTGATCGAACTGCCGAGGATTACCGACGCTCGCTCCACGTGCTCAAGCGCTCGCTTCCTCACGTCGCCCCCCATATTTGCATAGGCCTGCACGCGGGCGAGGTCAAGGGCGAACGAGCGGCGCTTGAGTTCGCAGCTGAGATCAGCCCACATGCGCTGGTTTTGCTCGTGCTCATGCCAACGCTCGGAACCGAGTTTGAGCGCATTACCGGGCCGAGTCCAGCGGAGGTCGGCGAACTCATCGCAGAGGCCCGACTCAAGTTTCCGGAGGCGATGCTGGCGCTGGGCTGCATGCGGCCGCGCGACGCTGGGCGGGTCGAGCTCGAACTTCAAGCTTTGCGCTCGGGCGTCGATCGAATGGAGGTTCCGAGCGAGCGTGCAATAGAAGCTGCGCGCAAGCTCGGGCTTCAGGTGCTGAGGTTCGATGCATGCTGTTCAGTCCCGAGTGAGTTGACAGGGGTATCAACTTGGTCGAGCACGTAAGGGTCGCTTTTGGCACGGGCATCCTGCTGGGTCTATGGCGGGGGCAACTCGCGGTAGCCCCGACGACCGCCCACCTGCTGACCTACTACGAAGGTCGCTGCAGCGCGAACTGCAAGTTCTGCCCCCAAGCGCGAGAGGCCACGGCCGACCTGCGAATGTTATCGCGCGTCATCTGGCCCCGCTGCGAGTTGAAAAAAGTTCTCGTGGGGTTGAAAGAGAATTCGAATAAATTTGAGCGCGTTTGTATCCAAGCTGTCAACTACCCGAACGTCGTCGATGATCTCTGTGAGCTCGTGACGTGCGTGTGCAGCGCATGCGGACTTCCAATTTCCGTCTCCTGCCAGCCGCTGACCAGACAAGATATCGAGCGCCTCGCTGAAGCCGGGGCCGAGCGGGCGAGCATTGCCCTTGATGCAGCGACGCCCGAACTCTTCGAGCGCATAAAGGGCGGTGACTACAAATGGCAGGCACATCTCGGGGCGCTGGAACACGCTCGAGCCGTCTTCGGCGATCGAGTTTCGACCCATCTCATCGTGGGGTTGGGTGAGGGCGAGCGGGACATGGTGGAGGGAATCCAGCTTTTGCACGATCAAGGCATCACGATCGCGTTGTTCGCGTTCACCCCCATCGCAGGCACCCCGCTCTCGAGCCACCCTCAGCCGGATGTTGCCAGCTACCGTAGGATTCAGCTCGCTAGATTTTTGATCGTTAACAACCTGAGCAGGGCCGAGCGGATGCGTTTCGAGAGCGGGTGGGTCGCGGATTTCGGGGTTGAGCGGGATGTCCTAAATAGAACAGCCAAATCAGGCGAGCCATTCCGCACGTCGGGCTGCCCGGGATGCAACCGCCCGTTTTACAATGAATCGCCGAGAGGACCGATCTACAACTATCCAAAGAGGCTATCACCTCAAGATTTCGTAGCTATCCATAACCAGTTGGGCACTGCCTAGCCACTGTAACCTTTAAGTTTTGGCGCGCGAGTTTTAGCTGGCGAGGTGAACATGGTGAAAGCAGGCAATTATGACGTGCCCGAGGGCCTTTACTACGGCCGAGAGCACGAGTGGGTCAAGCTCGAGGGAAAGCTAGCCCGCGTGGGGGTAACCGATTACGCACAGAGCAAGCTGGGTGATGTTGTCTACGTTGAGCTACCAGAGGTCGGCAAGCAAGTCAAGCAGGCAACTGCGCCAAAAACCAAGGAGATGGAGCTTGGGGCAGTTGAGTCGATCAAAGCCGTTTCAGCCGTTTATAGCCCGCTGAGTGGCGCAGTTAAAGAGACAAACGCGGCGCTTCAGGAACGCCCGGAGCTTATCAACACGAGCCCCTACAACGAAGGCTGGATCTGCGTGCTTGAGCCGGGCGCGCTTGAGGCAGAACTCAAAAATTTAATGGACGCTAAGGCATACGTGGAATTTCTGAAGAAACTCGAGTGAGTCGATGCGATGGGCCACCCATATATCCCGAACACGCGGGAGATTCGAGAAAAGATGCTGCGCGAGATCGGGGCCGCGAGCATCGACGAGCTCTTCGCCGACATCCCGCCCAAAATTCGCCTCAAGCGCGAGCTGAAGCTGCCACCCGCGATGCCCGAGCTCGAGGTCAAACGCCACGTGCAAGCGATACTCGCGAAAAACAAACCATTCACCCAAATGCTCTCTTTTCTCGGGGGAGGTGTCTGGCCCCACCACGTACCCGCACACGTCCGCTCGCTCGTGCAGCGTTCCGAGTTTCTCACCTCCTACACTCCTTATCAACCCGAGGCAAGCCAGGGCATGCTCCAAGCGTTGTTCGAGTACCAAAGTATGATCGCCGAGCTGGTCGGGCTCGAGGTCGCGAACTCCTCGATGTATGATTGGGCAACCGCGTTGGGCGAGGCGGCGCTGATGTGTGCACGGGTCACCCGACGGAAGAAGTTCTTGGTGCCGGAGCTCATCGGCCCCGAGCGATTTTCGACCCTGCAAAACTACACTTCCGGGCCGGGATTGGAGCCCGTGAAAATTGGCTACGACCGCACCACGGGACAGCTCGACCTGGGCCAGCTTCGGAAAGAGCTGGGCCAAGCGGTCGCGGGTGTTTACATCGAGAACCCGAGCTATTTGGGCTTTTTGGAGACGCAGGTTGACGAGATAGCGGCCGCGGCGCATAAAGCGGGAGCGCTTTTCGTGGTGGGGGTCAATCCAATCTCACTCGGCCTGCTCAAGCCCCCCGGCGACTACGGTGCCGACATCGTCGTGGGTGAGGGGCAGCCGCTCGGTAACCCAGTCAGCTTCGGGGGCCCATCGCTGGGGATCTTCGCATGTCGCGGTGAGACGAAGCTCATGAGACAAATGCCAGGTAGGCTGATAGGGATGACGACCACGCTCGACGGCGGGACGCGCGGCTACTGCATGGTCCTGCAGACGCGGGAGCAACACATCCGCCGCGAACGAGCAACATCGAGCATTTGCACGAACGAGGCGCTCTGCGCGGTGGCAGCAGCTATTTACCTTGCTTCGTTAGGCCCACGAGGATTGAACGACCTCGCTGAACTTTGCGCTAGCAACGCAAGCTATGCGATGAAAAAACTAAACGCGATTAAAGGTTTGAAGGCGCCGATCTTCGATGCCCCCCACTTCAACGAGTTCACGCTGAACTGCACCGACACACGTATATCAATCCAAAAACTCAATGCTGGGCTGCTTAAGCGTGGCATCCAAGGTGGTAAACCACTTCGCACGGAGTTTCCGGAGCTGGGGGCGGCGGCCTTGCTCTGCACGACCGAGCTGCACTCACGCGAGGGCATCGACCGCCTGGCGAACGCGCTAAAGGAGCTCTTGGGGGGGCGGCGATGAGCTATCAGCAAGCGCGATGGATTGAGCCGTTAATTTTCGAACTCAGCAAGCCGGGGCGCGTTGGGAGCTCGTTGCCCGGAAAACCACGTGGGCGTATAAACGTGCCCAAGGAGCTCCTGCGCGAGAAGCTAGAGCTGCCCGAGCTCTCGGAGCCGGAGGTCGTTCGGCACTACACCCGCCTCTCGCAGATGAACTACGGCGTTGACTCGGGCTTCTACCCGCTCGGCTCGTGCACGATGAAGTACAACCCGAAGGTCTGTGAGGAGCTTGCTGCACTCGAAACCGCGAGCTGCATTCACCCCCATCAAGCTGAGGAGACGGTGCAGGGGGCGCTCGAGTTAATGTACAGGCTGGGGCGTTTCCTCGCGGAAATCGCAGGCGTCGCGCGCGTTTCCTTACAACCCTCTGCTGGTGCACACGGCGAGTTTATCGCGATGTTGCTCACACGTGCTTATCACAAATCCGGGCGCGACGACAAACGTGATCGGGTAATAGTACCTGACTCTGCACACGGCACGAATCCAGCGAGCGCGGCGATGGCCGGTTATGAGGTTGTGACCGTGCCGTCAAATGCTCGTGGGCGCGTCGACCTCAAGGCTCTGAAGGCAGCAGTCTCCGAACGCACCGCAGCTTTGATGCTGACGAACCCGAACACGTTGGGCCTGTTCGAGGATCAAATCATCGACATCGCCGAAGTGATTCACGATGCCGGCGGCCTGTTGTTTTACGACGGCGCGAACTTGAACGGTATCTTGGGTAAGACGCGTCCGGGCGACATGGGCTTCGACATCGTTCACTTCAACCTACACAAGACCTTCGCAACCCCTCACGGCGGGGGCGGCCCGGGGGCTGGGCCCATCGGTGTGCAGAAGGAACTCGAGAAGTTCCTCCCCGTGCCCGTGGTTGAATACGACCGCAAACGCAAACGCTACTACTTCGACTACAATCGTCCGCACTCGATCGGCAAAATCAAGGGATTCTACGGAAACTTCGGCGTGCTCGTGAAGGCGTATGCTTACCTCCTGCTTATGGGTGCCGAAGGATTGAACGAGGTGACCGAGGCGGCTGTACTCAACGCGAACTACATTATGCACAAGTTACTCGGCGTCAAGGGCTATGAGCTGAAGTTCGACGCGAGCGGTCCATGTAAGCACGAGGTCGTCTTCAGCACGGAGTCCCTAAAGCTGGAGACGGGCGTAACCGCGCGTGATGTTGCGAAGCGCCTGCTCGATCACGGCATACACGCGCCAACCTACTACTTCCCCCCCATTGTGCCTGAAGCGTTGATGATCGAGCCTACGGAAACAGAGCCCCGTGAGGAGCTCGATCATTTTGTTGACGCGCTCAATACGATAGCCCAAGAGGCTCGCTCGAATCCAGAGAAGCTACGCTCAGCCCCGACGACAACAGCGATAGGGAAACTTGACGAAGCCAAGGCCTCGCGTGAACCTATTTTGAGCTGGGGCGCACATCGTAAATCGGCGAAGAAATGAAAAAGCTCGGTCTCATCGTCAACCCGATCGCAGGCATGGGTGGACGAGTCGGATTGAAAGGCACGGGTGGCGCGGACATAATTGCGAAAGCTCTGGAACTCGGCGCTGAGCCGGTTTCCCCAGCTAGGGCGGTAGAAACGCTGCGGAGTTTAAAGCGTGCTGGGGTGAAGTTCGAGCTGATAACTTATCCAGCTGAGATGGGGGCAGCAGAGGCAAGCGAGGCGGGTCTGGAAGTTCAAGTGATTGGGCACATAACCTCAGGCAAAACCACCGCTGAGGACACCAAGCGCGCTGCTAGGGAAATGTTGGAGAAGGATGTCGACCTCATCCTCCTTGCTGGCGGCGATGGCACGATGAGTGATATAATCAAAGCGATAGGAACTCAAGTGCCGATTTTGGGCATCCCGACCGGCGTGAAGATGCACAGCGCCGCTTTCGCCAACACACCCCAAACAGCAGGTGAAGTTGTAGCACGTTTCTTGAGCGAGGGGTTGCCACTACGAGAGGCAGAGGTCATGGATATAGATGAAGAAGCTTACCGCGAGAACCGTCTCGTAGCGAAGCTCAAGGGCTATGTGCGGGTGCCATACGAACCAGTCATGATGCAAGCGACAAAGGAGGGAAGCACCGGTTACGAGCTTGCTGACCAAAAAGCAATCGCGCGCTGGGTGATCGAGCTCATGGAACGCGGGCATATATACGCACTTGGTCCCGGTACCACAACTCGAGCAGTTGCTGAGGAATTGGGAATTTATAACTCAACGTTGCTTGGAGTCGACTTGCTTCAAGACTACAAACTCGTGGCACGCGACGTGAACGAGCAACAGCTTTTGAAGGCAATCGGGAAAAAATCAGCAACGATAATTGTAAGCCCCATCGGTAGGCAGGGTTTCATCGTGGGGCGGGGGAACCAGCAACTCAGCCCGGCAGTGGTGAGGCGCGTGGGTAAGGAGAACGTCTGGGTGCTGGCGACACCCCACAAGCTGAGGGCAACCCCCACGCTAAAAGTCGATACCGACGACGCAGAGCTCGACCGCGAGTTCCGGGGCTACATCCGCGTAATCACGGGCTACCGCCAGACGTGTATGGTCAAAGTGGTTTGACGGTGCAGTTTTCGCCTGCAGGTCTTGCAGAAAGCAGGTTTCTTCTTGTCCACATCGAGAATGGAATTTGAGAACGACATGACGCAGCTCGGGTTCGCGCAGTGCCCGAGCCCGAAAGTGTGCCCGAGCTCGTGGACAACTTCCTTCGTCGCGCGCTCAAGGAAAAGCTTGCGGTCGGGTGGCGCCCCGTAGAAAGTTGGGTCGAGGCGGCAAAGCGAGACGAGCGCCACCCTGCCCAGACATTGTGCTTGGCCGAAGATGAAGTTGAGGTTGCGTGAGCGGGTGTAGAGGTCGGTAGTGAGCAACGCGAGCACTCGGTTTTCACCTGTTATCCTGTGCAGCACCCGCTCCAAGATTAGGTCTGCGTCGTACTGGTTGCGTCGAGCGTTGTATGCGGCCGGTGGCATTTGGAGTGAGGCGCCGATGAGGCAACTCTCGACGAGCGGGGCGTAGGCTTTCGTGAGCTCGCGAGCCAGGTCCTCCAGCAGCGGGCGCTCGACCTCGCCTATCGTGATGATTTCGACTATCAAACACTTCACCAACTATCTAAAATTAAATTTATAGGTGATAAACGCGTGTTGTTCTCTTTGGCGTCATTATGGCTCTGGAACTGACATTTGTCCCGGCCCTCTTGGTGATCCTCGTTGCAGCGGGATTGGGCAGACTTCTATCGAAGGGGTTAAGACAGCCCGTAATTTTGGGAGAATTGCTTCTTGGGATAATCCTCGGGAATCTAATAATTTTATCGACAACGGGGCCCTCAGCTGCCGAAGGCCCCATATCTAGCATCGCTGAAATCGGAATTTTACTCCTGCTTTTTTCTACAGGTCTTGGCTTGAACTTCGAAGAATTCAAAAGGCTAGAAGTCGCATCTAGCGTTGTCGCCGTTTCTGGCGTAATCTTACCGTTTATCCTCGGATATCTCGCGACGATCTATTTCGGATTTTCTCACCTCATCGCGACATTCGTGGGCATAAGCTTGGTGGCAACCTCGGTGGGGGTAAAAGCCTCCGTCCTTACGGAGTTGAGGATGTTGCGGACTAGGTTAGGTACTCTGATAATGGGGGCAGCAGTCATCGACGACGTGATCGGTGTGGTGATGATGAGCATTTTCATCACCGTGGTGGCTACTGGTGCAATACCTCTTGGAGAAATATCTTTGCTCATCGTCCTCACTGTCTTATTTTTCCTGATTTCCCTAACCGCTGGAATCAAATTATTCAGGAAACTCTCTGAAAAAATCACGGTTGGGGGAGAAAGCCTCTTGTTGTTAGGGCTGGTCACCGTTCTGGCGTTTGGCCTGATAACTACAGAGATCGGGCTGGCCGCGATTATAGGAGCTTTCATAGCAGGACTGGTCATTGGTCAAACTCATTTTGCTAGGAGACTCAGGGAACACATCTCACTAATCGGGGGTGGATTTTTCATACCAATTTTCTTCGTATGGATAGGTATGAACTTCGATTTTGGCGCATTTACAACCGTTGGCACATTCGCCGCAGTATTGGTAATTGTAGCGATCATCGGGAAGGTCGTGGGGTGCGGTCTTGGCGCGAAGGCCTCTAAATTCAGCGATAGGGAATCCTTTGCTGTCGGTATTGCCATGATGCCGAGAGCAGGTGTGGAATTGATCTTGGTCAAACTTGGGCTTGATCATGGCATCATAGGCGCCGATATAGCCTCTGCCATCCTTGTGATGGTCATTATCACCACCCTCATCACGCCGCCATCGCTATGGAAAGCCCTGAAGATGATCAAAAACAAGAAAGAGGTTTAATAGTGTACCAAGAGTTTTAGTTGGAGGAGAAAGAATGGCGGAACCAAAAAGAGTGGGCCCTGAATTCTACGAACTCAAAGTTGAAAAAATCATGCAGAGGAGGGACGTGCCCCTCATTGAAAAAGACGCGCACGTCGACCGCGTTCTGGACATCTTATCAAAAAAGACCCACGTGTGGGTCACCGAGGGCAAAAAAAGCAAAAAAATCGTTGGTGTGATAACGGAGCACGATGTCTTAAGTATCTTGTCCCCTAGAAGAGCTCCCTACGCTTTCGGGCTCCCAGACCTAAGGACACTGTATTGGGGCACCGCTGAGAGCATTATGCATAGAAGACTCGTCAAGTGCGGCCCCAAGAACACGGTGGGGGATGTGCTAAGCAAGATGATGGAACACGGGGTAAGAAGGCTCCCTGTGACAAGGCGAAATAACATCATAATCGGCGAAATCAGGTTATTTCACATCATAAAGAAATATTCCGCCGTCCGAAAGGAACCCAAATGAGGTTTAGTTTACACTGTATTTTGTTGGTGTTTGTTTTAGCTGCGATCTTCTGTAGCCCAACTTTGGCTCAGGGGGCAGAGGTTTCAGCCGACCGAGCTTACGGGCACGTGGAGAACTTGGTGAACATCGCTCCACGCTTTGCTGGCACCGAGGCGGAAGCGATGGCCGCGAGCTATATCGAGAACGAGTTTCGGAGCTACGGCTTAGAAGCATGGATTGAGAACTTTACCATCGAGAGCTCATACGCAATCGAGGAAAATTGGTTGCGTATAATTTCTCCTGAACAAATGGACATAGCTTTCGTGCCACTAATTTACTCCCCCTCTACGGACAACACCGTTACTGGGCGACTTGTGCACGTGACGGAGGAGCCGGAGAACTTAGAACAACTGTGTGAGCGCGTGGTCCTGGTTGAGAGAAAAAATGTTTCAAGCGCACTTGTCGACTTGCCTCCGCTAGCCGTGCTCACTTATTTAGATAATTGGCCTCCTTACTTTGAGCCACAATGGTCAAATCCACCGAGGGCACCGTTACTGTGGATCTCAGGATGGGATGCGCAACATCTGATCGAACTTTTGGAACAGGATAACGTTGAGGTTGAGCTGCAGTTTAAGGCCAAGGTTGAGAGTGCTGTATCTCATAACGTCGTGGCGCTCCTGCCCGGGCAGAGCGAGGAGATCATGGTCATTGGTGCCCACCATGATTCCGTCCTGACCCCTGGCGCGGTTGACGATGCTTCGGGTGTAGCGGTCGTGCTCGAAATCGCGCGAGTGCTTTCAACTGAGAACCTCCCACGCACCATTCTTTTCACAACCTTTGGGAGCGAAGAACTCGGTCTGTTGGGGAGTGACGCATTCGTGCTCGAACACGTTGAGAACGACATCGTCGTCGCAATCGTTTTTGATTCAATAGCTCCTGGACCTGAGGATGGGTTGCGCGTGGGGCTCAGGGACTCGCAGGAGGTTGCCACAACCGAATGGCTCGATGCCTACGCCCAAGAGCTGGCGGAGAACTTGGGTTTATACGCGAAATCGGGGGACTCGTCAGACGTCAGGGGGTGCAGCGACTACGCGAGCTTCACGAAAATGGACATTCCAGGGACTTGGGTTTATTGGGTCAACCCGCAGCACGGAGAGATTCTTTGGCCGATTCACACCTTGGCCGACGACCTCGACGCCGTGGATAAGGTAAGGCTGGGACAAGTGGCCTCGTTCGGGGCCCAGCTCGTTCGGCAGCTGGCGGGGGAGGACCTCGAGGAGCTGCGCTGGGCGTACGAAGAGTTGCCCCTCCTTCTCGCAGCGTTCGCCGTGATGAGTGCAGGCGCTGTGGTCCTCTCGATCGCGGCGGGCTCCTTCATGCGGTACAGGCGGGGTTGGAGCTGGTCCCGAGCTGTGCGAGTCTTCTCATTCGTCACAGCAGCGGTCGTGGTTGCTGCCTACGTCTGGTTGCTGGCTTAGGTAGCGCTTTAATGTCACAAGCGGGATAAATCTGAAAAGGGGCAGGATGTTCGGGGAGATCTTTGAGGAGGAGCTCGGGCGTAAATCGGTTTTTCGCGATGCGAGCAAGCTCTTGCCAGACTACGTGCCACGCGTCCTCGTGCACCGCGATGATGAGTTCCGTCAGCTCACACGAGTTTTCAAGTCGGTCATCGAGAACCGAGCAAGCCAGCGGGTACTCATCACGGGAAGCGTGGGTGTGGGGAAGACCGCGCTCGCTCGGAGGTTCGGCGAGGAGCTCGAGCCCACGGCCAAGGGGCGGGGATTAAACCTCAAATACCTTCACGTCAACTGCCGCAAGGACAAGACCCCTTACGCGGTGTTGATGAAGCTGGTGAAGCATTACTACCCTCGATGGCCCGCCCGTGGGTTGGGTCCCGAGAAACTCCTCGATATGGTCGTGGACTACCTGAACAAGCACGACGCCTACCTCACGCTCACCCTCGACGAGCTCGATTACTTCGTCCAGCTCAACGGGGCCGACCTGCTTTACTCGCTCACCCGCGCGGCCGAGGAGTCGGGGGCACCCAACCGCATAAGCATCGTGGCAATCGCGCGCGACAAGGACTTCCTGCGCTCGCTCGATGTCGCGACCCAAAGCACCTTCATGCACAACGTGCTGGCGCTGGATCGCTACACCGCCCCTCAGCTTGCGGACATCCTCGACCACCGAATCCGCGAGGCGTTCAAAGCGGGCACCGTCGACGAGGACACGGTGGCGCTCATCGCCGACATAGCCGCGCGATGGGGTGATGCTCGACTCGCGCTCGAGCTCCTCTGGCGCGCCGGGATGGCTGCGGATGGGGAGGGCGCTGATACCGTGATGCCCGAGCACGCGCGCCGAGCCAAGGCCGAGGTCTATCCCGAGATCAAAAGAGAGGTGATTCGCGACCTTCAACTTCATGAGAAACTTTTCCTGCTGGCCGTAACGCGAAAGTTAAAGGTTTCGAAGCGGGCCTACACGCTGACGGGCGAGGTGGAGCGCAGCTATCGCGTCGTCTGCGAGGAGCACGGTGAAGGGCCCCGAAAGCACACCCAGCTTTGGGACTACCTCAAGCGGATGGAGGGACTTGGGATAGTGGACCTCCAGCCCTCGGGCAAGGGGCGCCGCGGGAAGAGCCAGCGGATAAGCGTGCCCGACATCCCGGTGGCGACGCTCGAGCGGGAACTCGAACGACTGCTCAAAGCGGGCAGCAAAAGGTAAATGTTTTGATGGTTGAGTTTCCTCGGGGTCGTGGGGTAGCCTGGTCTATCCTGCCGGCTTCGGGGCTTTCGGGCGGAAAAGCCGGTGACTCGAGTTCAAATCTCGGCGACCCCACCACTATTTCCTCTTTTTCCTAATCCTCCTTTTCCTGACCCGTTTCGGCTTCGGCGGCTTCAGGCGGGTCAACCCCCAGAGCGCGAGCACGAGCAAGGCGGTGATGAACAAGTAGATGGCACCCTTCCCGATGTCGCCACCCGCCACCGAGCCCCAGCTCCCGAAGCAGTAGAGCTTGCCCTCGCTCGTCCCTATGAAGACCTTCCCGTAAGCTACGGCTGGCGATTGCTTCGTCGTCGCCCCTATGTGGCACTTCCAGATCTCGTCGCCATCTTGCGCATCGAGCGCGTAGAGGTATCCGTCCTGCGAGGCGATGAACACCTTTTCGTCCGCGACCGCTGGCGAGGACTGCGCGCGGTCGTTAGTTTTATATTTCCATATCTCGCGATTCTCCACGTTATCGCGCGCGTCCAAGCAATAAATGTGGCCATCATCCGACCCCACGTAGACGCTGTTTTCAACCACGGCTGGTGAGGATTCGATGTGGCCCCCAGTTTGGTATTCCCACACTAGGTTGCCGTTATCTGAGCTATCTAAGCTGACTACGCTCCATCCTTCTGAGCCCAAGATCCTTCGCAATCCTATGTAAACCCGATTGTCAACCACGGCCGGCGATGATAAGATAACGTCGGTGCTTTGGAATTCCCAGAGTTTCGTTCCACTCTCGGCGCTGATGGCGTACACGCGATTATCCCACGAACCAACGAAAACCTTGCCATCAGCAACCGCGGGCGACGAGGTCACTTTTCCTCTGGTTCCAAACTTCCAATTTTCCCTGCCATCATTCGCGTTCAAAGCATACACGTAGTTGTCCGTTGACCCGATGAACACTTTTCCACCCGCAACCGCTGGCGACGAGAGCACCGCGCCCTCGGTTTCATGCGGGTTTTGCCAGGCTGGCTTCCCGTTATCCGCGTACAATGCATAGACGCGGTTGTCGTTTGAGCCGAAATACACGATGTCATTGCCCACCGTTGGGGAAGAGAGAACCCCCCCTCCCGTTTGGTATTTCCAGACCTCCTTGCCGTTGATCACGTTGATCGCGTGAAGGTACCCGTCTTCGCATCCGACGAAAACTTTGTCGCCTGCGACCGCTGGCGAGGAGAAGCTTCCAGCACCGTTGAACGTCCATGCGATTTGATCGGTCTCAGGGGCCGAGGAGTTCGAGTAGCCGGTACGCTCGGCATCGTGCCCGAAGGTGGGCCATTCCTGAGCTAGAGCGCCGGAGGCGGTCACGCATAAGAGGAGCGCAAAGGCAGCGATGGTTTTCATGGGCCCCCAACACCCTAAGGTCGCGGGTTTAAATATGGCTGATGGGCACAAGTCTACAAAGGTTGATACTGTGGCCTGGGGTCGCTACCAGAAGGCGGCGGGAGATGTAACCGAGCTCATAGGGCTTACGCCACTCATCAAGCTCCGCAAGCTCACCGAGCTCGCCGGCAAGCCGGAGCTCGAGCTCTTCGGGAAGGCTGAGTTTATGAACCCCTCGGGGAGCTTGAAGGACCGAATTCTGTTGAAGATAATCAAAGACGCAATGAAAAAAGGAGAACTCCGCCCAGGGATGACGCTGGTTGAGAGCACCACGGGCAACACCGGTATCTCGGCGGCGATGCTCGGGGCCCACCTCGGCTTCCATGTGCTGATAATAATACCTGAGGGGATGAGCGAGGAGCGGATGAAGGCGATCCGCGCGTTCGGGGCGAAGATAATGACACTCCCCGGGGCCGAGTCGGACGTCGATCTGGCGGTGAAGCGGGCGAAGGAGCTTGTGTCGCTCGACCCAGAGCGTTATTTCTGGGTGAACCAATTCAACAACGAGGCGAACGTTCAGGCTCACTACGAGACGACCGGGCCGGAGATATGGGAGCAAGTCGAAGGCAGACTAGATGCATTCGTCGCGGCGGTTGGAACTGGCGGAACGCTCACTGGAGTCGGGAAATACTTGAAGGAGCAGGACTCGAACATTAAAATATACGCAGTCGAGCCAGCCGAGTGCCCTGTGCTCTCGAAGCAGCGCTGGGGGACGCACCAGATAGAGGGTGTGGGTGATGGATTCATCCCCTCGATCTTTGATCTCTCGTTGCTCGGCGGCATAATTTTGGTCTCCTCAGAGCGAGCCATCTGGATGACCAAGCGCATCGCCTGCGACGAGGGACTTTTCCTCGGAATCTCTAGCGGAGCGAACGTGGAAGCATGTTTAAAGTTGCACGAACGCCGCCCTGAGCTCAAGCGCGTGGCGACGATGCTCAACGATCACGGGTTCCGCTACTTCTCGACGCTTCTCTTCGGGGAGATAAAAGAGGTTAGCATCCCAGAGCGCCCGCACACGATCGAACTCACGCCCCGACAACGTGAATTGTTGCCCAAGCTCGAAGTGATTGAATAGTTTAAGCCTTGGTCTTGGCGATTATTCCCCTCGCGGCAAGCAGACCTGTTGCGGCAGCGGCGACGATGCCCCGTGAGAGCCCCGCCCCATCCCCGGCGACGAATAGATTTGGTACATTTGTCTCCATGTTTTCGTCGATGTGGATTTGCATTGCGTACAGTTTAACTTCGGGTGCGTAAAGCAGCGTTGAGTCCTCAGCGACGCCCGGGGCAACTTCGTCCAAGTGTTCGAGCCCCTCGGTGATGTCCGTCACGACCCTCCCGGGCATAGCCATAGAGATATCGCCAGGGGTCACGCTTCGCAGGGTTGGCACCATATGTCCTCGTTTGATCCGTTCCCAAGTAGACCGCCTCCCGGAGCGGAGATCGCCCAAGCGTTGGAGTAGTGGGCGCCCACCCCCTATGGTCGTCGCTAGGTAAGCGATTGATTGCCCGTAAGCTGTGGTATCGGTGACTGGCTCTGTAAGTTCGATGTGGACGAGAAAAGCGAAGTTGGTGTTTTGCGATTTTTTTGCCCGCAGTGATTGCCCATTGACACCCACGTGGTCGTCGTAGCGCTCCTCCATGACAAATCCTTGATGATTAGTGCAGAAGGTTCGCACGAAGTCGTCGAAGGTCTTAGTGCGGATATGAAATTTTGGATCGCGGTTCACTTTGACGACTGGCTCATAGACGGCGGCTGGCACTTCTACCCGCACCCCGATGTCGATTGGACCGTGAGTTAATTTTACACTAAGGATTTGGGCCTGTTCCGCAAACCAGTCAGCGCCAACCCTCCCCGGAGCCGCAAGAATGTACTTTGCACGAATTCGCTTCCCCTTGATGATGACCTCACTTTTTCCGATCTGCTCAACCTTGGAGTTGAACATGAACTTCACACCTTGTTTTTCAAGTTTTCGTTTGAACGAATTGATAAGATCAGGTAGGTATTCACTCCCTATGTGGCGCTGGGGGATGGGGATGAACTTCACGCCAGCCGCAGCCGCGCGTCTCGTGAGCTGCTCTATTTCCTTCGACCCCGTGCCGTGGACCTCCTTCGGGGCACCGTGCTCGACGAAAATGTCATCTACTTCCTTGACGAGTTTTTCGGCCTTCGGGACGCTTTTAGTCAGCTTGCTGAGGTCGCCCCCGATGTCGTGGCGGAGGTTCAGGATGCCGCTCGACCAGCCCCCCGCGCCCCCCAAACCGCACATGATGTGACAGGGCTTGCACCCTATGCACTTTCCAGTCTCGACGGCCGGGCAGGTGCGCTTCTCTATCTCCCGCCCCCAGTCGACGACGGTCACGGAGAGCTTCGAATTTTTTGATAGCTCGTGTGCTGCAAAAAGCCCGGCGGGACCGGCTCCGATGATGAGCACATCTATCGTGAAATCCCTCGAAGTCTAACGTTGCGCCCGTATAAAAGCCTTTAGAGGAGGCACCGTTTTACTTTCTCAAATCACGTACCCGACCCAAAAAAGTGCCATCCAACAGGTAGGCCTCGGCTTCATCTAATTTTACGGCACCGGCCTTGAACATCGGTCCAATCAATTCTTTGGGTATCCTCCGATTAACCGCAGCACCCCCCACGAGCTCGCTGAACGCTGGCATCACGAGCAGCTCCGGTAATTTGTGATCGATCTGCTTTTGAAGCTTTTTTGGGAACCTCGATGCATCAAGCTTAGCCCGGAGCCAGATGGGTTCGACTATTCGCCCACCGAGTTCATCATGGAACTCGACCGCCGGGTGATTATGCGCCGTTATGAGTAGTTTTGTGTTGAGCACTTCGGGGGAAGGCCAAGTGTGCCCGTGCATCAGCCCTACGCGACGACGTTTGCCAAGCACGATGCCCCGTGCGCCGTGAATTTTTACCGCTCGCGGTATCATGCCCTCCAGCCCACCATCATGATTCCCGCGGATGACCTCGACACGAACCAGTTGCGCCAGCTCCTCGAAGAAGCCGGGGAGTTCGCGCCACTCCTGCCAGCTGGCGATGGGAACGTTGTGCTTGACGTCGCCCAAGAAGATCAGGCGGTCGGGCCTGCGCTTCTTGATGAGCTCTAAGAGCCGTCCCTTGACCTTTGGAATTTGGCTGGGTAGCGAGACGCCCTTGCTCGCGAGTTCCCCTTCGATGCCCAAGTGCAAGTCGGCGACGATGAGCGCGCGTTCTCTAGCTGATTTAATCGTAAGTGCCGGGGTGCCGCGAATTGGAGTTGTAGCCATCGAACTAATTTTATCGCCGTAATGAACTTTAGCCTATCCTCGCCACAGCCCCAGGGCAAGGCCAACCAAGAACGCCGCCGATGAGTACGGTAGAACATCCTTCACCCCTCCGCCCAGATCAATTAATCTCGGCAGGAACTCCATCGCCTTGTCGTAGATATCCCGAAAAGTCAGGCTCAGGACCCCAGTAGCGACGAGGACGATAACGAGAGCGGCGATAATCACCATCAGCTTCATAGCACGTTTGATCACGGCGCCTACCAGTAAACCTATAATAAAAGGCACGACAACCGGGACAAGCCAAGCGAACTCAGGCGGAACTGACATCGGTTCACCTCTTCGAGTTTTCTTGAAGGAAATCGCATAAATAGATTCTTGTTTGAGTCCCGAAAAATATTTTTGCCGTTCACACAAGAAAAAATAATTAGTGGTGAATCCGTCACCGGCCGCGGAATTCTCGGAAGGCGCGGCTTATGCTCTCGTTCCAGAAGTTGGGCAGGCCATAGCGTACAAGCCCTTCGAACTCATCGGAGTAGACATAAAAGTGGTTCACCCGCTCGCTTAGCTTTTTAAACGTTTTGTCGACAGCGTTGAAGATGTCTTGCAAGGCCTTTCGTTCAAATCTCGCCTGAAGCAGCGATGGCTCTTTGAGCAGGAGCACGTCTGCCAAGCGAAGCACGTTCAGTTCGATAAGAGCCGAGGACTGCGTTATCAGCACCATGCTGAGGTTCTTGTGGCGCGCGACGGTCATGAGTTTGGTGAGCATTTTGTTCATCGAGGTCATCGCCTCCCGCGAGAAGAAGAGGATCGCAGCCTCATCGGCGAGCACGACGGAGTCATTTGGGATTTCTTCGATTCCTTTTGCCTTGTGGATCCACCGCGGCAGCTTTGCGGCATCATAACCTATGCCGTAGCATCGCCTGCTGGTCGAATGGTTGTACCACGCGAGAAATTGCATCCCCAGCGCCGTCTTGCCCGAGCCGCGCTTCCCGACGATCAGCATGATGAGGCCGTACTTATGGAGCGCTCGCTCGAAGTCGGCGTAAGCGCCCCGGCGTTCCTCCACGGCCTCGAAGGGTTCGAACCTCGGTGGGGGCTTCGGCGGCCCAGGTCTCAGAGCATCGCGGATTCGACCGAGTAAGCCCATTTTTCTTCCCCTAGACCTCGAGGAGTTCTTTGAGTGGTCTGCCGTTAGTGGGGATGAGCAACATAATACTCAAATCTCGTCCCCCTTTTTTTAGGCGTAACCATCCCATCTCCAAATGATTTTATCCGTGGTCGCTTAAAACATAGTTGAGGCATCCACGTGGTAGCCCAGCAGCTCGTGAGGATAAGGGATGTAAGGTCGAAAGATATGCAGGCAATCCTGAGCATAGAGTACAAGTGCTTTAAGGACCCATACCCGCTGAGCCTGCTCAACCATCTGTACGCTACGCACCCCGATGGTTTTCTCGTCGCGGAGGCTGACGGCAAGATCCTGGGCTACGTAATCGGGGTGATCCGATGGGGAGCGACCGGTCACATTTTAGCCGTTGCCACCGACCCGCCCTACCAGAGGCGGAACATAGGCTCGGCCCTCATGGAGCACATCATCAGTCGCCTCCGCGCGAATGGGGCGAAGCTCGTGCGGCTAGAGGTGCGAAAGAGCAATGCAGAGGCGCAGCAGTTCTATCTTAAGCTCGGTTTTCGGGAGCGGGAGGAGATCCCCTACTATTACGAGGACGGCGAGGCGGCCGTGACGATGGACTACAAGCTTGAGGTCTAGCTACCCTCGGTACCTCAACTTTCGGAGATCATCCACGGTCAGCACGCGCACGTTTGGAGGCGCCGCTTCAACGCGCGAGCGCATTCCGACGATGTATTGCACGCCGCGCTCGGCTGCCATGTCAGCGAGTTCTTGAGTCACGACTCCATCGAACACCACGGCTTTAACGTTCAGGGTCTTGGGCAGCCGTTCCTTCAGCTCCCTCACTTGGACCTCCTCAATTTGTTTGAATTTTTCGTCGAGTAGCTGTGCCCTCAGGGTGCCGCGCAGCTTGCCGATGACGCCCTCTAGTTCCCGGAGCTCCAGGCCTTCCCCTTCGGCGGCGGGCGCAGCCTCTGGCGCGGGCTTTCCTCGGAGCTCGGCCAGTGCGTGCTCGATTGACACCTTGTTCCGCAGCGCCTTGATTACTTCCTTTCGCGTGAGGTCCTCCACGCTGCGGTTCTGGGGCGGCCTTGTGACGAAGTCGATGTCGGCAACTTGCAGTAGCTCCTTCAGGATTAGGTCCCCGCCCCGATCGCTGTCGAGGAAAGCGGTCACCGTCTTGTCCTTGCTCAGGTCGATTACCGCCTTGGGCACGCTCGTTCCCTCGATGGCGATGACATTTCGGATGCCCGCGCGAAGTAAGCTCAGTACATCAGCGCGCCCCTCGACGATTATTACTGCATCGGAATCCCGCACCCCTGGGCCGGCGGGTAAGTCCTCGTACTCGGCGATCTCCTCGAGGCGCACGGACTCCTTGACCTGCTTAGCTATCTCTTGGGTCTCGGGGGCGGCCTCCCCGACGAGCTCAAGGATCTCCTTGGCGCGCCCCACGATGAACTTCCGCTTGGCGTCGCGCACGTCCTCGATTCGCTCGACCTTGATTGTCGCCTCACAGGGCCCCACGCGGTCGATGGTTTCAAGTGCGGCGGCGATGATTGACGTTTCGACCCGATCGAGGCTCGAGGGTATCGTTATCGTGCCCGACGATTTTCCCTGGGTTGAGCTGATGTTCACCTTGATGCGCCCCATCCTGCCTGTCTTGAGCAGCTCGCGCAGGTCCAGCTCATCCCCCAGCAGACCCTCGGTTTGCCCAAAAATTGCGCCCACGACATCGGGGCGCTCCGCCACGCCGCTCGTCTCTATTTTGGCGTGGATGAGATACTTGGTCGTACCAATATCCTCTCGCATAGAAGAAACCTCCTTTTTGCCGATTCGCTCGGCTACTAGTTCTTGCAGTTTTTTTCCTTCCAAGGGCACCACGCCCTCGAAAGCCAGAATGAGCCTGATGGTGATTCTGGCTTGATTTGATGATCAATTTTAGTTTTCGCGCCCTCGCCTAAAAAGGCTGCGGTAGTAGTTTAATTGTTATATTTACAACAAGTCAAGTGATCTAAAGAACCTCGGAGGGGCGCGCGAGCTTTGCGTCCGGGTGCTCCTCGAAATATCGTCTGACGGGCTCAAGCACCTGAACCAGCGCCGACCCGACCGCCGCCTTCAAGTCCGTGGGGTGTAGCTTGCCCGCTGCATACAACTTCCGGAGCTCGGCCGCGCCCTCTATCTCAAGCGGGCCCCCATGCTCCGTCTTTCTTGAAACCCTAAACCTGCCGAGTGCTGGCAAGACGACATGCTCGGCGTACTCGATGATCGGGTTATCTTTGACGATCTTTGGCGGACAGAACGCCTTTTTCACCTTTTCCTCAATCGTTGCCGGTTCGTCGTCGACAGCGATGAAGTTGCCCTTCGACGAGGACATCTTGGCGGCGCCGTCAAGCCCGTGGAGCAAGGGCACGTGCACGCAGACGGGCTTCCGATAACCCAGCGCCGGTAATTTCTCGCGCGCGACCATGTGAACCTTCCGCTGGTCGATGCCCCCGACCGCCACATCGATGCCTAGGTGGGCCATGTCGACCGCCTGCATGAGCGGGTAGAGCACCTGCGCGACATCCGGATCCTTTAGGTGGCGGGCTATCTCGGCCATGCTGCGGCGGGCGCGGAGCAGCGTGGTGTCGACGGCCATGCGGAGCACGTCGAGCGAGAACTCCGGCTTGAGCTGGAAGTCGGACCCTAGCATAAACTCCGTGCGTTTGGGGTCGAGCCCAAGGGCGATGAAGCAGTGCCGGTTGTACTCGGCAACGCGTCGGAGCTCCTCGAGGGTTCCCTTGTCATTGAGGTAGGCGTGGAGGTCCGCGAGCAGGACGATGACCCGTGCCCCCGCGGCTTGGAGGTCCACCAGCTTTTGAACCGTCAACGCGTGACCGAAGTGAATCTTGCCAGAAGGCTCATAACCGCAATAAGCAGCCAGCTTTTCCCCCTTCAAGAGCTCGCGCAGCTCGGCCTCGGTGATGACCTCGGTGGTGCCGCGCGTGATGAGGTCGAACCTCCGCTCCATCTTGCCACCACTCGAAGAAGCGCGTCGAACGGCTAAAAACTTTCGTTGACAATTAACCGCCCGCCAAACCCCATGCCCTCGATTTCCCGTGGAGATCACGATCACTCTCGGCGGCTCCGTGGGCAAACCGCTTAAAGGAAGATGATAATCCGCAAGTTGGCACTTAGTTTGCGGCTGGCTACGTGTGTGGAGCGTTATGTGCGAACGGGAGTTTGATTAAGAAAAACTATTAACTAATAACAATATGTTACAATAGTATCATAAAAAGACAAAAATATTAAATAAAGTTGCAGTGGAAATCAAGGGGTAGGTCATGTGGAGGAGCGAGAAAAAACGACTCTTGCGAGGGTCTTCAGCTTCGACATTAAGTTCACGGGCACCCCCAAGACACTTTTTTACCGCAGGCTCTTTGGGTACTCAAGCTCCACGAAGCGAGACCTGAAGGATGGCTCCACCAAGACCTATACTCACGTTGCACAAGGCCTGCTCGGGACGATCCCCCACGTCAAGCTTGGGAAAAGCGTCTTCGCCGTCCCGAAGGCAGCAGCCGCCCGCCTCGAGGCATTCTTCTCAGATCCCCGGTGGCAGCCCCTCGAGCTCCACAGCTTCGACGCCATTCTACCAGCCGAACTCAGAGCACGCGCAATGGAGGCGGCGCTCGCTGGTCCCCTTGTGCTTGGACGAGAACGGGTGAGGCTCGCCACCGAAATCGATGAGCTTCTAACCGCGGCCAGGCAGGGAAAGTTGGCCCCCGAGCTCGCCGAACGGGCGCGGCACGCCCTGCGCATGACTGAGGAGTTCATCGCCCTTGACTGGACCGATGGGCAGGAGTTCTCGCGCAGGCTTGAGCCCTACTTGACCCAACTGAGAAGAGCAATCTAATTTTACTAGTACAATAGTATCAATACTTTCGGTGTCCCCCCTCCTCAAAAACCGCTTAAAAAGCCCGCCCAATCGCTCGTTTGAGGGGAAAGGATGAACTACTACAGGCGCCTGGACGCGAGACGAGCGATCATGGATTTCGCGCGTGCTAGCAAGGGCAGCGGCGAACGAGAATGCGCTTTCTACAACGCCCGCACCAAGGGCATACAGCGCCACCTCAGCGAGCACCCCATCGTCTTGGACTCGGCAGCGGCATTCGACCGGGCCTTGGCCTCGAGAGCGACGGCATTCTACTGTTCCTACTGGCGTTATCCCGGCCAGGACTTCTCCCGCCCGCTAGGGCACGACTTGGTCTGGACCGTGCGGGCGAGGCGTGGAGGGCTGAGGTTCGCTAGGACGGTGACGGCCTCGGTGATTGAGGCGCTGGCCGATGGCGGTGTTTCCGAGCCTTGGGTCAAGTACTCCGGCCGACTTGGGTTTGACCTGTTGATATCACTCGAAGCCATCCCCAACGAAGCTTGGGTGGGGGATGGCGACGCGCTGACAGACCTGCAGGGAAGACTGACGAATTATATTGCGAGCTATTTAGTCGAGCGCTGGTCGAATATTCACATTGATGGCGCTTCTTCTCCCCTTAGGATAAAGCGAGGGACGGACACCTGCCTCCTTTCCGAGCTTCGGGCAAGGCGAGGCCTATTGCTGGCGCCGATGAGCCTCAACCCGGAGTCGGGCTTGGTTTCGGTCCCCATTGCCCCAGATGAAGTGGCAGAGTTTTCCGTGCTTGACGCCAGCCCAGCCGACGCGCGAGCGTTCGAGTGGGTGCAACCTTCAAGGGTGGCACGTGAGTTGGTGAAGCACGCCCGTCCATGGCAGCTCGCTCCAGTCCAAACAAAGCTCGCAATCACCTAGCCTAGGTAACGCATTAAACAGTTTGTATCCCCATAAAGTTGGGGCAAGTTGGTGAGCGCGGACTTAGCGGGCAAGGTAAATGAGCTGAGGCGTGGCGAGGTATACAAACGCATAGCTCGGAGGATTCGAGAGTTCAAGGATCTCGGCCGCGAGGGCAACGAGGAATGGTTCTCGGAGCTTTGCTTTTGCATCCTGACGGCGAACTCGACCGCGAGGCTGGGGATGAAGATTCAACGCGAGCTGGGCAGCGAGGGATTTTTGACGCTCCCGCTCGAGGAACTCAGGCACAGGCTAAAGGCTGCGGGGCACAGATTCCCGAACACCCGGGCACGCTTCATCGTCGAGGCACGCAGATTTCTCGGCATAAAGAATATCATCGAGGGATTCACGTATGCGCGACAGGCTCGTGAGTGGCTGGCCGAGAACGTGAGGGGCGTAGGCTATAAGGAATCGAGTCATTTCCTGCGCAACGTGGGATTTGATGATGTGGCGATTTTGGACCGGCATGTGCTCAGCGTGCTGCACGAACATGGATCTATCGATGGGGTGCCCCGCTCGCTGACGCGCGGACGATATCTGGAGATAGAGCGAAAGCTCGAGGAGCTCGCGCGGAAGCTCGGGCTCACACTTGGCGAGTTGGATCTTTACCTTTGGTACTTGAAAACAGGAAAGGTCTTAAAATAGGTCAGCTTGAACCCTTCCTCGAAATTAAATGACTCCCGTCACAGCTTGCACCGGTCGTCAATTCCTGCAGTCCTTCACGGCAGGAGGCGAAGGTGAGTCCATGGGCGGTACATGTTTCTCTGATTCGTTTCATGAGCTCGAGCCTAACCTCCCGTGGCAAGTACCAGCTGTTGTGGTGCCGTTTGCCTTGCTCGAAGTATAACGGCGTGAGCTTGGCCGCGGTTTCAGGAAAAACTCGCTGAAAACGATGCCAACCATCGGGGCGTGGCTTAAACGTTGACGAAGTTACGTGCTTAGCACCAACACTAGCGACAGCTTCAATTATTCGATCAATTTCGACATCATTTAATCCTAGGATGATCGGGTCGAGACGCAGACCCACCGGCACGTCAGCACTCGAGAGTTTTTTCATCGCTTTCAATCTTCGCTTGGGCGGAGGTGCCAGCGGCTCGAGTTTTCGACTCAAATTTCTTTTCAGAGTAGTTATCGTAAAACTGACCACCGAGGATAGCTGTAAAAGTATGTCTATATCGCGGGTGACGAGGTCAGATTTCGTTACCACTTGTACGCGGCAACCTTCGCGTGAAAAAAGTTCGAGACAAGCACGGGTTAATTTGAGTTTGGCGTCCATCGGCGGGTATGGGTCAGAACTGTTCGACATGCTGATGACGCGACGCTTGTCAACCCGCTTGAGATCACGCGCAACACGCTTCAATAAATTTTTCTTTACCCTACATTCAAAAGCTCGCGGGATGTAAGAGGTGATGTAGCAATAAATACAACGATGGGGACAGCCCGTGTAAGGGTTGAACCCATACTTTTTCGGGCAGGTACAGAGGGGATCGCCCCAGGGGTCGAACTCCCGGATTACATCCACATACGCACCGCGCTATTTCTTCGATTTCTTTCGCAGACGCTTGGCGACATCACTTGGCGCGAGGATGCGTTGGCGGATGAGCTTGAGCTTCCGCTCGTACTCGGGTCTTTTCTTCTTGGGCATGACAACCAGAAAAAATCTGTTTCTTCGACCTTAAATTTTTTATCAAAGGGTGCGCCGAGATAAGAGCCGCGGGCAACTCGATGACTGCAGACAACGTAGCCCGCCCGGACCACTTTTTGGGCAGCCCGCCGAACCACGTCGTTCCGACCCATCACGGACCGTGCGGATTACCCTTACGAGTTCTCCACGCCGCAACCCTTCGAGCGCTTTTGAATCAACCCCGTCAGCCTGCCGTTCAGGGTTCCTTCGAGCTGGCCCAGCCCGCTTGAAACCCCTAGCAGTGGGATCCACCAGGATCAATTCTAGGGGCCCTTCCGGTTTGCTCTCCCGGCGCAATAAAAAAATTGGTTTAACTTCCATAAAAACTTTCCTAAAATCTTCGAAAGCCTTAAATAAGCGATTTTTCTCATATCAAAAACGAAATTCTCGGTGGGAAGAAATGCCGAAGTGTTGTCCTCGGTGTTGCATGTACGATGGGTGCGAGAACCGGAACGAGTGTTGCTCAGAGTGCGGCTACTACTCGAATGGTGAGTGCCTCTACTCAGAAGTGGAGCCCTACGAGGAGCTGGAAAGGGAATAATCGAAGCGCGGTTTCATTTTTCTACGAGAGTCGTCGCCCACTCCTTAAAGTATAAGTGCCAGTCGAAACACTTGACTTTTGGTGAGCACATATCATACGACCCATTCGACGATGAGTTCTTCAAGCGGTTTCTGCGGGACTTTAGGAAGCATTTTCTTCGAGACTTAGAGTTCGACCAAGAGCTCGAGCGTATGAGAAAAGAGTTCAAGGTTGATGTCAGCAAGTTCGAGCGAATACCGGGCGCCGTTGGATTTAAGATAGAAATAAGGGACTTCGGTGAGGGAAAACCCGAGGTCAAGGTGACGCGGATCGGTGAACGCCCAGCGAAAATTTCGCCCGTGGAAGCGCCTAAGCTGGAGCGGCCAAAGCCCGCCGAGAAACCGAGGGAGGTCAAACCGATATCCAAGATGCTGGAAACGAATGTTGGAAAAATCGAGCGCCTCAATGAAGTGGTGCTCACGATGCAGACTCCCGGGATTAAAAAGGAGGACGTTGAAGTAAGGCAACTCGGCAACACGCTCGAGGTCATCGCGCGGAAGCCCAGCGGCGAGGCATATTTCGGAGCTTTCGAACTCCCTCCGGATGCGGCGCCAAGCGAGCGAGAGGTCGAGTTGAAGGAGGAGCTGTTGATCATCTCGATCCCGAGGCGAAGACGATATCCCCGCATGAGGCCTAATTGACCTGACCTCTTACCTGCCTCAGAATGGGGGACTGTTTATTGTGAACAAACTTGATGTGTAAACTGGGGAGTTTACAAAATCAAAAATAGTATTTGAGATAATCAATCTGGGATGGGCAAATGAAATTTATCATTGTCGTTGGGGATGGGATGGCTGGCTACCCCTTAGAGGAACTCGGGGGCAAAACCCCCCTGCAGGTCGCAAATAAACCGAATATGGATTGGATAGCCTCCCACGGCAGGAATGGGCTGCTGAAAACCGTCCCGAGGGGGATGGAGCCGGAAACCGATATCGCGATAATGTCAATATTGAGCTACGACCCGAGGAAGTATCATACCGGCAGGGGCCCTTTGGAGGCCGCGGGCATGGACGTTAAATTGGGGAAAGAGGACCTCGCCTTCAGATGTAACCTGGTAACGGAGGAAAAGGGGATAATGGCGGACTACAGTGCCGACCACATAACCACCGAGGAAGCTCAGGAATTGATAAGCGCGGTGAAGGGGGCTTATGGACATTTGGGCGATTTCTACGCGGGCGTTAGCTACCGCCATCTGTTTGTAATGAGAAATGCACCGAGGGGCTCGGATAAAATCAAAACCACGCCGCCCCATGATATCGTTGGCGAAAGACTCAGCGGGCACCTGGTTAAGCCGAAGAACAGCGAAGTTGCCAAAACTTTGAATGGGATGATCCTGAGTTCAAAACAAATCCTCTCAGATCACCCGACAAACATCGCTAGGGTAAAAAGGGGGAGGAAACCAGCCAACATGATTTGGGTATGGGGACAGGGAAAAAAGCCGAGGATGGAAACCTTGGTTAAAAAATATGGGATTAAAGGAGCCATCGTGTCGGCCGTAAACATAGTTAAAGGTATAGGGGTACGCGCTGGCATGAGCAAGCTCGAGGTTCCGGGGGCCACTGGCTATTACGACACGAACTATGAAAATAAGGCCAAGTTTGGGCTAAAGGCGTTGAAGGATCATGACTTGGTTTTCATCCACGTTGAGGCGCCGGATGAAGCCGGGCATGCGGGCGACGTCGAGAGGAAAATCGAAGCGATTGAAAATATCGATTCCCGTCTGCTCGCAAAAATATTGGATGGGTTAAAAGATGAATACGTCATCTCGATCCTAGCCGACCACCCAACGCCGATAAAGGTTAGGATCCACGTCCCAGACCCCGTGCCATTCGCGATTTACTCGACGAGGGATCCGGGGGATGCGGTGAAATCCTTCGATGAATTTTCAGCTAAGAGGGGATCATTTGGCATTTTAGAGGGTTACAAACTCATGGACAAATTCCTCCAACTTTGATCGTCTTGCCTGAGTCACTGAGATTTAATCGCCTCGAAGTAATATTTAAGGCGATTCGTCCTCATTTGAAACAGGGGGTTTTTAGCCACGGTTCAGGTAATCGAAGGAGGGTGAAGGATTGCTCGTAAAAATCGTGATGGAGCTCGAGGATGTCCCTGGGCAGCTCCTCAAGGCGCTCGAGCCGATCTCACGCCTAGGAGGAAACATTCAAAGCATCATGCACCAGCGCGAGCGGAAGACGCCACTCGGGCGGATACCAGTCATGTTGGTCTTCGAGGTCGGTGATCGGGCGAGGCTCAACCGAATTCTGGCGACGCTTCGGGCGAGGGGCGTACGGGTCACCCAGCTCGGGGAGCGAGAGGGCGCCGCGAGGACGACAGCTTTGTTGATAGGCCCCCACACCGACATCCGGGACACGATCGATCGTCTGGATGCCCTCAGGGGGGTGAGGGTGTCTGATCTGAGCCTCGCGATGGGCGGGCTAGGTCAAGAATCAGCAGCCCGAATGACGATCACGACAGACGATGAGAAGCGCGCGAGCTTAGCGATCTCCAACCTCCAGCGCATAGCCGCCCGAAAAAAGTTGCTTTTAATAACTTCGCTCGAGGCGGGGTAGATGCGCCTGGTGCTCGTTGGGTTCGGAAACTTGGGCAGGGGGCTTAGCCGCGTCCTTATTCAAAAGGCGAGTTTCCTGCGCAGGAGCCATGGTTTGATCCCCCGCGTGGTTGCAGCCGTCGACGAGTTCGGCGCCGCGGTTGATGAGAAGGGGCTCAATTTAACGAGGCTGCTCAGGGTCGCGGGGAAAGCGGGAACGGTGGCCGCATACAGGGGCGGGAAGCGGGGCAAGTTCGCCCTTCGGGTAATCGAGGGGGTCGAGGCCGATGTCGTTTACGAACTCACGCCAACCAACATCAAAACGGGGGAGCCGGGGCTGACCCACATCAAGCGCGCGATGCGGGCGGGGAAGCACGTCATAACCTCGAACAAGGGCCCCCTCGTGGTCGCCTTTAGGGAGCTCGACTCGCTGGCCCGTCGATGCGGCGTGGAGTTCAGGTATTCCGCTTCGGTGGGTGGAGCCGTGCCGGTGGTGGGGCTCGCGAAGGAGCTGTTGGCTGGAAACGAGATCCGCGAGATTCGGGGCGTGCTCAACGGCACCACGAACTACATCCTCACGCGCATGAGCAGGGAGGGTGCCCCCTTCGAGGTCGTCCTCCGGGAGGCCCAGGAGCTGGGGGTCGCCGAGAAGGACCCGACTCTCGATATCGAGGGCATCGATACCGCCTCCAAGATCACCATCCTAGCGAACTCCCTGCTGGGAATGAACGCGAGGCTCAAGGATGTCAAGGTGGCGGGCATCAAACGGGTTCGGCCCGAGGCGATTCGGCTGGCCAAGGAGGCGGGGCAGATGATAAAGCTCATCGGCATTGCGAAACGCGGCTCGCTTGAGGTGGGGCCGAAGCTCGTCCCCCTCGGGCACCCCCTTGCCGTTGGCGGCACCTTGAACGCGGTGACCTTTGAGCTCGATCTGGCGCGGGAGATCTCGATCACAGGCTTTGGGGCGGGACCGAAGGAGACTTCCAGCTCACTGCTCGGTGACCTGATAGACATCCACCGAACGCTCGGGGGCTAGACTTGCGGCTGGAGTGCATCGAGTGCGGCGGCAAGTTCAAGATCCACGAGAGATTTTACACGTGCCCAAAGTGCGGAGGCTTGCTCGAGGTCGAGTTCGAGCCAAGTGAGCTGAAGCGGAGGCTCGATCGCAAGCGCTTGAGGGCCGAGCCGCCGAGCGTCTGGAAGTATCGCGCGTTCATACCTATCTTGGATGAATCGAAAATCGTCAGCCTGGGCGAGGGAGGGACGCCCCTCTACCGCTGCGACCGTCTCGCCCGCGAGGTCGGGGTCCGGGAGCTCTACGTGAAATTTGAGGGGGCCAACCCAACGGGCTCCTTCAAGGACCGGGGGATGACTGTCGGCATCACGAAGGCGCTCGAGCTGGGGGCCCGGACTGTCGCGTGCGCCTCGACGGGCAACACCTCGGCGTCGCTGGCGGCCTACGCGGCCAAGGCCGGGCTACGCTGCGTGGTCTTGCTCCCCAAGGGTAAGGTGGCACGGGGCAAGCTGGCGCAGACGCTGGTGTACGGTGCGCGGACGATAGCGATCAAAGGAAATTTCGACCAAGCGCTTGCGCTCGTGCGCAGGATATGTGAGGAGCGGAAGGACATCTACCTTCTAAACTCCCTAAACCCGTTCAGGCTTCAGGGCCAGAAATCGATAGGGTTCGAAATCGCCGATCAGCTCGGGTGGAAGGTGCCAGACCGCGTGGTGGTCCCCATGGGAAACTGCGCCAACATATGGGCGATTTACAAGGGCTTTTTAGAGTTCGACGCGGTCGGGCTGACGAAGGGGATACCCGCGATGATGGGAATCCAGGCCGAAGGGGCAAAGCCGATCGTCGACGCTGTCAAGGGGGGACTTGATAAATTCAAACCTGTTAAAAAACCCGAAACGATAGCCACGGCGATTCGCATAGGCAACCCCGTGAACGGTCCAAAGGCGATTCGAGCGATTCGGACCTCAAAGGGCGCTGCCGAGGCGGTAAGCGACAAAGAAATCATAAAGGCCCAAAAGTCGATGGCCCGCTTGGAGGGGATAGGAGTGGAGCCCGCCAGCGCGTCCACGATCGCGGGGCTCAAAAAGCTCGTGCGTCAGGGAGCCGTCAAGCGGGATGAGTGCGTGGTGTGCGTGGCGACGGGGTGTGTGCTTAAAGACCCCGAAGAGGCAATGAAAGTTGCGGAGCACCCCCGCGTGGCCCTGAGCTATGAGGAGGCCCTAAAGAAAATGGAGAGGGTCTGATGCAGGCAAAAGAAGCTTACGAGCACACTTTGGAGCTTTTGCAGAAGCATCACGAGTGGTTCAAAACAGTTTTACCGCTAATAGCCAGCGAGAACGTTCCTTCGCCAGCGGTGCGGGAGGCGCTCACCTGCGATTTTGGGAATCGCTATGCCGAAGGCTGGCCAGGGGAGCGGGTCTACGCCGGGTGCATCTACATCGACCAGGTCGAGCTGCTCGCGATGGAGCTGGCCCGCAAACTCTTCAAAGCCGAGCACGCGAATGTGCAGCCGGTTTCGGGGCTCACTGCAAACCTCGCGGCCTACACAGCCCTCACGGAGCCAGGCGACACCATGATGTGCATCTCGATTGCTTCAGGTGGTCACATCAGCATGGGAAAGAAGAAGTTTGGAGGGACGGCCGGGGCGGTCCATGGGCTAGAGATAGAATACCTCCCCCTCGACGAGAAGAGCATGAACATTGATGTGGACGCCGCGACGAAGCGCATTGCCGAGGTCAAGCCAAAGCTCCTGACCTTCGGTGGAAGTGTTTTCCTCTTCCCGCACCCCGTCAAGGAGCTGAGCGAGGTAGCGCGTGAAAATGGAGCGCGCGTTCTGTACGATGCTGCTCACGTCGCGGGGTTGATCGCGGGCGGGCAGTTCCAGGACCCCCTGCGCGAAGGGGCGGAGGTCATGACTTGCAGCACCCACAAGACCCTCCCAGGGCCCCAGCACGGCATGATCTTGTGCACGAAGGAGCTGGCGGAGCCCATAAACAAAGCCGTTTTCCCGGGGGTCGTGAGCAATCACCACCTGCATGCAGTCGCCGGTGTAGCCGTGGTGCTCGCGGAGATGTTGGAGTTCGGGAAGGAGTACACCGCACAGATAGTGAAAAACGCGAAGGCTTTAGGAAAGGCGCTTTATGACCGGGGTCTGGCGGCCCTGTGTCCGGATTTGGGCTTCACGGCCTCACACACGATCGTCGTCGACATCACCAAGTACGGAGATGGAGGGGCTTTGGAACAGCGGCTCGAGAAGGCCAACATCGTGCTCAACCGCAACCTGCTACCCTGGGACATCCGCGAGGGGCGACACTACAAAAACCCGGGCGGGATAAGGCTGGGAACCTCCGAGGTGACGCGACTCGGCGTGAAGGAGCGTCAAATGGGGGAGATAGCGGAGTTTATCAAGCGGGTGGTCGTCGATGGGGAGGAAACCAAGCGCGTCGCAGCTGATGTGGCCGAGTTCAGGCGCGATTATCAGAAAGTTCATTATTGTTTTGAGTCGGCTACTGAAGCTTACGAATACGCGAAAATACGTTAGTACACAAAAAGGCGTCTCCAAAATTTAAAATTTGAAGGTTAACCCAGAACTCGAAGCTTTTAGACCTACATTTCCCCTGTTTTCGACTGTTTCCACTCGAACTCGGAAGATAAAATGGCGTTTTGCAGAAAATCCGCTTTTTTAGAGCTATTTTGAAAATAAACTGTATAAACCTAGGAATTTGGGATTGGGAATACTTTCGGTGACCTCTCCCCAAAAATGACTTTAAAAAATCCCCTTTTAGGTTTTATTGGGGAAACAGAAGTGCGTATTCAAATAAAAGCACCAAATTCACCGTTTAATGCCGGTGCGCCCAGTTTTCTGGAGGTGAAAAATTGTGACATAGATAATTTTATAATGCGTGCAAAAATTTCTCTGACTTTAAACTCGAAGTTCAAAATTTTCACCACACTCCCTAAATACGTTCCACGACCTCTTCTTTCAGCCGCTGTCGTTGGGGTGAGAAATTTTGGAGTCCAAGGCTAAGGAAAAGCTAGAGAAGTTCCTACACCGCAGGGAGACCCTCAAGGAGCTGCGCAGGATAGCGGGGAAGGGGCGGAAATCGCTCGTCATTTCGTTCGACCGGCTCCTGGAGTTTGACATGGAACTCGCGAAAAGCTTGCTTGACAATCCAATAGATTTCCTAGACACGGCGGACGAGATCTTGGAGGGGATAACGAAGCTTCCCGGAATGCGTTTGCGCGTGATGGGACTCGATAAATCAATGACAATGGAGATCCGCAAAATCCGCGCCGGGCACGTGGGCAAGTTCATCCAGGTCGAGGGGATCCTGACGCGGTCGGGCGAGGTGAAGCCTGAGGCGACAGAGGCGGTATTCAAGTGCAGGCGTTGCGGCGAGGAAAATAGGGTACTTCAGGTCGGCGAGTTCTTCAGGGAGCCTCTTGTATGCGAAAATCCCAACTGCGGTAAGAGGGGCCCGTTCG
Source organism: Hadesarchaea archaeon (assembly GCA_030601675.1). Lineage (GTDB taxonomy): Archaea > Hadarchaeota > Hadarchaeia > Hadarchaeales > Hadarchaeaceae > DG-33. The sequence continues at coordinate 30,575 of JAUWBN010000002.1, read as the reverse complement.
ACCTCTTGATCGAGAACTCGGAGTTTCGCGACTGGCAGAGCCTGTGCATACAGGAGCCCCCCGAGAAGCTGCGCGGCGGGCGGATGCCCCGAAGGTTGGATGGCATAGTCAGGGATGATTTTGTTGATAAGGCGGTGCCGGGGAACCATGTGATGTTGACGGGCGTGCTGCGAGTCTTTCAGGAGGGCAGACGCCAAGAGCGTAAAAAGACGTTCCGGAAGATATTATTCATCAGCCACATCGAGGTCCTGCAGAAGGGTGTCGAGGAGGCCGAGCTGACCCCAGAGGACAAGGCCAAAATTAAGGAATTTGCGAAGGACCCTTGGATCAGAAACAAGATTATCCAGTCAATTGCTCCGAGCATCTATGGGTATGACGCGATCAAGGAGGCGATCGCGCTACAGCTATTCGGCTGCGAGGCAATCGATTTGCGAGATGGAACGAGAATTCGAGGCGACACCCATGTTCTCCTCACAGGTGACCCAGGTGTTGCGAAGAGTCAAATCCTGAAGTGGGCCGCGAACGTCGCTCCCCGCGGCCTTTACACCTCGGGCATGAAGGCCACGGGTGCCGGCCTTACGGCTGCGGCAGTCCGCGATGAGATAAGTGGTGGGTGGACCCTCGAGGCTGGGGCCCTTGTGATAGCGGACGGCGGTTTAGCCAGCATCGACGAGTTCGAGAAAATGAGACCGGAGGACTCGAGCTCGATTTTAGAATCGTTAGAGCAGCAGACGATTAGCGTGGCCAAGGCGGGCATCATCGCAACTCTCAACACCCGTACCGCTGTGCTCGCGGCAGCCAACCCAAAATACGGCAGGTTTGAGAAGAACCTCACGATTGCACAGCAAGTCCCCCTAGACCCCGTGATCCTCTCGAGATTCGACTTGATCTTCATCATGCGCGACGAACCGCGTGCCGACAGAGATCGGACCATGGCCCACCACATCCTAGAACTGCACCGCGCCCACACGAAGGTGGTCAAGCCGCCCCTCCACTTGGATTTCCTGCGCAAGATCATCATCTACGCGCGCCAGAACCTCGATCCGAAATTTGATGACAAGGAAGCCATGAAGACGATCGAGGATTTCTTCGTCGATTGGAGGAGGGTAGCCGAGCGAGGCGAGGCACCTCTCCCGATCACAGTGAGGCAACTCGAGGCCATCGTGCGGCTGACGAAGGCGAACACCCGAATGCGGCTGAGCGATCGCGTGACCGTTGAGGACGCAAACCGTGCGATCAATCTCGTCAAGCGCTCCTTGCAGGAGGCTGGGATCGACACCGAGACGGGAAAACTGGATATCGACGTGCTCATGACGGGCAAGGCCAAATCTCAGCGGGATAACATCCGCCGCGTGCTGGATATCATTAAGGAGCTTGAGGGCCAGTACGGCGGGGCGGCGCCGGTCGAGGAAATAATCCGCATCGCCGGGTCCGAGGGGATCAGACAATCGTTTGTGGAAGAGCTGATCGAGCAAGAGAAAATTAGGGGCCACCTGTACGAGCCGAAGCAGGGCATGGTCACACGAGCGGTGAAGTAAATGAAACGCGTTCGGGTCCTTAAGGATTTACTGGCGATGAAGTTGGTGGGCAGGCAGCTGGGCCCGCTGGCAGAGGGAGAGGAAACGGAGCTTGAGACGTGGGAGGCCGCGGTCCTCGAGCGTCATGGGTTCGTGGAGCCCCTCCAGAAACTCACGTCAGTAGAACTCCGGAAGCTCCTCTTGGCGGAGGAGCGTGAATCTGAGCTCACACCCCTTCCAGATGATTTCTATTCATCAATCGCTCAAGAGATCGCATTTGCACGGGCGGCTGGAGAGCACGGGAAAGTCGAGGAGATCCAGACCCAAGTCTCAGCCCTGATGGAGGTCAGGATTCCAAAGCTGGGTCGGTCGGCGCTTTCCCCAGAGGGAGCTGGTCCCTTACCGCCCCAAGAGCGGTTCCTGATCAATCGCTTGGCTGCGACGCTCGATGGCTGGAGCAAGCGGTTGAATGAGTCCCTTGAGAAGGCAGGAGAGGAGGTGGGTAAAAATGAGTTCGGAAGGCCTGTTCGACATGCTGTTGGTGACGAAGCCGATATTCAAAAACCGGGAGTATCTACGACCGAGCTACACACCCGAGGAACTACCGCACCGGGGTGAGCAGATTCATCAGCTCGCGCGGATACTCGTGGCCCCCCTAAGAGGGGAGACGCCGTCGAACCTGTTCATCTACGGCAAGACGGGGACGGGGAAGACGGCTAGCGTGAAGTACGTGGTGAAGGAGCTGAAGCGCGTGAGCAGTCATGCGCCTCGGATGGTTGAGCCAGTTTATCTGAACTGCGAGGTCGTCAACACCCAGTACCGAATTCTCGCGACACTCGCGAACACCTTCTTGGATAAGCTCAGGGAGCGCTACGGCAGGGAGCACGCGAATTCCCTAGGTTTTCCCGAAAGCGTCCCGATGACGGGCTGGCCGACGGATGAAGTCTATCGATGTTTCTTCAGAGCGCTCGATCACGACCCACAGCTCGCGGTAATCGTACTGGACGAGATCGATAGGCTCGTGCTGAAGAGCGGTGATGAGGTTCTCTACAATTTGACCCGTATGAATTCCGACCTGATAAAAGCGAAAGTGAGTATCGTGGGCATCTCCAACGATTTGAACTTCATGAACTACCTAGACCCCCGCGTTCGGAGCAGCCTCAGCGAGGAGGAGCTAGTTTTCCCCCCTTACAACGCGCTTCAGCTCAAAGACATATTGGAGAAGCGAGCGGAGATGAGCTACGCTGACGGGGTGTTGGGCGACGGCGTGATCTCACTCTGCGCGGCTCACGCGGCGAGGGAGCACGGCGATGCCAGGCGGGCCCTCGACTTGCTGCGTATCGCGGGCGAGCTAGCCGAGCGCGAGGGCGTGGAGATGGTCACCGTGACCCATGTCCAACTGGCGTTCGAGAAGATGGAGAAGGACAAGATGGTGGAGGTCGTTCGAACGTTGCCCTCGCAGTCGAAATTGGTACTCTTCAGCGTCGTGCTCTTGACGGAGAAGAACTCCCGCAAGATAGTGACCGGCGACGTGTACGCTGTCTATCGCGCGCTATGCCGGCAGAGTGGGTTGGATGTGCTAACGCAGCGCCGCGTCAGTGACCTGATTTCCGAACTCGACATGCTAGGGATCATCAACGCCCAGATCATCAGCAAGGGTCGCTACGGGCGGACCAAGGAGATAACGCTGAGCATCACGCCGATCCAAGCGAGGGCGGCGGTTCAGGGGGAGCACCCTATCGTCAGCCTCGAAGCACTCCAACTTCCGCGGCAGCTGACGCTCGTGTAGGGGGTTTTTATGGACGACACCTCGTTGGTTCGCAAGTTCATGGATGCGGACATGCAGCTGACGCCGGACGCGCTCAACACACTGCACAGGCAGGATGATATGGAGTCCGCAGTCGAGCGGGTGCTGGTTAGAATCAGGGAAATGGAGAGCAAGCCCCTTTTGGTAACGGCCAATCTCATCACAAAAATTCTGGAAGGGGTGGACGTTGAAACAGCCCCCACGCCCATGGTTCCTCCACCCGGACCGAGCTTACCTGAAGCAGGGGAGGCCCCCAGAGCTGGGGAAATTGCAGAAAAATTACCAGGGCCCACCCGCATCAAATTCAAACCGAAGGCCGGCGAGTTCGAGCCCCGGGTCAAGGTGCTTAAGGATATCACCGGGCGGAGCTACACGGAGGGAAAGCTGAAGGACTTCGTGAACGTGTTCAGGGACCGTTATGAGTGCTTGAGCCGCATCCTTCGGAAGCGCATCGACTTTCACGATGCGGTCCCGATCAGCAATCTGAGGAGCTTCGAGGATAGGACATTGGTGAAGGTGATCGGGATGGTCTCAGATAAGCGGGAGACCTCGGGGGGGCACGTAGTTTTAGAGATGGAGGATTTGAACGGTCTGGTATCGGCGTGGGTCTTCAAAGGCCGGAGGGAGCTCATGCGAAAGGCGGCAGAAGTGGTCGTGGATGAGATAGTTGGGGTCGTGGGGGATGTGCGGAGCGGAGACCGCGCCCCCAGGTTGTTAGTCAGGGACATCATCTGGCCTGACTTGCCCATCACACACGAGTTCTCCCGCGCTGAGGATCCCGCCTGCGCGGCGCTGATATCGGACCTGCACGTCGGGAGCGAGATGTTCCTCGAAGATACGTTCATGAAGTTTGTGAATTGGTTGCGGGGTGAGGCGGGCAACGCCCAGCAGCAGGAGCTAGCGAGCAGGGTCAAGTACCTGGTAATCGCAGGCGACATAGTCGATGGGGTTGGGATTTATCCCCAGCAGGAGGAGGAGTTGCTCATCAACGATGTCATCAAGCAATATGACGCCGCAGCTAAGCTCTTGGCCCAAGTGCCTGAGCACATCACCATCATCATAGCGCCCGGGAACCACGATGCCGTTCGCCCCACCGAGCCCCAGCCAGCGATCCAAAAAGATATTGCGGGAGGCCTCTACGACCTGAACTCGGTCATGGTCGGGAATCCAGCACGGGTATCCCTTCATGATGTTAATTTTCTGATCTATCACGGCAGGAGCTTCGACGATTTAATAGCGACGATGCCCGGGCTGAACCGGCAGAAATCCACGCCCCCGATGATCAAACTCCTGCAGAAGCGGCACCTCGCCCCGGTCTATGGGGGGCGCACGGCGATATCGCCAGAGGAGCAGGATTACCTCGTGATAGAGGAGGTGCCTGACGTATTTCACTGCGGCCACATTCACGTTTACGGGTACGAGCGGTATCGCGGCGTGGAAGTGGTTAACTCGGGAACCTTCCAAGAGACGACCATTTATATGCGGAGGCTTGGAGTGAAGCCCACGCCAGGAATCGTGCCCGTCATCGATCTACAAACCCATCAGGCTAGGGTGATTCATTTTGCGTGAGCTCGCTCAAGCGGTCGATAAAAATAACAGGGCGAAACGGGGGTTGGGTGGTGATTGGCCGAAAGGTAGAAAATCCTCCTCGGCAAGACGATTTTTTGCTCTCTACCAATCGGCCCGGCCCCCGCGCTCAACGTGATTAGACATGAAAAAAATTCAGATTAGAATTGGTTCCGACCCTGTTATCAACAGTTTAGGGGATTTGGTGGGTAGATGATGGGTGCCACGCAGGAAATGAAGGCTTACTTCAAAGAACTCGAGCGGCAAATCAATGAAATTTATGAGATAGCCAAGAAGTCCCGGGCGTTGGGTTACGACCCAGAGCTGGAACTGGAAATCCCCCAGGCCGAAGACCTCGCCGCGAGGGTCGAGGAACTTGTCGGACCACCTGGCGTGGCGGAGGTGATACGCGAGCTCGAGAAGGAGATGCCACGGGAGGAGCTGAGTCTAAAAATAGCCGAGATGATCGTCGACGGACACTTTGGAGGATTTCAAGAGCAGCAGGCAGCGGAGCAGGCAGTCCGGACGGCGCTCGCGATAATAACCGAGGGTATCGTGACAGCACCGCTCGAGGGCATAACCCATGTTGAAATAAGAAAAAATTTTGATGGCTCACCCTACCTCGCGCTTTACTTCGCCAGCCCGATCAGGTCGGCGGGGGGCACAGCAACTGCGCTCGCCGTCCTCACCGGGGATTTCGTGCGGCGAAAGTTGTACTTGGGTCCCTACAAGCCGACCGATAACGAGATTGAGCGATTTGTGGAGGAGGCGGACCTCTACGCTACCGATATCGCCCACCTCCAATACACCCCTCCGTCCGCTGACGACATCCGCGCCGCCGTGCGCAATATTCCGGTGGAGATAACAGGCGAACCGACCGAACGGGATATCTCTGTAACAGCCTACCGCGACCTCGAGCGGATAGGGCACAACCTCGTCCGGGGAGGGGCGGTCTTGGCCTTGGTGGAGGGAGTTCTGCAGAAGGCGCCGAAGATAATGAAGCACGTGAGCAAGCTGAACATCGACGGCTGGGGTTGGCTTTCCGAGTCGATCGCCAAGGTGCAGGCAGAGGAAAAGGCTGCGCTGGCTTACCCAAAAGGGAACAAGTATCTGGATGATGTGATCGCCGGCAGGCCCGTTTTTTCTCATCCGAGCCGGGAAGGAGGGTTCAGACTTCGCTACGGGCGTGCGAGGAATACGGGCATAGCTGCGGTCGGCGTCCACCCCGCTACGATGACGATATGCGACGATTTCATAGCGGTTGGGACCCAGCTCAAGATGGAGCGACCAGGTAAGAGCGGCGCTGTAACGCCTGCGGACTCGATCGAAGGGCCGATAGTCAAGCTCGACGATGGCTCGGTGGTTCAGGTGAATTCGGTCGAGCAAGCACTTGAACTCAGGGATCGAGTCGACGAGATATTGTCGCTAGGGGACATCCTCATAGGTTTCGGCGAGTTTCTCGAGAACAATCACCCGCTCATGCCAGCCGGTTACTGCGAGGAGTGGTGGGCCCAGGAGGTCGAAAGGGCGCTGGCGGGAAAGAAATTCGACGCGGACCTATCCCCATACCTTTCACCCCCATATTTGAAGCCCGCCCCACCCCTGGCGGTGGAACTATCCGAGAAACTCGGGGTCCCGCTCCATCCCGCGTACACATATCTTTTCCACGATATCAGCATCGAGGAGCTCCGGGAACTGGGCAGTTGGTTAACGGGAGGTGAGCCGGAGTTCAAGGATGGTAAGCTCAAGGGGCTTCGTTTGGTCCTGAATCAGACACCCAAGCGAGTGCTCGAGGCCCTTGGGGTGCCGCATAGGGTCGAGGATGGGCGCGTCTTGGTCGAGGGTAACGCTCTACCATTGTGCAGGTGTTTGGGCCTGCTCGATGGGCAGCGTTTGACCAGCGAGCGCCTCGAGGAGACGTTGCACAAAAATCCGTCGAAGGATATCATGGAGATCGTCCAGGTTCTGGCTGGGTTCCCCGTGAAGCGGAAAGCCCCAACGCGCATAGGGTGCAGGATGGGCAGGCCGGAGAAGGCAAACCCACGGTTGATGAAACCTCCGGTGCACGTGCTTTTCCCTGTCAGCTTGCGCGGCGGGGCGACGCGCAGCGTGGTGAAGGCAGCCGAGCGCGGTGAAATCTATGTAGAGGTGACGAGACTGGAGTGCCCGAAGTGCGGGACCATTGGCTTCACCCGAAAATGCCCGAAGTGCGGAACAATCACAAATTACGTACGGGCGTGCCCCCGTTGTAAGCGACCGACAAATGAAGAGCGTTGCCTCGCGTGCAACGTCCGCACGGAGTACTTTGACAGGCGGAGGGTTGAGCTGAAGCCGCTTTTCGACGAGGCGCTGCAGCGATTGCAGGAGGAAGCGCCACCGGAGGTCAAGGGCGTCAGAGGTATGACGAGCGCCCATAAAATTCCAGAGCCTCTCGAGAAGGGGATCCTGCGGGCGAAGCATCGCGTTTACGTATTCAAGGACGGTACAGTTAGGTTTGATGCAACCGATGTGCCGCTCACCCACTTCAGGCCGCGGGAGGTGGATATGTCTGTGGAACGGCTGCGCGAATTGGGATATGAGCTGGATTGCGAGGGGAAGCCGCTGGAGCGGGATGACCAGCTCGTTGAGCTCAAGGTGCAGGACATCATCCTCTCGAACACGTGCGCCGAGTATTTGCTCCGCGTGTCGAAGTTCGTCGACGACCTGCTTCAGAAGTTCTATGGGTTGAAGCCGTACTACAACGCGAGCCAACCGGTGGACCTGGCGGGGCATTTGGTCATCGGTTTAGCGCCGCATACATCGGTAGGCATCGTTGGGCGCGTCATAGGTTTCACCGATGCGAACGTTGGGTACGCGCACCCGTTTTTCCATGCGGCCAAAAGAAGAGACTGTGACGGGGACGAAGATACAGTTATACTTCTGCTCGATGCTCTGCTCAACTTCAGCAAGCGCTTCCTGCCCTCGAAGCGCGGGGGGATGATGGACGCCCCGTTAATCCTGAACACCCGCATCGACCCCCGTGAGATCGACAAGGAGGCGTATAATATGGATGTGATGGAGCGCTACCCACTCGAGTTCTATGAATCCACGTTTCGCTATGCGAGTCCAAGCGAGCTGGCGCAGCTCATGGAGACCGTCGAGCAAAGGCTTGGGGGTGAGGCCCAGTACGTGGGGCTGAAGTTTTCGTTCGACACGGGCGACATCGCAGCCGGCCCTCACGCGAGCCGCTACAAGACACTTGAGACGATGGAGCAAAAGACTTCGGCGCAGCTCGAGCTAACTAGAAAGATCAGGGCTGTGGACGAACGGGATGTCGCCGAGCGGCTTATCGAGCACCACTTCATCCCTGACCTGAAGGGGAACCTGCGGGCGTTCGCGAGCCAACAGTTCAGGTGCACGAGCTGCAACTCAAAATATCGTCGCGTCCCACTAAGAGGCCAATGTACGCGGTGCGGGGGGAAGCTCATCCTCACGGTCACGCGGGGAGGCGTCGAGAAGTACTTGCAGGTTGCGATGCAGATAGCGCACGATTACGAGGCGAGCGATTACACCAAGCAGCGCCTAAGGTTGGTGCAGCGCGATATAAAATCGGTCTTCGAGAGCGATGCTCACCGTCAGCTCAGCCTCGCGGATTTTATGTAGATGTAGTCGATTTAATTTAAGAGTAAAAAAGCACAGTTTTACACGAGCCGGGGTGGCAGAGTCAGGTAATGCGGCAGCCTCGAGAGCTGTTGACCCTTTGGGTCGTCAGGGTTCAAATCCCTGCCCCGGCGCCATTACGCTGTGCAGGCACCGCACTCCCGCTGGAATTTTGTCACAAACATTAAAGCATGGTTAAAAACACCGGTCAAGTAACAGATACCTCCCGTTTTAACTGTTTCAAGAAAGCGTCGAATTTTTGAACGGGGATCCTTCCACCCACCGCTTCCACATGACCCCTCCACCGCTGCCACTTATCTTCGAGGTCGTTTTCATGATTAGCGCATTTAGATTCAGATCTGATTTTTTATCCTTTCGCATGCTAAAGCGCACGTAATCCTCCGCTCGATAAGTCCCGATGCAAATCCTAGCGCAGTTGTTTAGAAACGATTAAAGTGTTTGGCGCACAAATTTTGATTGGGCCGCCGTAGCTCAGCGGTGGAGCGATCGCCTCGTAACCTGTCGGGAAAGCGATAGGTCGTGGGTTCGACCCCCACCGGCGGCTCCACTCAGAAAAGATTCCGCAGGACATAGAAAATCAGTTTTCTACGCCGCCCAAATAACCTTCCTATCTCTTTGACTATGTAGTTTGGGCGGAGGTAGAATCCTTTTTCAGCGGTCCTCATCCACCTGCGTATCTTCTCCTTTGAATGCCCATCGTATACGTCAAATATCTCAAAATATTTGTTCCAATCGCTGGGCTTGATCGCACCGCTTTCCTCGAACCTCCGCCAGAGTTCTGTACCCGGCAATACTTTAAGCGAGTTTATACTTATCACGTCCATGTCGGCACGCTTGATAAAATCGAGCGTCTTCTGATAATCCTCCTCGGTCTCAATCGGGGCCCCAACTATGAAGGAACCAATGACATCTATGCCAGCTTTTTGAGCAAGAGCAACCGCCTGCCACCCCTTTTCAACCGTCGTCTTCTTTTCATAGTAATCTAGAATCCGCTGGCTCCCACTCTCGAGACCCAAAAAGATCAGCCAGCACCCAGCGTTGGCCATAGCTTTGTACATCTCCTCAGAAGCCGTGTCGACCCTGCCCTCACAGAACCAGTTGACATTGATGTTTTTTTCTTTGATAAGTCTACATATTTCCATGACGCGCTTCGGAAACACCGTGAAATTGTCGTCCACGATAAATATCTGCTTGACACCGCGCTCGTTGACGAGATATTCCATCTCTTTTACCACATTTTCCGGTGATCTCGCCCTTACTTTCCTGCCTGAAAAAGCGGTGCAGGAACAGAACGTACACCCGAAGGGACATCCGCGGCTGGTGATTATCCCTGAAAGATTTTTGAGCGCTATTCTGTACCCTCCGTACAAAAAGTATCCGTAGCGGGCGTTCTGCTGTAGTAGGCGTTTGGCCGGGAATGGAAGTTCATCCAAATTTTGAACGGGTTCTCTGACCCCCGTGAAGGTCGCTCTACCGTTGTTTCTGTACATCACGCCTTTTACCCGTCTGATGCTGCTTTTATTGCTCATTGAGCGCACCAGCTCCAGAAATGTATACTCCCCCTCTCCAACAACAACGTAATCCGCTTCAGGCAGATTCTCGATGATTTTTTCTGCCACGAAGGAGGCGTTGTGCCCCCCCAAGATTATCTTCGCTTTTGGAGCAGCCCGTCTCGCTATTCTAACCATCTCGGCAGAATCGGAGTATGTTTCAGTCATCATGCATGCGATTCCAACTACATCAGGACCAAACTCCGCAATTCTGTCCTCTAGCTCCTCATGCTTGAGCTCCTCGCCGACTCCATCTATAACTCCGACCTCTATTCCGTGTTGCTCGAGCACCGCAGCCATGTAGAGCAAGCCTAGGGGTTTGCACATGTTTCCAAAAAGTACCCCAGTCATCTGCGTTTTGTTCGGGGGATTGATCAACAGCACACGGACCAAGTTCTTTACCCTCCCTCTGGAAATTAAAAGTGTTTCACGCTAAAAAGAGTTATTTGTTGGTGAATGGATGAGTTCGAAAAGCTGGCTCGCACCTCACTCCCAGCTCCCTGCAGATCGACTCCACCATCGAGCAGGTTCTGCGCCAGCTCTCCGATTGCTCCCGGATAAGATCAGGCAGTCGTTCCACAAGCCTGGGGCGCTCCTCTTCGAGCACTGGCGCGAGCCTGTTGAGCACCCAACGTTTCATGTTAAACCTATCGTAGACGAGCTTGCTGCGAGTTCGGTGGGCAACCTCGATTACCTGCCGCAGGCCATTCTCGCTGTCGTTTATCTCGGGGATGATTGGTCCAAGGAAGAGCCACGTCTCCACGCCCCGTGACGAGAACTCCTCGAGCACTTGGGCACGCGCATCCGGCAGCGAGGCCCTTGGCTCGAACTTGCCTGCCAGTTTGCGATCCATCGTGGTTATCGTTACCCCGACATCAAATTTTTCTGGCACGATCAAGTCGACATCGCGAAGCACTAGGCTCGACTTCGTCTGAATCGACACGGGAAAGCCGCGCCTTGATAACAGCTCGATGCATTTTCGCGTCAGCTCGAGTTTTGCCTCCAGCGGCTGATAGGGATCGCATACCGTGCTGACGCCAACGGTGCCTTTTGGCTTCCGTTTCACCTCACGCGCCAGTACCTCAACGATGTTTTGCTTTATCCTAACGAATCTCCCCCAGTTCAGCCCCATCCACTCATCGCGAAGCGTTGATGGAGAATAGCAGTACCTACAGCCGTGCTCACAGCCTAGGTATGGGTTAAGCGAATAGCGCAGCCCAGGCAACTTGCTGGGCGAGAGTGCGGTTTTGCAGTTAATGGTGGAGTACTCGATGCTCATGCGGCAAACTCCGTAATCTTTTTCTGGAAAAGAGCCCGCTTCAACAGCTCGCTTGTTTTAATCCACTTGCGCAGCGGGATCGTGAGTTTCGTCTGAGCGTGCCGTAGTGCCGCTTGGAAGTTATCAAATTTCTGCGGCTCAAGCTGTATCATTTGCCTGATGCTCTCCCGCACGTTCCAGACGCCCACGGGCAGGATGTAGCCGGGGTGAATTTCTCGAAGCACGAGTGCCGAGGCCTGCCTTCGCTCTTGGTTGAGCCTCTCGGCAACTGCCAGCCTGCAAGCGTAGTAGCAACCCCCGACATCCGGGTAGGTCGTCCGCCCCCGGTAGGGCTCGAAGTCCCCCATCATCGCTGGTGCGGTCGTTCGCTCGTCCGGGTTCCAAGTCGTTCCAGGGAACCAAGCCTCGATCCACTCGAAACTCCAGCGTTCAGGCATCAGGATCGCGACGAACCGATTGTCGAGGTGTTCGAAGGAGTAGACGCGGTACTCATCGATTGTGTCGTGCTGCTTCATTTGATCGATTAGTTCGAGCGACAGGATCGAGTCGACTGCCGTGATGCTCCAGCGGGTCGGGACGAGCTTTCTCCGCTTTTGGAAGCCGAACATCCCTAAGCTGAAAGCCCGTTGGATGCGCGTGACCAAAACATCATCTTCGTAGAGCCCGACGACCGCATCGCCCGCCTTCAGGTCGCGGTCGTAGAATGCTCGCTCCACCCTGCGATCGACACTCACGTCGGACGCCTTGAAAGATTTCAGCGGTGCGGAGGGGCCAAATGGTTGGGTTTCCCCACTCAGGGTTATCACTCGGTTTGGTACTCGGGTGAGCAAAGCCTCGGCGTCGACGGGCCGCTTCCCCATCGCCAGCTCTTGGAGCACGTCGATCAGCTTCCCGCCGGACTGGGCGTCGTACACGCTCGCACGCGCCGTTCCCCGGATCAAGGCGAAGCGATAGTCGATGATGTCCTGAATACTTTTCCCAAGCCATAGCTCAGGGGTGTCGAGAATTTCGGTGTCGCCTCGGTAGGGAGGGACCATGGGGCCGATGTAAACTTTGGGATAGCCTATGCGCCCGACGAACACCCCGGGAGGCGTTGAGCCCTGGATGCGGGGGGAGGTGATCTGCAGGCTCGATTTGGCGAGCGATTGCGCTTTGGCCACGATTGGACATCTCAGCTTACCACAGAGCATCCGTCCGCCCTTGCACAGCAGGCAGAGGGAGCTCGAGGGGACTCGGGCAACTTTGATTTCTCTAAATGCCGCGAGCTCGCCAACTTGTTCGGACGCGATGATGTCACGAAGCCATTTAACATTGGTCGACAACACACGATACCCATTATACTTTGTACATTGACCAATAAATGGTGAAAGTTGTTTGAACCTTTACGATTTCGAACGGGCGCGAGTCAAGCGGTTTTTAAAGCAACATCGAGCGAAGCGAGCGGGGATTCAACTCCCCGCGGGGCTGAAGCGGCACCTACAAGAAATTGTGGAACCTTTCGCTGGGGTGGACGTTGAAACACTCGTGTTGGCGGACAGTTGTTATGGTGCTTGTGATCCAGCCGATGCAAAGGCAAAGCAGCTTGGGTGCGACGTGTTGGTTCACTATGGGCATGCAGACATGGGGATGTCCACCTGCTTGCCGACTCTCTACATCGAGGCGCGCATGCCGGCCGACCCGCTCAGGATGGTTGAGCGAGCGCTGCCCGAGCTGAAGTTCAAGCGCGTGGGGTTGCTCACCACCGTTCAGCACATCGCCCACCTGCGGGGGGTCGCGAAGCTCCTTCGCTCGCGCGGGATTAAAACGTTCATCGGCAGGCCGGGACCGAGCGCGAAGTACCCCGGGCAACTCCTGGGCTGCGATTTTGGCTGTGCCCGCTCGGTCGCCGCTCGCGTAGACGGTTTTCTCTACATCGGCACGGGTGAGTTTCACCCGCTGGGTGCAGCGCTCGCGACCGGCAAGCAGGTTTTAGCCGTAAACCCGATTTCGGAGGGCTTCAATGTACTCGCCCCGGATGTCAACGTTTTTATGCGGAGGAGAAAGGCGATGATCGCTCGAGCTGCAGCGGGCGAGCGGTTTGGCGTCATCGTGAGCACCAAGCCCGGGCAGGCCCGCTTCAAGCTCGCGGTGAAGTTAGCTGTGGATCTCAAGCGGGCCGGTAAGGTCGCGCATGTACTTGCGGTCGATGAGGTGAGGCCAGAGGAGCTGGGCGATTTTGGGCTCGATGGGTTCATCTGCGCCGCCTGCCCGCGCATACCCATCGACGACGCGGAGCGGTTCGAACAACCTGTTTTAACACCATTTGAAACCCAAGTCATGATTGGAAAGGCAAAGTTCCAGCCCTACCGGATGGACGAGGTAACCAAGGGAGATTTCTAGCAAGCCTAAGGATAGTAATTTAAACTCGGTTGGGTTAGTTGTCAAGGTGAAACCAACATGGCAGAAATAAAAACAGGCGATTTCGTCGTCCCCGGAGACTTCCTCGCAACCACGGAGGAGTTCGTCCCGAGCGAGGGGGCATACGAGGAGGGCGGCAAGATCTATTCCTCCTGTACCGGAGTGGTGCTCGTCGATGTTCAAACCAAGCACATCTCGGTCTTCTCCCGCACCTTAGGCCCACCGGCACTGAAGCGTGGCGACATGGTGGTCGGACGGATCGAGGCCGTACGGGACCAGAGCGCGAACGTGTACATAGGAGTCCTGCGCGGGCGCGAAGATCGGGAGCTCCCCCTTCCGAACATGGGTACAATTCACGTTTCTCAGGTTCACACCGCTTACGTCAAGGAGATGCGCCACCAGTTCAAGCCCGGCGACATCGTCCGCGCGCAGGTCCTGAACGCGCGCAGGGAGCCAGTTCAGCTCTCGACCGCCGGCGATGATATAGGGGTGATCGTGGCGGCCTGCTCGCGCTGTCGTACGCTGCTCGAGCGAGAGGATTCCAAACTTCGCTGTCCGGAGTGCGGCAATCTAGAGTTCAGGAAGCTCGCGAGCGATTACCGCCAGGGAGCCCTCTGATGCAAAAACGTAAGCGAACCATCAACGTGCGGGTGAAGGACACCTCCCAGCTTATCGCGCTGATGGATGAGCTCGGGAAGCTGGAAGTGGATCTGGCCGCGGAGTCGCGCCCCAAGGCGATTAAGATAGAGGTGTTCGGCTCCAAGGACGAAGCACGTGAGCTGGAGCGCAAGATAATGGAGCTCCTCAAAAATCCCGCAATCCTCAAAGTCGGCGCGGGCAAGTTAGGTAAGGTGTAGCCGTGGAGCTTGAGCTCGTCGAAAAGGGCGAGGGTAGTCTACTGATAAAGGTGCGGGGGGAGGATCACACCCTCTGCAACCTCCTACGCAAGACCCTGCACGATGATAAACACGTCGTTGCGGCATCCTATGTGATCGAACACCCCCTCACGGAACCCCCCAAGTTCTACGTGAAGACAAAAAAAGGAAAGACGCCCGAGCGCGCCCTCACGGATGCAGCTCGACGGGTGGCGGAACAGTTGAAGGAGCTACAGCAGCAGCTGCAGCGAGGGCTCAAGAAATAAACCGCGGAGCGCTCCTCGCGGGGGCATGAGTTGCAAAAAGTCAAATTTTGGCAGATAAAGCCAGAGATAAGGATTCTCGGCATAGATGACGGGCCATTCGAGCCGCGTGCGGGAGGGAAAGTCCCACTCGTAGGGGTTGTTTTCAGGGGAGGCCGATGGCTCGACGGGGTTTTGAGCACCACAATCGAGCAGGACGGTACCGACGTGACCGAGCGGGTGGTCGGGATGATCAACCGGAGTCGCCACCGGGGGCAGCTCAGGATAGTGATGGCGGACGGCGTGACCTTTGCCGGCTTTAATGTTCTCGACATCAAGGTGGTGTTCAAACAGACAGGTCTGCCGGTGATTGTCGTCTCTAGGGAGCGACCAAATATGGCGGATGTCAGGAAGGCAATTAAGCACCTTCCAAACTGGCATGAGCGGTGGAAAGTAGTTAAGGGCTCGGGTAAGATTTATTCAGTGAGGACTAAACGTCGAGCGGCGCCCATTTGCGTGCAGTTCGTCGGCATGAGGCGCGCCGATGCTGAGCAGGTTGTAAAATTGACTTCGACACGTAGCCTGATTCCAGAGCCGTTGAGGGTCGCGCACCTAATCGCCACGGCCATGGTGCGCGGCGAAAGTTACGGGAGGGCCTAGCTTGAGGGCGAAAAAATCACGGAAGAAGCTACGTGTGGCCAAGGGATTTGCAGTAAAGATATTTGGCCGTAAGATAGTCCGAGAAGTGTTGGAATTCGTCTTGATTCTATCAATCCTCTATTTCGGCGTGAGCGGCGTTCTGGTCTTGGCCCTGCGGACCGACACGTACTGGATGGCGGTAGTGTCCAACAGCATGAAGCACGATGGCGAGGGTTGGAGGGAGATTTTCGAAACGAATGGTTATGACACCTCCCAATTTCCACTTCAGGGCGGGTTCGAGCGCGGAGACATGCTTATCATTCAAGGTGTGAGTTCTGTCACGGAGATCTCGATAGGCGATGTCATTCTGTTTGACACTGGTAGGCCGATACCGACCGTCCACAGGGTCGTCGTTATGTGGAGCGACGAGAACGGGATAGCCAGGACCACGACAAAGGGGGATAACGTAACCTCCCTAGATTCACCCCTCAAGCCCGAGCAAATTAGAGGCAAGGTAATTTTCGTGATCCCGGAGCTCGGTCACCTATCGCTCTGGTTCCAGGGGAGCTGATGGCGTGAGGCGGCACCCGATGCTCGTGGTCGACGTTATCATCCGAACCCCCGGGGGCGTGGTGTTAGTCAAGCGAAGGAATGAGCCGTATAAGGGGAGGTGGGCTTTGCCCGGCGGTTTCGTGTGCTATGGTGAGAGGGCCGAAGATGCAGCGGCGCGCGAGGTGAGGGAGGAGACAGGTTTAAGAGTCAAGCTGGGGAAGCTCGTGGGCGTGTACTCAGATCCAAAGCGCGACCCGCGGGGGCACGTCGTCAGCGTATGTTTTTCGGCAAGACGGGCGGGCGGCAGGTTAAGAGCAAGCAGCGACGCTCAAGACGTAAAAATTTTCAAACGCATCCCTTGGCGCGACCTTGCCTTCGATCACGCACGGATTTTAAAGGATGCGGGGCTGAGGTGAGCGCATGCAGTTCTGTCCGAAGTGCGGAGGGCTGATGCTACCAAAGCAGATCGAGAAGGGGCCAATCTTGGTCTGCAATGTTTGTGGTTATGTCGCGAAAGAGGCAAAATTAGAGGAGTATAAAGTTGTCAAGGGAGCCAAGCCAGAAGAAGAAATAACAGTTGTCGAAAAAGAATTAAAGCCAGCTCTACCTACCACGCGAATTCGTTGCACTAAATGCGGGCACGACACAGCCTATTGGTGGCTGAGGCAGACGCGTGCAGCAGACGAAGCAACGACACGGTTCTACCGCTGCACAAAGTGTGGTCACACCTGGAGGGAATATACCTAAAACATGGAATGATTAAACGTAATAGGAAGACAAATGGTGGGGACCCAAACATGGAAGAACTTCGACCGCGCGTAAAGCCGGCGCGCAGCAGGAAAATCTCTGAGATAAAAATAGGCGATGAGCGCGTGAGGGTAATCGGATTAGTCGTTGATAAAAAAGAGGCCGAATTCATGCTCGACGATGGCTCCAGTCGCCTCACCGTGGTTTTCGATGATCCAGCGGTGGTCGAGGGCGTGGAGGTAGGCTCAAGGGTCAGGGTGTTCGGGATGCCGCTGAACGTCGCTGGTGCCCACGAGCTGCGGGCCGAGATCGTACAGCGTGTTGATGGTCTGGACTTGGGGTTGTATGAGGAGGTCAGGCGCGAGGTCAAAAAATTGGAAGGGGAACTCGAGGAGGCGAGGTGAAATGGTGAGTGCTCGGATGGCGGATTCGAAGACTTGGAAGACATGCGTGAGCGCGATGGTGAACCTCATCGACGAGGCGGCATTCAAGTTCACCCCCGAGGGCATCAAGATGAAGGCGATGGACCCCTCGCACGTTGCGCTGTTGGATTTCGAGTTGCCGGCTTCGGCGTTCGAGGAGTACAAGGTCAACCAACCAACGACTTTGGGCATAGGCCTCACCGAGATGAACAAGATCCTTGCACGCGCCAAGGCCGAAGATGAGCTGACCCTCGAGCTCGACGAGGAGAAAAATCGTTTGACTCTCACATTCAGGGGTGTATCGACGAGGCGCCTCAGCTTGCCGCTCATTGATGTAAGCGAGGCGGAGTTGCCCGAGCCAAAGCTTCAGTTCACCGCGACCGTCGATGTGGTGGCAGGGGTGATCCAAGACGGATTGAAGGATGCCGAGATCGTGGGGGACAACGTAAAATTCGAATTGAGCGAGGATGGATTTACCCTTTCCGCTGAGAGCGATAAGGGCACCTCCGAGCTCAAACTGCGCAAGGGCGATCAGGCGCTGCTGAAGCTCAGCGTCAAGCAACCGGCACGCGTGATGTTCAACATAAAATATCTCAGCGACATGGCGAAGGCAGCGGGGCCATCGGACATCATCACCATCAACTTGGGCACTGACCTACCGATTCAGCTGGACTTCCAGGTCGCAGAGGGCAAAGGCAGGCTGCGGTTCTTGTTGGCCCCAAGAATCGAGGCGGAGTAAATTCATCGCCCCCAACGATTAAATGCGATGGCGCCAAATTATTCAAGAATGAACCGTTGGTGAGGCTGGGCCTTGATCGCTCCCGAGTATGTGGCAACGCTAGATCCATTTGCAGCGGAGGCAAAGAAGCTGGTGGAGACATCACCCCCGCTGGATTCGATGCCGCAGGAAATAGTCGATCGGACCATCGCACGCGTGAAATGGTCGAGCAAGGACATGGTGGTCGGGCCCGATGCTGAGACAATTCGGGCTGACGTACTCTCCTTTTACCTCATGTGCCAAGGTGTGGCAGCAGTGTCGTACCCCTACTCACGTGAGGCCCGTCTGATAAGTGACGCGACAAAGGAGACGATTAAATATCGTATGTACGACCTTTTCAAACGCGGTCACGAGGATTTGTGTTTGGAGGTGGTTAAGCGTTCGATCAAGCTCATCCAGCTGGAGGGCGGCAATGGTGTCAAGCTCGGCGGTGTGGAGATCCCGCGGGAGGACCTCTACAAGATACGCGACCGACGCCTCGCGGAGGACGGCATAGAAACAGTAGACGATCGCCTACTCCCACAGTATTTACCTAGGTATGCGGTGCGCTGGACGGACCTTGCACCCCTGCTCAGGCATCGACGCGCCGAGCTAACGAAGCTCTATCTGGTGAACGGGAGGGCGGTGATCACCCCTCGCGATCTCTGGGATCTTTTTTCAGATTTCATAGCCGTGCGAACTGAGGAATACGTGGCATCGGTATACGAGCGCTTCTCCGACATCGGGGCACCGTCCAAGCGACTTACTGAGGTTGGTGAACGCATATCGTCACTTTTGCCTCCAGAGCTCGGTCTTCGCGAGAGGTTTGCGCGCGTGCCGATGGGAAAGCTTCGCTTAGAGTTCTTTCCCCCATGCGTGAAGATAGCTATGGGTGGGGTCGGCTCCGGGATGAGGAACTACGCGATCACCGTTTTACTGACTTCATTTCTCTCTTACGCGCGTGCTTCTCCTTCGGGCAAGGCCGCCACCCGAATCGGTGATTTCATCAGGGACATTTCAGTCATTCGGGATGAGATTGCGGCGCCAATCTTCGATGCGGCCGAGCGATGCAAACCCCCGTTTTTCAAGGATCAACCCCAAGAAAAGGCGAACATTTACTACCATCTCGGGTTCGGAATGACGACCGAGCCCCACTTAGAGAGCAGCGGAAAATCGAAGTGGTACCGCGTACCGAATTGCTCGAAAATACTGCTGTCGGCCGCACCGCTCTGCGATCCGGATGAGCTCTGTCGTAAGATAAAGAATCCACTTACCTATTACTTCAGAAGGCTGTCCGAGCACGCGAGGTCAGGCGCGGGTGGATAAATGGAAATGCGTGAAGCGACCCTTGAGGAGCGAAGGCAATTTTACTCTGAGGAATGGAACAAACGCGAGTTGCCCGATTTCATCCTTCACACCCTCTCCCTACGTGAGTTCGGGTTCGATTTGGATGGCACAGGGCCGAGCCACAGGTACAATCAGTTCATGACCGTCGAGCAGCTGGCGGAGTATTTACAGAACAGGGCCCCCTATTCCGTGTTCGCCAGCGTCGCACTTTACGAGCAGCCGTCGATGCGGAAGGGGTGGATGAAATCCGAACTTGCCTTAGACATCGACGCAAAGGACCTCCCCTTGAAGAGTTGCGGCTGTGCCTCCGGGAGCGTTTGTGAACGATGCATCGATGAGGCCCGTCGAGTCGCGATGGAGTTTGCTGAAACCATGAGCAAGGATCTGGGGCTGCGCAACATCAACTTTGTATATTCCGGCCGCGGCTTTCACATCCGAGTGATCGACGACGCGATAATGACGCTGGAGCAGACCGAGCGGGGTCAAATCGTTGAGTACATCACCGGCGGCGTGATCCCAACCGATGTTACGATGGCGCTCGGCTATTCTAAAGTCTTCAGGGAGCGCCTCGCGCGGACCTTTGAGGGGTTAGGTGAAGAACATCTTTCGAAAACTCGTGGACTAAGAAAGTCAGTAGTCCAAAAGCTCATGGCAGAGAAGGAGAGGGTTCTGGGTGTGATACGTGGGGGGAAACTGGATGAGATTTCCACGCTCGGAGGGCTTGGCCCAAAGACCTTTCGGCAACTCTTGGAATTTTTGGTTAGGCTGAACTCAGGGTTCACCGATGGGAAGGTCACAATCGACACAAAGCGCATTTTGCGTTTGCCCTCGAGCCTACACTCCGGCGTCAGTATGAAATGCGTACTCGTGCGGGATATGGAGCGTTTCAAGCTGGAAGACGCAGTCCCAAAATTTGTACGTGAGCGTGGGCATTGATGACCGAATTTTCATATGAGGACGTGAAGCGGGCGTGGTTGGCGGAAAAAACTTCACGCGAACTCGCGGAGATTTCAGAGGAATTCTACCAAAATGCAGCCAGATATGTGGCACAGCTGAACTTCGAGCTCAAGCACGGCGAACCCCTGCGAGGGGAGCTGCTGCAGGAAGAACTCCGAAATGTGTTTTGGATGGTCCAGGAGATCCACCTTTCTCGAGTGTTTAAGGCCATCGATGAAATAGCGCAGGGGAGGCTGCCGGCCCCCCTGTTGGAACGCGAGCGCTACGCGTTCAGCGAGATAAGGCAGAGCTTGGAGAAGCTTTACACCGAACTCGTCTCCTCAACGATGACCGGGAAGGCGGAACTCGCGGCGCCTCGCGAGATAACAAATGTTTTATTGATCGTGCAGACCGAGGTTCCACCCATAGTCGGCGACGACCTCCGACAATACGGACCGTTCAAGAGGGGCGAGATAACCAGCCTGCCGAGGCGCAGCGCCGAGCTCATGGTGAAGCATGGTCTCGCGAGAAAGATCGAGGTCAAGGTTTAGCCGGCGATACCTTTTTTTGGGAAGAGGCCGAAGTTTTTCGAGAGATAGTATGATAATCCCAAAAAAACTCCGCACCTATTGCCCGTCCTGTAGGAAGCACACGGAGCACGGTGTTTCTCAGCTAAAAAAGCGCTCCGCCCGCCCGTTGAGCTGGGGGCAGCGCCAGTTCGGGCGTGTCACGTCCGGTTATGGCAGCCAGCCGAGGTCTGAGCAGAAGAAATTTACAAAGACGGCAAAAAAAGTCGTCTTGATGCTCAAGTGCAAAGTCTGCGGGAAGTCCCACCCCCACCGCGGTTTCAGGGCGAAGAGTGTGAAGTTTGAGGAGTAAGTGGAGAAATGCAAGAAAAACAGCGTTCGAGGTTTTTGAGGGTCCGATGTAGTGATTGCGAGAACGAACAGTTGGTGTACAGTCATGTTAGCTCCGTCGTCAGATGCAAGGTGTGTGGCAAGACGCTCGCGGTGCCCCGTGGGGGGAAGGCGGAGATAAAGGTCATGATCCTCGAGGAGATGGAGTGAAGGAGGCGTTAAATTGGTGAGGCGCAAGTCGGAGTGGCCAACCATCGATGAGTTCGTCATGTGCACGGTGACGAAGGTTTTCACCCAAGGCGCATTCATGGGGCTCGATGAATACGGCGGGGAGGAGGGGATGGTCCACATATCGGAGGTCGCTTCGGGTTGGATTAAAAACATTCGTGATTACGTTCGGGAGGGACAAAAGGCAGTGTGCAAGGTTTTGGATGTGGATTCGAAACGAAAGCATGTCGATCTCTCGCTCCGCAGGGTCAAGGATAGCGAGCGTCGGTGGAAGACGCAGCAGTTGAAACGGGAGCAGAGGGCCGAGAAGCTCCTCGAGCTGGCGGCGGGCAAGCTCGAAAAGAGTCTCGACGAAGCCTACGAGGAGGTGGGCTTTGTGCTGCAGGACAAATTTGGTGATCTCTACTCGGCACTCGAGTCAGCTGCGAAGGATAAGGGCACCCTAACCGAGGTAGTTAAGGAGCGGCGTTGGGTGGACGCGCTCAGCGAGGTCGCGGCTTCCGCCGTCGAACCACCGTCTTATAAGGTCGTTGGTTACACAGATCTGAGCTGCCCCTCCCCCAACGGCGTAGAAGTGGTAAAATCAGCCATGACGGACGCCCGCGACTCTACGAAGGGAAACGAGATCGACGTGGAGTTCTATTACGTGGGCTCGCCGCGGTATCGCATCGAGGTCACTGCCCCTTCCTATAAAGCAGCCGAGAGCGCGATGCAGAAGGCGGTTGAGGGGGCCATCGCAGCCGTGAAGAAGGCGGGTGGGAGAGGAGAATTTCACAGGGCGGGGTAGTGGATGAAACTAAAAAAGTGCAAGTCGTGTGGCGCGTACACGCTCAAGGACGTGTGCCCAAGTTGTGGAGGGCGGACGATCTCACCCCATCCACCCAAATTCTCCCCGCTCGACCCCTACGGTAAATACCGACGGATGTTGAAAAAGCAGGCTGGGGAGGCGTGAATATGGAAAAGACGACGGTCAACGTCATCTCGAAGCCCAAGCTAAAGGCGCCGATCCTGATCGAGGGCTTGCCGGGTATGGGGTACGTTGGGAAGCTGGCGGCGGAGCACTTGCTGGAGGAGCTTCACGCCAAGAAATTTGCCGAGCTCTGCTCACCCCACTTTCCCCATCACGTTGCGGTCCAAGCGAACGGCACGCTAAAGCCGCTGAGGAACGAATTTTACTGGGCACGCACCGACGGCAAAGACGTTGTAATTTTGGTCGGGGATGTGCAGCCCGTTTCCCCCGAGGGGCACTACGAGGTCGTTGAGCGCATCCTTGATGTTATCGAGCAGTTCAATGTGAAGCAGCTTTTCACCCTTGGCGGGTACGCGACGGGTAAGTATTCGAAGGGGAAGCCGAGAGTTGTGGGAGTGGGCGACCACGCACTCTTAGAGGAGTTCCGCAAGCACGGCGTCACGGTGGAGAAGGGAGGGGGACCGATAATCGGAGCCGCCGGCCTGTTGCTGGGGCTAGGAAGGCTGCGCGGGATGCGGGGGATATGCCTGCTTGGTGAAACTCATGGTATGGTGGTCGATCACCGCGCTGCGCAGGTGGTACTCGAGGTACTCGTTGGTGTGTTGGGCATCAAGATTGACATGAGCGCCCTCGAACGCCGCGCGAGGGAAACGGAGCGCACGCTTGATCGGATTCGGAGGGAGATGGAGCTCCGCGTGCGCAAGGAGCGGCGGCGTGAAGAGGAAGAGGCTTGGTACATCGGGTAGAATTGTTTTTCTAGATAATCGACGTTTGTGATACGAGGGTAGTAATGAGAAAAGCCATTCTGGTCCTCGTGGCAATCATCGTGACATTAGCCATTGTCATTCCCGTGTTTTTTCTGATGGACTCGGATGGGGATGGGCTGTCAAACTTGGACGAGATTCTACTGGGGACTGACTTCGGAAATCCAGATACGGACGGCGATGGGCTATCCGACGGCTTGGAGGTGAACGGCTGGTGGATAACGGTGAACGGCCCCTCGGTCTACGTGAAATCGAATCCACTTTCCGTAGATTCAGATGAGGATAATCTAAACGATTGGAATGAATGTCACACTTACTTCACCAATCCCAATAGCGCGGATACCGATGACGACAACCTAGCCGACAAGTTGGAATTAGATGGTTGGTCCATAACGGTAAACAACCAAACTCAGCACGTGGCATCAAACCCATTGTCCAGCGATTCAGATGGAGATAGTTTAAACGATTGGGACGAGTACCACACCCATCACACTAACCCGGACAGTACAGACACCGACAACGATGGGCTTCTCGATGGCCCAGAGATCAGCATTTATGGGACGAATCCATCAGACAACGACACCGACAACGATAGGTTGCTTGATGGGTTGGAGGTAAGTGGGTGGTCGATAACGGTGAACGACGTATCCCACGATATTTCATCAGACCCACTTTCCAAAGACTCAGATGGGGATAACCTAAGCGATTGGGTGGAGTACAACACCTATCTTTCGGACCCCAGAGCAACAGATACGGATGGAGATGGACTGAGCGATCTCTTGGAAGTACTCTACAACACCGACCTTTTTGATGCATCGAGTGTGGCGCAACAAATCGAAAATGCTCCAGCATATCCACGCCTCTACCTTGAGATAGACTATATGTCAGGCCACGCTCCGGCGCCAGAGGCGATCAGCTACATAGAGTCCTATTTTGAGCACGATTTGGGCGTGGTGGTTGAGGTGATTCAAGACGAGATTACAAATAGCAAACTAGCAGCAATTGGCGTTTCGCCCGAGTCGATCAGTATCCAGGAGTTAGTACTGATAGAGAGCCAGTCCCACGACAACCCCACGACTCACCTCTATGTTTTTTACGCGAACGAACTTGAGGAAGAGGAGCAAAGGGGGGGGTTGGCGAGAGAGGACTATGGGGCGGCTTTAAATGGAAAGTACTTACCCGAGCGCCTCGATCGCGAGAGAACTATCTTGCTTCACGAGGTGGGACATTGCCTTGGGTTAGAACATTGTGATAATTCAACATGTGCAATGCAGGTGGTGGTGATTTTTGAAAATCCAATTTATTGCAGCAGTTGCTGGAGCCAGCGTGACCTCTTGGACATTTGGTCGGTGGATGAGCCTTGGATATGAGGATAAGCAGAATTCTCTTAAGCTTTTAAAACGTTGAACCCGCAACATCGAGTAGGTATTGACTTGCCAGAACTCCAAACCTACCCCGCCGACCTACATATACATTCCAGATACTCGGGCGCGACTTCCACAAGGATGGTTTTGGACACGATCGCGCAGCAGGCCAAACTCAAGGGACTGGCATTCGTGGGCACGGGCGATGTTTTTCACCCGAGATGGGTTGAGAGCATTAAGGCGGAGCTGGTAGAGGTCGCGGAGGGCACCTTCGAGCACCCCCGCTACCACACTCGCTTCATCTTAACGGTCGAGGTCGAAGACAAACACCGCGTACACCACCTAATTTTTTTACCCGCCCTCGCCGCCATCGAAAGCGTGCGTGAGGAGCTAGCGAAGCATTCAAGTGATATAAATGTAGATGGGCGTGCACGAGTTGAGTTGGGTGCTCCTGAGATCGTTGACATAGCATTAGCACACGATTGTTTGATCGGTCCTGGGCACGCGTTCACCCCTTGGACGAGCATGTACAAGGAATTTGATAGCATGCGGGCTTGCTACGGCGATCGAGCCCCTGACGTGAAATTCTTGGAGCTTGGGCTGAGTGCGGATACCCTCATGGCCGACCGAATCGCGGAGCTTCAAGAGGTCACCTTCATGTCGAACAGCGATGCCCACTCCCCTTGGCCAGACAAACTGGGGCGCGAGTTCAACCGCTTCGAGCTGGCGGAGCCAACTTACGCTGAGGTCATCAAGGCGATCAAGCGGGAAAACGGGCGGCGTATCGTGCTCAACGTTGGCTTCGACCCAAGGCTCGGCAAATATCATCGCTCGGCATGCTCTCGCTGCTACAAGCAGTTCGAGCTAGAGCAGGCGAAGTCGGCACGATGGCGATGCGACAAGTGCGGCGGGTGGGTCAAGAAGGGGGTCCGGGACCGCGTCAACGAGCTCGCCGATTACCCAGAGCCAAAACATCCGCCCCATCGCCCGAGTTATCTGCGAATAGCGCCGCTCGCCGAGGTCATTGCATTGGCGCTGGGAGAAAACAATGCTCACGCGCCGGAGGTCCAATCGATGTGGGAAAAGCTCGTCACGCGCTTCGGCAACGAGATCGAAGTTCTCATAGATGTGCCCGCGGAGGAACTCGCGAATGCAGCCGGGGGGAAAATTGCGGCAGTGATCAGGGCATTTAGAGGGGGCGAGTTAAGGGTAATCCCGGGTGGAGGGGGACGATACGGTCACCTCGAAATCCCTCTCGAGCTGGCCAAAGCTCAAAAGCTCGGGGGACAACGTACCCTGATGGAGTTTGAATGAGTGTGAAGGTAGATGCGAGCGTATGCATTCTGTGCGGTGCTTGTTCAGGCGTATGCCCCACAAACGCGATTGAGGTTTCAACCACCGAAGTGCGCATCCAAGAGGGCTGCACGGAATGCGGGCTCTGTGCCAAGGTTTGTCCGATAGGGGCGATAGCGGTTGAGAGAAAAGTATGACATCGTGGTGGTAGGGGCGGGTCCAGCCGGGTCGATGGCTGCACGAGCTGCTGCACGTGAGGGGGCAAGCGTCTTGTTGTTTGACAAGCGCCGCGAGTTGGGTGTACCGGTGCAGTGTGGCGAGGCCCTGAATGAAGATGTTTTGAAGGAGCTAGACATTAAGCCGAACCCCCGCTGGGCACTTGGCAAGACAAATGTGGTGAAGCTTGTTTCGCCTTCGGGCATCGAGGTGCGCATAGCCGAACGAAAAGTCGTTGGCAAGGTCGGCTACATCCTCGACCGCAAAATTTTCGACAAGCATCTCGCAACCCTTGCAGTTAAGGAAGGGGCTGACATCGAGGTCGGAACAATGGTCGATGGACTGATTTTAGAGAACGGCAAGCCCAAAGGGGTAAGAGCGCGGGGAGCGAGCGGCAGGCTTGAGGTAAGAGCAGAGATCATAATCGCAGCCGATGGCGTTGGCTCCAGGGTGGCTCGCTGGGCGGGACTAAACACAGCTCTAAAATTGGATGACATCGAAACAGGCGTTCAATTTCAGATGGTGGGAATAAATTTCGAATCCCCCTCGATGATGGAATATTATTTTGGGAACAAGATCGTGCCCGGTGGGTATTGCTGGGTGTTCCCGAAGGGCGAGGATATGGCGAACGTTGGGCTGGGTGTCCTCGGAAGCCGAGCCGAGCGACGGCCGATCGAGTACCTCCGAGATTTCGTCGCGCGCATGCCGAGCCTTTCGAAAGGGAAAATAATCGAGATAAACGGGGGGGGCGTGCCGGTTAGCGGGCCCATCAAGCGGACGGTGAAGGACAACTTGCTCGTGGTTGGTGACGCGGCGAGACAGGTGAACGCTTTAACGGGTGGCGGCATCGATCCTGCCATGCGTGCTGGTAACATCGCGGGAGAGGTGGCGGCTAAGGCGGTAAGCGAAGGTGACACCTCGGAGAAAAGACTGGGCGAGTATGAGTGGCGCTGGCGCGAGCAGATGGAAAAGAAGCTGGAGCGCTACCTCAGGGCAAAGGAAGTGCTTTTGGGTATGTCCGATGAGGAGCTCGACAAGCTGGCGATAGCTCTGCAGGGAGTAGAGTTCGACAGGATAAGCCTGACTGACATGCTAAAGGTGTTCATGAAAGTTAGTCCAAAACTTTTGTGGAAGCTCAAGGGCTTGATGTGAGAGTTAAGGAGTTATTCTTGTCCTATCGCGCGGAAACAGGACCACTTCCCGGATATTATCGGCGCCGGTAAGAACCATTGTTAGGCGGTCCAATCCCAAACCAAAACCCGCATGCGGCGGAAGCCCGGCCCGAAAGTTCTGAAGGTGTGATTCAAAGCCCTGTGGGTTCAATCTCTTTTGCTTAAGCTGTTTTACGAGGAGCTCCTCTTGGTGGATGCGCGTCCCGCCTGATGCCAGTTCTAACCCTTTATGCATTAGGTCAAAAGCCTCGCTTAACTTTGGCGTGTCTTTTTTTGGCATGGTATAAAATGGTTTGAGAATCATCGGCCAGTCAACGACAAAATAGGCCCCGTCGACGAGTTCGCCGAGTTTTTTCTCAGCTGGAGTCGGCAGGTCCTCACCCCACGGGACTTTCACCCCCGCCCGCTCTAATTTTTTGAGGGCCTCGTCGTAGGTTACGCGCAGGAATGGCTTCTTTGGGACTTCCAGCTTGTGGTTGAGGGGCTTCAGCTCCTCGGCACATTTTCGTTTGACGTCCGAGAATACTTCAACAATCAAATCTTCTAGAATTTTCATCACATCCTCCGCCGCCGCGTACGCGACCTCGATATCGATTGAAATTGCCTCGTTCAGGTGCCGCGGCGTGTCGTGCTCCTCGGCGCGGAAGATCGGCCCAACCTCGAAGACACGCTCGAAGCAGCCCGTGAGCACCTCTTTGTAGAGCTGGGGGCTCTGGCTCAGGAAAGCCTCGCGTTCGAAGTAGGAGATGGGAAAAAGGGCCGCCCCGCTCTCGGTTGCTGTCGCCACGATTTTCGGCGTGTTGACCTCAATGAACCCCCTTGACATGAAGTAATTCCGTGCGGTCTGGAGCGCTTGGTGGCGAATTTTGAATATAGCGAGCGACTCCGAGCGACGGAGGTCCAGAGCGCGAGCGTCCAGACGAGTATCTAAGTTAGCTTTTACCCGTCCCCTCGGGTCGAGCGGCAGGGGAACGGAGGCGAGGTTTAAAACCCTGATCTCGGAGGGAAAGACTTCAACGCCGCGTGGGGCCTGTTTTGCAGCGACTACTTTACCCCTTACAGCAACCGCCGACTCTTGGGTCAGGCCGTCTATCTTGGCGAGTAGCTTTTTGCCGACTTTAGCCTTTGGTGCCGTGACTTGGATGGAGCCAGAGATATCGGAGAGGATGAAAAATTTGATGCCGCCGAGGTCGCGGACATCGCCGACCCTCCCCATCACCACGACCTCCTTGCCGGCCAGCTTCGAGGAAACTTCCGTGGAAAGGTGGGTTCGCCGCAAGTTTCCCAATTCATCGAGCTTCATGCAATCACTACTCAAATGCAAGTTTGATGTTTTTATTGGTTAGCTTTGTCAGGGCAACCTGGACTGTTTTGACGCTGGCGGGGAGGCGCTTGAGGTGCAGGCGCGGCACCCTCACGCGGTGTTCTTCTTTCCCTCCAGCATAGAGGACATTGATTCCCAGAACTTTTGCTGGAGTTAAGATGTCTTGTGCTAGCTTGCGGGTTTCGGTGCCCTCCTCGGCAACGCGAGTTTTCACCCGAAGCTTGTTCTCGAGCCCTCGAACAACTTTACCGCCCCTTCCCACAGTAAAACGTATTTCTCCGCGCCCGACGACGAGGACGATCAAATCGCCGGCATCGATTGCGCGCTTGAAGTTTATCTTTTCCAGCCCGCGATGCTTTTGCGCGAGCTCGAATAGGATCCGGGAGATTTCAGCATCGAGCTCTGAAATCTTACCATCTTTCAGCCTGCTCTCGCACCCTTGGCAGAGGATGCCGCTCCTGAGGCACACGTTGCAGATAGGTGTTCGCAAATTCGGCCCAGTAGTCCTTCGTTCTGGCGGTTTAAGGACTTTCAGAACTGGGTAAAGGGGGCAAAAAAAAATAAAAAGAGCGCGGGAGGGTTTACTTGCCCCTTCCGAGCACTATTTCGATGGTCGAAACATTGGTCGCGCCGCGCTCGCCTTGAACCTCTTCGGTTCCAATCAAAATGTTTTTCACAATTAGTCCCTGCAAGAAGCGATTTCTGGTGATCTCCGCAACGTCGACGGTCCTGCTGATCGCTTTACCTCGTGCCTTCAAGATGACATCGCCGGAACCCATGTTGAACTGCGTTATCACTGCAAGCACGTAGTTCATCACGGGCTTTATCCCGATAAAAACCACGTTCTCCGCAGCAGGTTTTTCCTTTGCCGCAGGTTTCTCTTCAGTCACAGCAGGTTTTTCCTTTGCCGCAGGTTTCTCTTCAGTCACGGCAGGTTTCTCTTCAGCCATTGTACCTTGCCTCCCTTTGTTTTTATGGACAATTTTACCTACCTTCGGCCTTCATAAATACCTTTTGGGGCCGGGGTCGGTATTTGGATTTACAAGATGTATCTTACCTTGAAATTCCGGTGTTGGGTAAGATGGGTGGTGAATATGCGTCGTGCGCGAAAAATCCGCCGCCGAGGGTTGCAAGGGCATGCGTGAAGCCCATTCCGAGCGTGCCAGAGGTTCCACGATCATTGGTTATGGAACGGGGCTGCATCCGACACGACCTAGTGGCCCAAGGCCATCCCGGCAGTCATTGATTTTGAGCGCGGAAATTCTCCACGTTGAAGCCGAAGCGTTTTCGGAACGCATGAGGGCAAATAGGGGAAGAATCCCCTAATTCATTCGTGGGGAATGTCAACGCTTTATGTGCCCAACTGGCAATACTTCCTTTCTGAACAACTCATTCAGAAGTACCGCTGCCGAGACGTACCATGCATTGAGGGCGCATAGTATTCCCACGTAACCCCCAACAACATTGGCGGTAGAGATCCCAGCTAAATGTCCTATATCTAAGAGTATGAAAGTTAGCAACAACAATCCAAATGTCGATACTAATGCCCAGTTAAGCCTGAACGTTCCAACCCATAGATAAAACGTGAACAATGTCCAAGCTAAGAGAAATACACCGAGGGCGGCTTGAGGTACCGTCCAAACTCCTAAAAATTCTAGTAGGAGGATTAACCCCATGCATAGCCAAAACCCCCCATAAGAACTAAAAGCGATCCCGCCAAATGTCGATCCTGCTCTGAGCTCCCACATACCAGCCATTATCTGTATCGCCCCCCCATAGACTAACGCACAAGACACGAAAGCGCCCATAAGCTCTTTTGGAGCGAGTTCGGCGTTGAGCATACTTAACAGAAATGTCGTTAGCGCGAAACAAGCTAGACCTAAGGGTGCCGGATTAGCTAGCTTCTCTGGCATGTGCTCAGCCCCCTTACTCCTCGCTGAATAACTTTTTATATGAACTACCCCGCCCTAAAGGACGGGGCTTCCTGCTTCGACGATTAGGCTTGCCCTCGCGGGTAGATGCCCGATCTCCACAGGCGCGAATTCGGCCGGTTCCCGACCTATTTCATTCAGTCCATCTTGAAGGATGTTCCGC